>CAVACW010000019.1:0-32422 GCA_963587345.1 uncultured Oscillospiraceae bacterium | reverse complement strand
TTTCTGAAGCCAAGAATTTCAGCACTGCAGAAGACTTTCGTTCGATGTTGGGCGGCGTGCTTTGGCAAGGGTTTGCCGCCGAGGGGTTCCGTTACGACTCCCATGTGCCGATTTCTCTCGTAGAGCAGATATCGGGCTGGTTGCGTCAGCAGCGCGAGGCTTCTGTCGTTTTGCTGATCGACGAATATGACGCGCCATTGACGGCCGTGTTGGGGGATGAGGATCTTTTCGAAAAAGTTCGCCTGGAAATGGCGAAGTTTTTTGCTGTCGTTAAGGCGAATGATGGGGTGTTCCGCTTTTTTTTCATGACGGGCATTACCAAGTTTCGGCAGACGGGCATTTTTTCGGAACTCAACCACCTGACGGATCTGACGTTTGATCGAAACTACGCTTCCTTGCTTGGATATACGCGGTCTGAAATTGATGACTATTTTTCTGAATATGTCAAGGCAGCCGCCGAAGCATTAAGTTGTTCGGAAAGCGAAATCATCGATGGCCTGACTCAAAACTATGATGGATTCTGCTTCGATGAGACAGCCCAAGAGCATGTCTACAACCCTTGGTCGGTGCTTAATTTCTTCACGACGCCAGAACGGGGGTATGAAAACTACTGGATTGAGTCGGGGGGCGTGATCACCCTGCTCCTGCAGTACATCAAGACGCATTCGCTCAAGAATCCGGCGGATTACCAGAAAGAAAAGATCATCCCCAAGTCCGTGTTGAAGGCGTCGGCTGATCAGAAGCAGGTGTCGGATCTGGCATTGCTCACCCAGACAGGCTATTTGACCATCAAGGAAACTCGCAACGACGTGTTTCTAGTCGGTTACCCGAACAAAGAAGTGGCCGATGCCATGGCGCAGCTCTACTACGAGCTGCTGCTGGGAGGAAAGACGTTGGACGAGGTGGGCGCTGGCGGACTGGGCCCCCTTTTGTGGAATGGGGTTGCAGAGGAGGTGGTGGCTGACTTCAATCGACTCATGCTGTCGCTGGACTATGCCCATTACCCGGTTAAGGATGAGTATTGCAGCCGAGGCTTTGTGCAGGCGATCTTGCATGGAGCGCGGTGCACGCCTCGCATTGAAGTGCACAACGCTTTCGGCCGCTCTGACTTGGAATTGGATGCAGGGCGCCGGCATTGGGTCTTTGAATTCAAGTTTCTGCCGGCTTCGGTGAAGTCGCAAAAGCGAGAAGTGGCTCGGCTTCTGAAGGAAGCGGAAGATCAGATTCAGGATCGTCGCTACGGGGTTGCCGCAGCAGAAAAGGGGGGTGAACTCGTTCGTCTGGCGCTGGTCTTTTCGGAAAGGGAACGTTGTTTTACCGAGTGGAAGCGCTTGGAGTAGCGGTACCGAACTTTTCGGACGGCCGCTTGAGGCAACTTTTCCACAGATCGGCGTTTTGTCGTGGACAACCGCGATGCCGTTGAGGTGTCGCCTGAGCCTGCTGAAAACACGTGGATTTTTGCGGTTTCGCTGAGTCTGAGGTGCCTCGGTGGAGAAGTGGATGAATTCTTGTGAGGCCAATGACGACGGGCCTTCGCAGGCGACTTGGCACAAGAGTGGTGGGACCTGAGATGACACTTTTCCACAAATTCTGTGCACAAGTGGCATGATCTTTGCAAAGCGCCCTGAATTGGCAGGAATTTTCTTTTGTGCCTATTTTTTAAGCACTTAGGCTGGAGTTCGAACGGCGCTTTGGATCGGCGTCAAAACTGCTTCGGACGCCCTTGTTCAAAGCGAGGTTCGCCCGTATGGATGACGGGCCGTAAAAATTGAAAGCGCGGGTGCTGGGCGGGTTAAGATACGGCTTGTACTCAATTTTGAGGGCGAGCGGGCGGCAGCGCGCTTGCCTGTTCTGGGCGCCGGACGCGTGGTCTGACGCCTCTTTTGTGGATTCATCATGCAGCAGACGATCAACGAAATCATGCGGTTGCTCCCGCACCGCTTTCCGTTTCTTCTGATTGACCGCGTCCTCGAGGTCAGTGAAGACAAGACGACGTGCAAGGTTCTGAAGAACGTGACGGCGAACGAGCCGCAGTTCACGGGCCATTTTCCCAACTACCCCGTGATGCCGGGCGTGCTTCTTATTGAAGCCATGGCGCAGGCCTGCGCGGTGCTCGCCATTGCGCGCCTGACCGAAGAGGAGAAGAAGGAGAAGGCCCTTTTCTTCTTTGCGGGGATCGACGGCGCGCGCTTCAAGCGCGTGGTGATTCCGGGTGATCAGGTCATCTTTGACTGCAAGTACGTGAAGGATCGCGCGGGGATCGGCTGGTACGAAGCGGTCGCGACCGTGGACGGCCACGTCGCCTGCCAGGCCAAGCTCATGTGCGCCCGCCGTCCGGTGGAAGACTGAGCGCTGCTCCAAAGCCTTCCGGCCGAGCCCTGTCGGCCGCTCTAAGTCAAAACGAACAACAAGAACGAGAAGAACTATGCCAGTGATCCATCCTTTGAGCTTGGTTGATCCGAAAGCGGAGCTTGCGGACGACGTTGTTGTCGGTCCCTTCTGCATTGTCGAAGGGAAGGTGAAGATCGGCGCCGGCACGGTGCTGATGAGCCACGTCACCGTGCGCGGCCGCACCGTGATCGGCAAGGGCAACCGCATCTTTCAGGGCGCCGCTGTGGGCTGCGAGCCGCAGGACAAGAAGTACGCCGGCGAAGACACGGAGCTCGTGGTGGGCGACAACAACGTCATTCGCGAGAACTGCACGATTTCGATTGGCACGGTGCAGGATCACGGCATCACGCGCATCGGCTCCGGGAACCTTCTGATGGCGAACGTTCACATCGCGCACGACTGCACGGTGGGCGACAACACCATCATCGCCAACAACGTGGCGATCGCGGGCCACTGCACGATTGAAGACAACGTCGTGATCGGCGGCCAGGCGGGCATGCACCAGTTCACGCGCGTGGGGCGCCGAGCCATGGTGGCAGGCGCTTCAGGCGTCTTGCGCGACGTGCCGCCCTATGTGATCTGCTCGGGGTACCCGGCGGCGCCTCACGGCTTGAATCTCGTGGGCCTGCGCCGCGCGGGCTTCTCAAACGACCTCCTGCGCCAGTTAAAGGACTGCTATCACGCCGTCTACCGCGAGGGCAACCTTGTGGCGGACGCGGTGAACGAGATGAACGCCATTTTCGACGCGGCGCCCGAGGAGGCGAAGGCTCACATCGCGCATTTCCGCGACTTCGTTTCTGAAAGCCCCCGCGGCATCATCCGTTGATTGCCTCATGACGACCGATCTCACCGCAAAGCCCCGCGTCGTGTCGCGCTCGCCTTCAAGCGGCGCGGCGTGGCTCGCGGGTGAGGCGAGCGGCGACTACCTCGCGAGTCTCGTCCTCCCGGCTTTGGAAGAGCGCATGGGCGGCGCTCTGCAGTTCGGGATCGGGGGCGAGAAGATGCTCGCCGCCGGTCTTTTCCCGTGGTACTCGAGCGAGCGGCTCGCGGTGCGAGGGTACGTCGAGGTTTTGAAAAAGCTTCCGGGACTGCTGTGGCTTCGCCATCGCATGGTGAGCCGCCTCACCACGCTGCATCCGCGCGTCTTCATCGGCGTGGATGCGCCGGACTTCAATCTTGGGATCGAAATGAAGCTGCGCCGCGAGGGCATTCCCGTGGTGCACTTTGTGTCGCCTTCCATCTGGGCGTGGCGCCCTGAGCGCATCGAGACGATTCGTAAGGCGGTGGATCACATGCTTCTCGTCTTCCCCTTTGAGGAGGCGATCTACCAGAAGGCCGGGATTCCGGCAACCTACATCGGACACCCCTTGGCGGGCATCATTCCGATGACGCCCGATCCCCTGACAGCGCGCGCCGAACTCGGGATTGACACCCGGGGCGAGCCTCTCGTTGCGGTGCTTCCGGGCTCGCGCGTGGATGAAGTGAAGGGTTGCGGCCCGGTCTTTTTCAAGGCGTGCGTGTGCTTTGTGAAGCGCTTGAAGGCGGGGTTCTTCGTGATCCCCGCGGTGGATGAGACGAGGCGCGGCCAGATCGAGAAGGTGATCGAGGGGTATCCGGAATTAAAGGGCCGCGTCAAGGTTGTGACGGGACAGAGCCACAAGGTGCTCGAAGCCGCCGATGGCGTGATGGTTGCTTCGGGCACGGCGGCCTTGGAAGCGGCGCTCTTTAAAAAGCCCATGGTCGTAGGCTACGTGATGCCGGGGCTCACCGCCCTTCTTATGAAAAAGAAGGGACTCATTCCGTACGTGAGCCTGCCCAACATTCTCTCAGGCCGCATCGTCGTGCCTGAATTCCTGCAGTACTTCTGCCAGCCGGATGCGCTCGCCGCGCGCCTGATTGACGAGATGGCGCCCGAGCGCCGCGCAGAATTGGAGTCGCTCTTTACTGACATGCATCAGTCGCTTTTGCGCCCCACGGCGGATCTCGCCGTGAACGCCATTCTGAGCGTCATGAAGTAGTCCGGCCGAAGGAGAGACGCGGGCGGACGGTCCCGCTAGAATCTGTGCCTATTCCAATAAAAAGCCGTCCTCATTTCCCCATGCCTGAAACGGTCATTCCCATTGCGCCGACGCCCTCCGAGAGCCGCCGCGCAGAAATTCTGTCGCTTCCCGTCCCCGTGACGGGCCCCGTGAGGGAGGAGAACGGCCGCATTCTTGACGCCCGCGGCCGTCCCTTGCGCGACCTGCGCATTTCTGTCACTGACCACTGCAACTTCCGCTGCCGCTACTGCATGCCCAAGGAGAAATTTGGGACGCGGCACAAGTTTCTCGCGCACACGGAGCTTTTGAACTTCAATGAGATCGTGCGCGTTGCGAAGGCTTTTGCGCGCCTGGGGATCGAGAAGGTGCGCCTCACGGGGGGCGAACCCCTCCTGCGGCGCCACATCGAAGAGCTCGTTGCGATGTTAAAGGGCATTGAGACCCCTTCGGGCAAGCCCCTGGAAGTGGCGATGACGACGAACGCCTCCATTCTCGCGAGAAAGGCGAGGGACCTGAAGGCGGCGGGGCTTGATCGCGTGACGGTGAGTCTCGATGCCTTGACCGAAGACCTCTTTCAGTCGATCAACGACGTGGGCTTCAAGGCGGCGGACGTCATCAAAGGGATCGAGACCGCGCAGGCCGAGGGACTCCCCGTCAAGGTGAACACGGTCGTAAAGCGCGGCATGAACGAAGGGGAGATCCTCCCGCTGGCGGCGCGCTTTCGCAACACCGGCATCACGCTTCGCTTCATCGAATACATGGATGCCGGCACCGCCAACGGCTGGCGCATGGACGACGTGGTGGCATCCTCAGAAATCGTGAAGACCATCAACGACGTGTGGCCCGTGGCGCCCTCGGACTCGGACTACCGCGGCGAAGTCGCGGAGCGCTGGCACTACTTGGACGGCGCGGGCGAAGTGGGCTTCATCAGCTCGGTGACGCAGGCCTTTTGCCGCGACTGCACGCGAGCGCGGCTTTCCGTGGAAGGCGGGCTCTTCCTGTGCCTCTTTGCCGACCGTGGCTACGACATTCGCACCATGCTTCGCGGCGGCGCCACGGACTGGGAGATCAGCGAGGCGGTGGCGCGCATCTGGACGCAGCGCGACAACCACTATTCGGAAATTCGCTCGGAGGCGACCGTGCGGCGCGACCGCATTGAGATGCAGTACATCGGCGGGTGAGCCGCGTTCTCAGCCGCATGAAAAACGCCCGGCAGACCGTGAAGGCTTGCCGGGCGACTCTTTTTTTGAGAAGCGGGAAGATTACTTCAGAAGCGGAGCAATGAGCTCGGCTTCGTGCTGCAGTTCTTCCACGGTCTTCGTGAGGCGTTCTTGGCTTTCGCCCGAGAATTCCACGCCCTTCACGATTTCATACGTGCCGTCGCCCTTGCAGATGCAGGGAACGCCGCACATCAGGCCTTCGGGGATGCCGTAGTCGCCCTGGCTCGGGACGGCCATGGAGACCCATTCGCCGTTGGAGCCGAGGAACCAGTCGCGCATGTGGTCGATCGCCGCCGAACCAGCGGACGCCGCGGAGCTCGCGCCGCGGGCTTCGATGATGGCGCTGCCGCGCTTGGAAACCGTCGGGATGAAGTAGTCGTGGTACCAGGCGTCGTCCACGAGATCCGTGGCCTTCGCGCCGTCGATCGTCGTCGCGCGGATGTCCGGGTACATCGTGTTGGAGTGGTTGCCCCAGATCGCCATCTGGTGCATCGTGCTGACGGGCTTGCCGGTTTTGGTCGCCAGCTGCGAGAGGGCGCGGTTGTGGTCCAGGCGCACCATCGCGGAGAAGCACGTGGGATCCAAATCCGGCGCCGACTTCATCGCGATGTAGGCGTTCGTGTTGCAGGGGTTGCCCACGACGAGCACCTTCACGTTGCGGGCGGCAACTTCGTTCAAGGCGCGGCCCTGAACGGTGAAGATCTGGCCGTTGGCCGAGAGCAGCTCGCTGCGATCCATTCCCTTCGTGCGCGGACGGGCGCCGATGAGAAGCGCCGCTTCCGCGTCGCGGAAGGCGACCATCGGATCAGAGGACGAGATCATGTCCGTCAACAGCGGGAAGGCGCAGTCGGCGAGCTCCATCATCACGCCCTTCATGCGCTGGGCGCTTTCCGGCGTGTCGCGTTCGAGAAGCTGCAGGATCACGGGCTGATCGGGGCCGAGCATGTCGCCCGCGGCAATGCGGAAAAGAATCGAATAGCCAATCTGGCCCGCAGGTCCGGTAACAGCAACGCGAATGGGTTTTTTCATAGTGGATCCCTTGTCTTGTAGGAAAGAGTCTCGGTCGCCCGTCGCCTGAGCTCGGGGCGAGCACGGCAACAGGCTCTCTTTTTCTCCGGTCGGACCGGGCCGTCCGGAGGTCGCGCGAAAAAATGGCGGCGGCTTTTCGCGCCGCGCGCTTCATCGCGCTGAGTTAGTTACGCCGGGCGTCCCGCTTAAGGGGGCGCTACGGCACCATTTTCGCACAGCAAAAAGGCGAAATAAAATCACGCAAGGTTATCTTTTCATAACCTGAAGTTCTCCGGCCTCGAGCCGCTCGTGGTGACAAGCAGTGGCGCTTGGCCGGGATTCCGGCGAACTTGGGTAAAGCTCGCCGGCAGGGCGGATTATTTTAGTCCTGTGCGATGGCGCAAAGCACCGCAACAGTGCAAGCCCTGACGTTGAATCGCATGCTAAAAGTCAATTTATAGTTTCTATCCTATATCAGGTCCGGATAAGAAAATGCCCGCCAGTGCGGGCGGGCGAAGTAGCGAGAGGCGGTGATCAGTTCGTCGTGATCTTTTCGAGGTGCAGCTTTGCGATGATCGTGGCGGCGATCTCTTCAATCGACTTTGTGGTGGAGTTGAGCCATTCGATGCCGTGCGCCTTCATGAGGTTTTCCGCGGCGGCGATCTCTTCGCGGCAGTTTTCAATTGACGCGTAGTGCGAGCCTGGACGGCGCTCGTTGCGGATTTCGGAAAGGCGCTCGGGCTTGATGGAGAGGCCGAAGAGCTTGTCGCGAAGGCCTTCCAAAACGGGCGGGAGCTCCCCGCGGTCGAAGTCTTCGGGGATGAGGGGGTAGTTGGCGACCTTGATCCCGAACTGCATGGCCAGGAAAAGGCTCGTCGGGGTTTTCCCAGAGCGGGAGACGCCCACGAGGATCACTTCGGCCTGATCGAGCCCGCGGTTCGTCTGCCCGTCGTCGTGCGTCAGGGTGTAGTCGATTGCGGCGATGCGCTTGTTGTAGCGCTCTTCGTTGCGGATCTTGTGTGTAGCGCCCACGGTGTGGTTGCTCTTTAAGCCAAGTTCTCGTTCCAAGGGGCCCACGAACGAGCGAAAGAGCTCCACTTGAAAGCCTGGAGCGGCTTCCAAAAACGCCTTGGAAATCTCCGGATCCACGAACGTGGAGAAGACCAGGGGGCGCACGCCCGTTTTGTCCATTACTTTCTGGATGCGCTGGGCGACCTGCTGGGCCTTTTCCGGCGAATCGATGAAGGGGATGCGCTGCTGGTCATAAACGAGATCCGGGAACTGGGTCATGACGGAGTGCGCGAGGGTTTCCGCCGTGATGGCCGTGCCGTCGCTTACGATGAAGACGGGACGCCAGTTTTTGTCGTGCTGCTCGATGTCGGACATAGTGCCTGCCGCGAAAATTATGGGGGAGAAATGTTTAATTTTAGTGACGGTCGGGAGGTTTCGTGAAGCGGCGGTGAAATCTGTGGCGAAAACATTCGCGTTTCTCCCAGTATTTTTGGAAAGCCATCGAAAGAAAGCCCCGCGGCGGCGCGAAGTAGCTTAGACTAGCGCTGATTTTTAGAAATGGGCCGGTCCGAAAGACCGGCTTTCGGTGTTTCTGACAGAGGAAGCGCCGCTTTCACTCCCTTTTCGTTTCATTAAACGAGGATCAAATGGTTCAAGGCCGTTACGTTTTTCCCTTCAGCCAGCTGCGCATGACCGATGTTGACCGCGTCGGCGGCAAGAATGCGTCTCTGGGCGAACTTCTCAGCCAGCTTACGTCGGCGGGCATCCGCGTGCCGGACGGCTTTGCGACGACGGCTGAAGCGTTCCGCCTCTTCATCAAGGAAAGCGGCCTTGAAGAGCGCATCGCCAAGCGCCTCGCCGGCCTCGACGTTGAAGACGTCAAGGCGCTTGCGGAAGCCGGTGCTGAAATCCGCCGCTGGGTGGAGGAGGCTCCCTTCCCCGCCGAGCTCGAAAAGGAAATCCGCGAGTTCTATGACTGGCTGAAGGACGGTCAGGAAGAAATTTCCGTCGCCGTTCGCTCTTCCGCGACCGCCGAAGACCTTCCCGACGCCTCCTTTGCGGGCCAGCAGGAAACCTACCTCAACGTGGTGGGGATCGATCAGGTCCTCTCCCGCATGAAGGAAGTGTTCGCGTCCCTCTACAACGACCGCGCCATCAGCTACCGCGTCCACAAGGGCTTCACGCACATGGAAGTGGCCTTGTCCGCCGGCGTGCAGCGCATGTGCCGCTCCGACAAGGGCGCCGCGGGCGTGATGTTCACGCTCGACACGGAAAGCGGCTTTGATCAGGTCGTCTTCGTGACGGCGAGCTACGGCCTCGGTGAAACCGTGGTGCAGGGCGCCGTGAACCCCGACGAATTCTTCGTCTTCAAGCCCACGCTCGCCGCGGGCAAGTACCCGATCGTGCGCCGCAATCTCGGCAGCAAGCTCATCAAGATGGAATTCGATCCGGACAAGGCGTCCGGCCGCTCCGTGCGCACCGTGGACGTCGATCCGGAAGACCGCCGCAAGTTCGCGATCACCGACGAAGACGTGATCGAGCTCGCGAAGTTCGCCACCATCATCGAGAAGCACTACGGCCGTCCCATGGACATTGAATGGGGCAAGGACGGCATCGACGGCAAGATCTACATTCTGCAGGCCCGTCCTGAAACGGTGAAGAGCCGTCAGGCGACGAGCGACGTGCAGCAGAAGTTCTCTCTCAAAACGAAGGGCAAGGTGCTCGCTGAAGGCCGCGCCATCGGCCAGAAGATCGGCGCGGGCCCCGTGCGCATCGTGGCTGATGCGTCCGAAATGGACCGCGTCCAGAAGGGCGACGTGCTTGTGACCGACATGACCGACCCCAACTGGGAGCCGGTGATGAAGAAGGCGAGCGCCATTGTGACGAACCGCGGCGGCCGCACCTGCCACGCCGCCATCATCGCGCGCGAGCTGGGCATTCCCGCCGTCGTGGGCTGCGGCGACGCCACCGACTGCCTCGAAGAGAACACGCCGGTCACCGTGAGCTGCGCTGAAGGCGACACGGGCCACATCTACAGCGGCATTCAGGACTTCACGGTGGAGGAAGTCCGCCGCGGCGCTCTTCCTGAAGTGCCCGTGAAGATCATGATGAACATCGGCAATCCGCAGCTGGCGTTCGACTTCTGTCAGATTCCGAACAAGGGCGTGGGGCTCGCTCGCCTCGAATTCATCATCAACAACAACATCGGCGTGCACCCGAAGCTCTGCCTTGAGTACCCGGCCATCCCGAGCGAGATGCGCGATAAGCTCGACCGCATCACCGCGGGCTACAAGGATCCGGTTGACTTCTACGTGAGCAAGATCGCCGAAGGCGTTGCGACCATCGCCTGCGCCTTCTTCCCGAAGAAGGTGATCGTGCGCATGTCCGACTTCAAGAGCAACGAGTACCGCAAGTTGACGGGCGGCGCCCTCTACGAGCCGGGTGAAGAAAACCCGATGCTGGGCTTCCGCGGCGCCTCGCGCTACATCGCTCACAGCTTTGCGGACTGCTTCGAGCTCGAATGCCGCGCCATGAAGCGCGTCAGAGACGAGATGGGCCTCACGAACGTCGAGCTGATGCTCCCCTTCGTGCGCACCATCAACGAAATCGAGCAGTGCGTGGCAGTGCTCGAGAAGAACGGCCTGAAGCGCGGTGAAAACGGCCTTCGCCTCAACATGATGTGCGAAATCCCGTCCAACGCCCTGCTCGCTGACGAGTTCCTCAACTACGTTGACGGCTTCTCCATTGGTTCCAACGACTTGACGCAGCTCACGCTCGGCCTCGATCGTGACTCCGGCCTCGTTGCTCAGAGCTTTGATGAACGCAATGCGGCGGTGAAGAAGCTCCTTTCGATGGCGATCAAGGCCTGCCGCGCCCGCGGCAAGTACGTTGGCATCTGCGGCCAGGGTCCTTCGGACCACGCGGACTTCGCCGCCTGGCTCATGGAAGAAGGAATCGAGTCCATTTCGCTTAATCCCGACACCGTGGCCGACACGTGGCGCAAGCTCGCGAAGATTGCGGCTGAGAAGTAATCTCTCGACGGAGAATTGATCTGAACCCGGCCTGTGCGGACTGTGCAGCGCCGGGTTTTCTTTGAGGAGAGCAGGGGTGTCGGAAATTTGCAGCGAAGACGTGGACCGCGTGATGCAGGCGCTGCCTCCACAGGCGAGGATTGCACTGGACGTGCTGTCGGAATCGCAGCAGCGGCCGGTGGAGGACGTTCTACGCGACGAGATCGCCAAGTACATCGAGGGGCGTCTTCCGGCGGTGGACATCGAAGGCGCCATGTCCGCCATCAAGGCGACGGCCTATCAGGCGGGCTACCTCATTGGCCGCCTGCGCCGCTTCTCGCGCGAGTTCGGCGCAGACGACGAATAGGCCTCAAGCTTCGAGCTTGACGGCGGCGTCCCAGAGCGCTGCCTCCATCTTCACAGACTTCATGAACGCAGCGGTCGCGCGCTGACGGCTCTTCGGATTCCAAGCGATGAGCCGGTTGGCGAGGGCGACCGCTTTTTCTACGGTGGCGTCGTAGGCGGGATCCCCGTAGCCCGCGAGCCATGAGGCGTAGGGCGAGTCAGCGCGGCGATTCTTGGCGACAAAACGCCCGACTTCGCCGTACACCCAGAAGCAGGGCAGAAGCGCCGCCCACGCAACGGGGAGCGCAGCCGTTTCCGCGGCCTCCTTTTCCCACTCGACATAGGCGCGCGTCGTCGGCCGCAGTGTCACAAGCGAGGTCGTGTCGCGGCCTTCTGCGAATTCTTTGATCACGTCCTTCGTCCACGCGTCGGTTGCTGCGGTGTCGGCGGCCCAGGCTTCAAGCTGGCGGCGGTTGGCGGAGTCCTTCATGCGGGCGGCAAGCGTTCGCAGGCTGCGCTCGTAACCCGCGAGGTAGTGCCGGTTCTGGCACTGATACCAGAGAAAGCACTCGCGCTTCAAGGTGCCGTCGATCAGCCCCGTGATGAAGGGGTGGCGGCAGAGCGCTTCGATGTCAGACTTGGCTTCAGGAAAGGCGTCTTCGTGCCAGAGCACGTACGCCTTTGCCGGAAGCACGGCGCCGGCGGCAATGGCTGCGGCGGCGGAAAGAAAAAGACGACGGGACGTCACGGCAGGCCTCCTACAGGAACGGGCTCACAAAGATGCCGACAATGAGCAGCGGCACGTTGTAGACGATGAAGGTTGGGACGCACGTGTCCCAGATGTGGTTGTGCTGGCCGTCGGCGTTCAAGCCGCTTGTGGGCCCCAGCGTGCTGTCTGAAGCGGGAGAGCCGGCGTCGCCCAGAGCGCCCGCTACGGTCATGAGAAGAATGGTGGCCGCTGGCGAAAAGCCCACGGCAGAGCAAAGCGGCACGTAGATCACCGCGAGAATCGGCACGGTGCCGAAGCTCGTGCCGATGCCCATCGTGACGAGCAGGCCAATCAGCGTGATGATGACCGCAGCACCCCACTGGCTCGAGCCGATCAAGGGGATGACGCTCTCAATCAATTGGGGCACGGCGCCGGTTTCCTTGAGGATGTTGGCGTAGCCGCCCGCGATCAGCATCACGAAGGCAATGAAGCCCATCATGGAGATGCCGCCTGAGATGTGCTCGTCCATCTTGGAGAAGGCGAAGGCGCCGCCCGCGAACATGACGATCAAGCCGATGAGCGCCGCAAGCGGCAGCGATTCGAGGTAGAGCTGAACGGCAACCGCGGCGGCGATCGCAGCGAGCGTCACGGCGTGTTTTTTGTTGAAGCGGACCGCTTCCTGCGCGGCGTAGGCGCCGATGATCGGCTTGTCTTCGTAGTGACGAGGCTTGCGGTAGAGCACGAAGACGGAGAAGAGAAGCCCCGCGAGCATCGCGAGCCCCGCGATCCACGCGACGCCCGCGACGTCAGAGACGGTGGTCGCGAGGCCGTTCGTTGTGAGGCTGTCGGCGACGATCCCTTGAAAGATGAGGCCGAAGCCCACGGGGAGCGTGATGTAGGGCGCCGTGAGGCCGAACCCCAGCGCGCAGGCTGCGGCGCGGCGATCGAGCTGCATCGCGTTCATGAGCTTCAAAAGCGGCGGAATGAGCAGCGGAATGAACGCAATGTGCACGGGCACGACGTTCTGCGACAGGCAGGCGATGAAGGCGAGCACGAGACAGAAGGGGATGGGGCGCCGGCCGAGGTGCTTCGAAAGCCATGACACGAGCATCTGCATGAGCCCGGTGTTGGCGATCGCGATGGCAAAGGTGCCGAGCAGGATGTAGGAAAGGGCCGTCGTGGCGTTCGTCGCAAAGCCCGCGGTGAGCAGGTCCATGGACTTCGTGAGGCCGACGCCGCCCGAGACGCCTGCGGCGACGGCGGCGAGCAAAAGCGCGAGCAGCACGTTGACGCGCGCTAGACACAGGGCGCAGAGCAGGATGACGGAGAGGACGATGGGGTTGATGAGTATTGACACAGCTCGCCTTTAACACGAAAGGAAAAATCAGGGCGGAAGCGGGATTATCTCACGAGGTGGTTGCGGTCGAGGCTGCTGTCGCTGTGACAGTTGATGGCAGTGTCGGAGGCTGAGGGCCCGAAAGGCGGAAAAACGATGGATGAGGGACTTATTTCGAAACCAAAAAATTGTGGAAAACCAAGACGAACTATGCCAGCGATAACGATTGTCTACTCGCCTTGCATGCCGCCAATAGGGTACGTACAATCCGCGGCACTACGTCTTTCGGCTTAGGACAAAACACCCTGTTTATCCCCGAAAGTCGGTATCTATGGAAACTCCATCATGGAATTCTTGGAACTCGTGATGTTGCTTGCTGCCGTGCTTCTCATCTGGTTGAAGCCCGAGCGCGAGAAGCTCGCCTGGGGGCTCGCCGTGGGCGGCTGGCTGATGACGGTGCTGATGTACGTGGGCCACGTGTCCACGGGCATTCTGGGCTCTCTCAATTTGTAAGGAGACGGACAAATGACGGATTACTCTCAGCCCGTTTCTGACAACGATCTGAAAAAAGCGAAGACCTGGTACGACATCGTCTGCTGGGGCGGTTTGCTCATTGTTTTGCTGCCCGTGGGCATCGCCAATGTCGTTCTGGGCTACTTCATGGGGGACTCCCCCTGCACGCTCTGCTGGGGGCAACGCGAGGAGATGGCCTTTATCGGCGTCGTGGCGCTCTTCATGGTGCGCTACGGCTTCAAGCCGAAGTACCTTGCGATGATGCTCGTGATGGCGGGCGTCGGCTTGTATTCTTCCTTCCGCCACCTTGGCAATCATGCCGCGCGCGACGTGGGGCAGGGGTTTGGTCTGGAAGTCTTCGGGCTTCACACGCAGATGTGGGCGGAAATCGTCTTCTGGTGCGTAGTGGTGCTCTTCGGTCTCGCCTGCTTTCTTGCGCCCCGTTTTGACGCGCTCGTGGCGGAGCTCAAGGGGCGTCCCTTCCGTCCGATGACGGGCTTCATGAAGTGGGCCTTCGGCATCGTGGCGACAATCATTGCCTCGAACGCGTTTCAGGCCGCGTGGACGACTGGTCTGCCGCCCAACTGGGGGCAGGGCGATCCCTGGCGCTTCTCCTTCAATCCGAAGTACGTGACCTGGACGGCGGATAGCTGGGAAGGCATGTGGGGCGGCATCAATTTCCTTGGCAAGCGCGACGTGAAGGAGCCGGACTTTGCCTACCGTGACAACACCGCCAAGCTTGGCATCGCTTTCAAGCATGACGCCGCTGAGGCGCCGGTAGCGGTGTCGGGGGCTCTTGCCATTGCCGACACCCGAGCCGTGAAGGGGATTGACGCGAAGCTCAATACGCTGTCTCTGATTCGCGGCGAGTACTTCGTGACGTCGAAGTATGACTTCTGGGTGCTGAATGCGGACCTCACGCCGCGCGTGCATGCGGCGTTTGATCCTTGGTTCAGCGCGAACGTGCTCGATGCCGTCGGCGTGACGGAATACAAGGACGACGCCTTTGTCATCATGGGGTCCAACAAGTCGATTCTTCGCGCTCGCTTGAACCCCAAGGCGGACGATGTGAAGGGCTGGGCCAACTTCACCGAAGGCCGCACGCAGGTGGAGCATGTTGGCGGTCTCGGCCGTGCCCGAATCGACACGGAGCGTGCAAAGTATTCCTACGTGCATGCTTCGGCGACGGACGGCCGCTACATCTATACCGCGACGGTGCCTGATAACAAGAATAAGAAGAAGTTTGTGATCTCGAAGGCTCTGCAGGCGGACTGGACGCTCTCTGGCGAATTCGTGCCGGTGGCGGATCTGAAGGAAGGCCGCAGTCTGGGCGAGCTCTACGTGACAGGCATGGTTTATGAAGACGGCAAGCTCTACTGTGTGTCAAAGAACTTCAATGTGCTTCTGACGATCGACGTTGCGTCGGAATCCGTGACGGACGTGAAGGCGTTGCCTCCGGAGCTCACGGACATCCGCGGCCTCGTCAAGCAGGGCGATGCGTTTGAGGTCATCGACGGCAACCGCATCGTGACGCTGAAGTAGCCTCCCGCTTTCAGCGGACACAAAAAATCCTCGGGCGCTTTCGGGTTCCCGAGGATTTTTGCTGGGGCTTTCGACTGGGAGTGCGTTACGCTTCGTCAGCCACCGTGTCGCCGAACAGCTTCAGCGCGCGGTAGAGGTCGAGATTTTCTGCTACCGCGCCGTCTTCCAGCTCCAGCGCTTCTTCCGCCGTGCGGCAGTGCTGAGCTTTCAAGAAGACGAGCAGCACGTCGCGGTCGATGGCCATCTGGGAGATGCGAGACATGACGTCGTAGTACGCTTCGTTGGAGAGCGGCTTCACCTGGATGAGCTTGAGATCCTCATCGGTGAACTCGACTTCGTCCTCTTCGCTCTCCTCATCGTCAGAGTCTTCGTCATCAGACTCGTCGTCATCCGCATCTTCGTCATCTGCATCTTCGTCAGCCTCTTCTTCGCTGTCATCAGCGTCATCCGCATCGGCGTCTTCCTCGTCCTCTGACTCATCTTCGTCGTCCGCGGACAAGGCGTCTTCATCTGCTACTTCATCGTCCTCGTCATCTTCGTCAGACGCCGCACCGGCCGCAGCTTCAAGGCACGCGACCATGGCGGGAGTGCCTGCCTTCTTCGCGAGCTCGAGCGGCGTGACGCCTTCATCGTCTTCAAAGTCAGGATCAGCGCCGTACTTCACGAGAAGCTCGACGATTGCCGGCTGCAAGGCAGAGATAGCCTCGGTGAGGAGTGTGGCGCCGCTTTTCGGCGATTCGAGATTGGGATCAACGCCCTGCTCCATGGCCCACTGGACGAACTCAATTTTTCCTTCGTCGATGACGCGGAAGAGAAAATCAATTTCCTGCTCGGAGCATTCGTGACGCGGGGCCATTTTTGAAACTGTCGGGGTGAAGTTGGATGTTCTTATGGTTGTCAGCCTGACGCGCTGGGGCGCCAAAGCCGTGAAGGGGCGCAAATATAGACGATTTTTGAGAAGCTGAAGATCAGGAAAAACCGCAGTTGACAGGTACGAAACAAAACGCCGGCGGGAAGGACCGGCGTTTGCGGAAGCGAGGACAGGGAGAGGGTCTACTTTACGAGGCCCGGTTTCTGGAGCCAGCGGCGCACATCAGCGGAGGCGTCGTCCACTTCGTGGCCGTAGACGGAAAAGGAGGGGCCGAAAGTCGTTTGAGGGAGTGCAGCCTTGAGTTCCGCGGTGGTCTGGGCAAAGCCGCTTCCTTCGTGGGTGCAGAACTGAAAAATAGTCTTTCCATTCAGGGTGATAGCGGCGCCGTCAAGGAACGTGTTCAAAGCGGGCGGCAGGCGGCCCCACCACACCGGGTGACCGATGAAGACGATGTCGTAGGCGGAGAAGTCGGGAAGGGCCGACTTCAGCGCTGGACGATCGCCGCGCGTGAGCTCTTCTTCGGCGACGCGCGTTGTTTCGCGGTAGCCCGTGGGGTAGGTTTTCACGGTGTCGATCTCACAGAGGTCACCGCCCGTGAGCGTTTGAATCTGGCGCGCTAGCCGTGCGGTGTTGCCAACGGCAAGGTTTCGGGTGCCGCCCGGCCAGTAGTTTTCGCCACGGCGGGAGTAGTAGACGATGAGGATGCGAGGCATGGTCTTTTCTTCTGCAAAGGTGAGGGAGGCTGCCGTCGCAAGAGCGGCAGCGACAGAAATTGTGAGGAGATGGCGTCGAAGCATGACAGTTCTCCGAAAAAGATCCGATGCCGATCATTGTGAGGTGATTTGGCTGATACGGCAGGAAATTGAGAGACTTTGCGGGGATCGGATGCTTTTTTGGCACGATCTGGGGGAAGGGAGAGGTTGTCTGCGGGCTTTCTGAAGCCAGACCAGTCGTGTTCCGCCGGTATCCGTCCGCGCTAAAGTGACGGGACAAGCGGCGCCTCGCCTTCCCCTGAGGCGGCCGCCAGACATCAAGGAGAAAAAAGGATGTTGGATCTTCTCATCAAGGGCGCCCACGTGGTGGATCCCCTGAACGGCCTGAATGGCGTTTCTGACGTTGCTGTGTCGAACGGCAAGATTGCCGCCGTGGGGCGCGACCTCGTGGGCGACGCGAAGGAAGTCGTGGACTTCTCGGGACTTGTGCTACAGCCTGGCATCATCGACAGCCACGTGCATCTCGGCAGTATGTGGGGCAGCCCGTATGGCGCGCGGATGCTGGCGATGAAGGGCGTCACGACGTGTCTTGACATGGCGGGACCACTGGAGGATGTGCTGGACAATGTGTTGCCGCAGCATGGCGCAGGCATCAATGTGGCGATTCTGCAGTTTGCGTCGCCTCCCTTTACCTTCAAGAACGACCATCCGTCGAAGGGGGAGATGGAGGCGCTGATCGACAAAAGCCTTGAGGACGGCGCGCTTGGCGTGAAGCTGCTGGGCGGACACTATCCCTTGAAGCCCGATGTGTCGTCGCTCCTCATCAAGACGGCGCTGGAGCGCCGCGCCTACGTTGCCTGGCACGCTGGCACCAGTGAGCACGGTTCGAACATCGAGGGGATGGCTGAGGCGGTAAAGATGGCTGACGGCTGTCCGCTCCACTTGGCGCACATCAACGCCTACTGCCGTGGCGCAATCAAGCCGGAGCTCGAAGAAACGGCGATCGCGATTGACCTTCTGAAAAAGAACCCTAATATTTTTTGTGAGAGCTACGTTTCGCCCAAGAATGGAACGCGACTTACGTGCGACAAGGCAACGGGGAAGATTCAGTCGAAGGTGACGGGGAACTGCCTGAGAAAATTTGGCTTCTCTGAAGACCGCGACGGTGTACGAAAGGCGATTCTCGCCGGCAAAGCTTTTGTGGTGTACGACGCCGGCGGCTGTTCTGATCTCGTGACGGGCGAGGCGGCGCTGAAGCTTTGGGAAGACGCGGACTCCGACGTAGGCGGCAGCTTCAATGTCAATCCCCCAATGCCGAGGATCCTGCTTGCTGAGGCCAAGCGTGACGACGGCAGCTTTGTGGTGGACGCCATTTCCACGGACGGCGGTTGCATCCCGCGCAACGTCATCTTGTCGCAGGGGCTCTCGCTCGTGAAGCTCGACATCCTGAGCCTCAACGAGTTCGCTCAGAAGACGTCCCTCAATCCTGCGAGGATGTTGCGCTTGGCGTCGAAAGGACACCTCTCCGTGGGCGCGGATGCGGACATCACGGTGTACGACTACGCCACGCAGGAGCCGAAGGCGACCTTTGTGGCCGGCCGCAAGGTGCTTTGGGACGGAAAGGTCGTCGGAACCGGCGCCACCGTCATTTGCACGGAGCGCGGCAAGGCGGCGATCGAAAAGCGCGGCATGAAGGCTGTCGTGGTGGATCCCGGCGAGCCGGTGAAGCGCGTGAAGGCGCTGTGATACGGATTCCTTGAGTCAGACTGGCCCGTCGGTGGTTTTAGCTTCCGACGGGTTTTTGTCGCTTGCTCGTCCTGGAGAGCCGGCGCTCGGAAGTCGCTTCTCCGTGCGCCGCAGGTAAAACCAGCGCTTCGGCACGGAGGCGAGCTCGCAGGCCCGCGCGAAGGCTTGCAGAGCTTCCGTCGTGACGACTTCGTCCGATGGTTCCATCTGGCGGATCGTTTCTTCAGCCAGCCCGCTCTTTGCCGCAACCGCGCGCCGTGAAAGCCCCGCGGCGCAGCGTGCGTCTTTGAGCGCCATCCCCAGCGTGACAGTCGGATGAACCGATCGCAGCACGTCGGGCGGCACAGTGGTCTTGCAGTCAGCCGCCACTTTTTCGAGCAATGTAGCCGAAAGAGGCGCTTCCCCCGCTTCGAGCGCCGCAAGACGCGCGGGCGAAATGCCGAGCGAAGCGGCAAGTTCGTGGGTGGAGAGCAGATTTTCACACCTCGTCTTCTGCAGCCAGCGGGCGGCAACAGCCGTCGTCCCAGCGGTGGGACGAGGCGCGTCGTCCGCGAGCCAGCCCGCAACGATCCCTGGGGCGAGGTACGTGCGGCCCGTCATTGCCATGAGCTTCATGAGAATCGAGCGCGAAGGCCGCTGCGTGGCGTCGGGCGAAAGAAAACGGGCGAGTGCCGCTTTTGTCAGCCCGAGCGTCCGGGCGACGAAGTCAAGGCTTGTGAGTCCGTTTTCCGAGAGAAAGGTCCGCAGAGCGGCTGCAGAGGCGGGGTAGCGGCGGCCGGGCTCGGGCTTTGTGGGCGCCGAGTCGGGCGCTGGTGCAACAGAGGCTGCAAGTGCGTCAATTCCCCAGCGGGCGCGGTAGCGCGCCGTGGCATTGGCCGTGAGCAGTGCTTCAGGGATCGTGGCGTGCAAAACCTGGGACGCCGACTGCAGAAGTTCCGTGGACGGTCGCTGTGCGCCGCGCTCCACGCGACTCACGAGCGTGGGAAGCACGTCGAGACGCCGAGAGAGCTCGGCCTGCGAGAGCCCCGCCTTGACGCGCGCCGTCTTCAGCCAGCGCGCGGCGGGCGGCAGCGAGTCGTCTACGACGTCCGAGGGTTTCACAAAACCTTCGTTGTCCGCGTCGTAGCCTTTCTTGAGCGAAGGGGCGAGGCCTTTCAAGCCCAGATGCTGCGAGAGCTTGGTGAGCACCGCGAGACTCGGCCGGCCGCGGGGCGCCGGGCCCGTCGCGTTGCGAAAGTACCCAGACGAAAGGCCCAGCGCTGCTTCAAGCGCTGCCAGATCCTTCACGCGCTTTTTCGCGAGGAACTCCCGCAGGGCGCGGGCGGTGTGGGGGTAGCGGCGAACGTCGGTCATGGCGGCAAAGGAAAAGGCAATTCTCCCTATTGTACGAGTCCTCCAGAGGACTTCAGCGATGAGGAGGCGTCTCCTATGCTTAAGATGCGGGCTTGCAAAGAAAACAGGATGGAGCTGCTGATGGAGATCACCACTCAAAAACTTGTGAACTGGACTTGGCGCTGGGCGCTTCTCGCGCTCGGCATGTTCGTCGCTGCCAGCGGCATTGCCTGTGTGGCGCAGGCGCAGCTGGGGACGACGCCCATTTCAAGCACGCCTTACGTGCTCGCGGACATTCTGGGCCTCACCTTTGGCGAAACGACCTTCATCGTGAACGTTGTTTTCGTCTTCTTGCAGTGGGTGATGTTGCGAAAGCTCTTTCATCTCACGAACCTTTGCCAGATCCCGAGCGTGTTCGTGTTCGGCCTCTTTATCGACTTTGGCATGCGGCTTTTTGCGCCGGCGGCCGCCCTTGCCGTGGAAGCGGGGTGGTTTGCGCAGGCGGGAATGAGCCTCTTGGGAAACATCATTCTGGCGCTGGGGATTGTGATGCAGGTGGAGTCCAAAACGCTCGTTCAGCCTGGCGAAGGCGTGGTGCTTGCTGCGTCCGTCTGCTTCAAGAGGCCTTTCGGCACTGTGAAGATCGTGAACGATGTTCTTCTCGTGATCCTCGCGGTGATTTTGGGGCTCGTCTTTCTCGGTGCGCCCGACGGCGTGCGTGAGGGGACGCTTGTGTCCGCCGTCATGGTGGGCTTGTGCGTCAAAGGCTGGTATCGGCTTTTGGACAAAATGAAGGGCGACGAAGCGAAGCCGTAAGCGGCTGAGAATTTCAGTCGCGAAGGCATCCAATCGGCACCACCAGCACGCCGTCTTCCCGTCGGTAGCCGTAGTCGCCGACGGCCGTAAGCACCATGAGAAAGGCGGGTTTGTTCATGATCGCCTCGTCAATTTTTTCAGCCAGTCGCTTGAGCGTGGTTGCGCCGTGCTCAACGGCTTCATCACCGCCAATTTTGATTTCAATGAGGCCGTATTGTCCGTTTCGTCGATGAATCACGGCGTCGCACTCCAAGTCGGAGCGGTCTCGATAGTGATAAACCTCACCGTCCAACGCATCTGCATAGACGCGAAGATCTCTCACGCACAAGGTTTCGAACACAAAGCCGAAGGTTTCAGGATTGAGCACCAGGTCCTTCGGTCCGATGCGAAGCGCCGCTGCGCATAGCGACGGATCGGAGAAATAGCGGGTGTCCGACGTGCGAATGGCTGTCTTTGATCGAAGGTTGGGGTTCCAGGCTGGCATGTCTTCAATGACGAAAATCTGTCTCAGGGCCTTGAGGTACTCCGCCACCGTGTTGCGATTTTCTGAATCACTCCCTTCCAACTTCAAGTCGGCGCAAAGGACGCTGATGGGCGTCTGGGAGCCCTGATTGCGAGCGTAGGAGCGAATCAGTCGTTCGGCTCGCATTGCATCGCGAGCCACGCCGTCGACGCGGCTCATGTCGGCATGGATGACGGCGTCATGGTAGTTGTATGCGCGAAGCAAGGCCGCTTCTTCGGACTGACCAAGCGCCGCCGGCCAGCCGCCTCGGCAAGCCAGAAAGGCTACTTTTTCATAATCGAGAGGATTTTCGGCGGCGATATTCAGATGGCCGTCAAAGAGTTCTTTGAGACTCACCTCGCCATTGGATTCGCCGGACTCGAAGAGGCTCATGGTTCTCATGCGGATCCAGGCGAAGCGTCCGGTGCCGGTGTGGAAGATCTTGGTGCGATCGGCGGGTACGGCGGAGCCAGTCAGGATGAACTGTCCCGTCGCACTTCGGTGATCGACTTCAAAACGAACCGTATCCCAGAGCTGAGGTGCCAGCTGCCATTCGTCAATCAGTCTTGGCGTATCCCCTCGCAGCAAAATGTCCGGCCTGACTCGCGCCAGCTGAAGGTTCTGCCCCAGACGCTCAGGCGCACTCATGTAGAGGACGCTTCGAGCGGCTTGCTCTGCTGTTGTCGTTTTTCCGCACTGCTTGGGCCCCTCAATAAGGATGGCCCCCATGGCCGACAATTGGCGTTGCAGCAATCTGTCAACAACGCGCGGGCGATAGCTGGCTTTTTCCATGATTTCTGTCCTTGCTAGCGGCCATGAATTCTCCATGTTAAATCAAGGAATCATGGCTATTGGTGTGCAACTTGGTGATATTTTACCATGCAACTTGACGCGATTTTGGCGTGCAACTTGGCACGTTTTTGATTTGCACTTTGGTAAAAATGAGACCAAAGGAGAAGAGGGACGGCTTGCGGGAGAATGGCTGGCAACAGATTCTGGACAAGGTTCAGCGGGACGCCCAATAAAGAAAACCCCCGGCAGGTTCCGCACCTTGCCGGGGTTTGCTTCATCTCGTCAGCGGGCCGCTACCACGTCGCCATCCAGGTGATGAGAAGCGCGTTGATGAGGTCGATGAGGAACGCCCCCACGATGCTCACGATGAGCCAGGCCTTCGGATTGGAGCCGTACTTCTCGGCGATGGCCTGCATGTTCGCCAGGCCGTTGGCGGTGGCGCCCATCGAGAAGCCGATGCCGCCCACGGTGAGCATGACGCCCGTGTAGTCGCGGCCCATCATCCAGAAGAGGACGGCCCACGCGTAAACGAGCATGAGCATGGTCTGCAGAGCCAGCATGATGACCAAGGGGCCCGCCAGATGCAGAAGCTCGTGGAGCTTCAGGCTGTTGATCGCCATCGTCACAAAGAGAATGAGGCAGATGTCGGCGACGGCGTCCATGCCCTTGCCCTGCACCTTGTAGGCGCCGGAGAAGTCGCCGATGTTGCGGACAATGGCGGCGACGATCATGGAGCCGATGTAGGCGGGCAGGGTGATGTAGTTGCCAAGGAAGTTGGAAACCACGGTCCCGAGCGCAATGCAGATCGTGACGACGCTCACCGCCTTCATGAGCTCATGCGTGAAGGTGGGAATGCCGCCCGACTTTTCGTCACGGATGCCGGCTTCAACTTCTTCGGGAACGTGCAGGGGTTCGCTGTCGTGCTCATGCGTGGGGGTCTGCACCTTGTAGCGGCGGATGAGCCATTCGCCGAAGGGGCCGCCGATCATGAGGGCGGCGACCATGCCGAAGGTGGCGGCGGTGATCGCCATCGCCGTGCCGCCCGTGATGCCGTAGGTCTGCTCGAAGTAGGGGCCGAACGCGGCGGCGGTGCCCAAGCCTCCCATCATGGAGACGGAGCCCGCGAGGATGCCGTAGTGCATGTCGATCCCCAAAAGGTTCGCGGCGCCGATCCCCAAAAGGTTCTGGAGGACGGCGAGCACGGTGACGGCGCCAAGAAAGAGCGGCAGGAGCTTGCCGCCCGCGGTGATGAGCTTCAGGCTTGCCATGAGGCCGATCGTCGTGAAGAAGCCGAGCATCAGGAGCTTTTGCAGCGTGGAGTCAAACTGCACCTGCATCAGGCCTGCGTACTCCAGCGCCGAGAGAATGAAGGCGCAGAGCATGCCGCCCACGACCGGCGTCGGAATGGAAAGCTTCTGCAGGAAGTGAACCCGGGTCTTGATGACGGAGCCCAGCCAGTAGGTGACGACCGCAAGCGCCACTGCCTGCACCATGTCGATCTTGATTAGAAAAGCACTTTCCATGTTTTGCCTTGTCTTCTGGTTATTGTTGTCAGGTGACGCCCGCCGGTTCTGGGAAGGGAGACGGCGGGCGACGTCAGTAAAGATTGTACGTTCATGAGTCGAACTTCGAATTCGTTCTCAAGCGCAATTCACGTCCGCCGCTTGCGCAAACGCACCCTGTGCACGACAATTCGCCTAGTTTTGCTTTCACCCTGCTTTGAGGAGACTCTCATACATGACTCGGCGGCTTCTGACCTCCCTTTTGACGGCGGGCGCTCTGGCGCTTTCGGTTTTTGCGGGCGATGCGGCGGCAGAGACGCTGCGTCTTGCGCACACCGCGGCGGTGTCGCACGCGCACCATGAGGCGGCGACGCTCTTTGCGAAGAACGTGGAAAAGCGCACGGCGGGGAAGGTGAAGGTCGAGGTCTATTCCGCTGGGGAATTGGGCGATCAGCCCGCTCTCGCGGAGCAAATTACGCTCGGAGCCCTTGACATGGCGGTGGTGTCTCTGGGCAACCTCGCGATGTACGACAAGAAGCTGAACGCCATGACGGCGCCCTTTTTGTTTGCGGACTACAACCACGCCCATCGCACGATCGACCGCTTTGTGATGGACTGGATGAACGCGGGGCTCGCGCCGCACGACGCGCTGGGGCTCGCGATGTTTGACTACGGCTTTCGGCAGACCACCACAAAGGACGTGCCGATTCATTCGGCGGACGACTTGAAGGGCCTCAAGATTCGCGTGCCGCCCGCCACGGGGCTTCTTGCCGCCTTTGACGCCGTGGGCGCCAATACGCAGAAGATTGCGTATTCCGAGCTCTACACCTCCTTGAAGCAGGGCGTCGTGACGGGGGAGGAAAACCCCGTCTTTACGATTCTCGCGGACTCGCTTTTTGAGACGCAAAACGAGCTCGCGTTGACGAACCACTACTTTGACTGCCAGGTGCTCCTCGTCAACAAGACCTTCTTTGAAGGGCTCCCCGCGGACGTGCAGCAGGTGATTCGCGAAGAGGCGGTGAATGCGCAGAATCTCACCCGTGACCGCATCGCCAACGGCGAAAGCGCCGTGGTGGCGGAATTGGAAAAGAAGGGCATGCACGTGACGCGGCCGGATCGGGCGTCCTTTGTGGCAAAGATGCAGCCTGCGTACGAGAAGGTGGGTGCCTTGGCTGGGAAGGCTGAGATGGAAAAGCTTCTGGCCGCCGTGAAGAAGAACCAGTAGCTTCAAACCGCCTTCGATAGGAAACGCTTGCCATGGTCATGTTCGCCATCTTCGCCGCCGTTTTGGTGCTGATGCTTCTGGGCGTCACCACCGCTGTGACGATGGGCTTTGCGTCGGTGGCGACCTACCTCATGGCGGGTGGCGACATGGCGCGGCTTTTTCTTGTGCCGCAGCGCATGTTTGCGCAGGTCTCCGGCATCACGCTGATGTCGATTCCGTTCTTTCTCCTGATGGGCAACCTCATGAGCGTGGGCGGCATCAGCCGCAGCCTCTTTGGCTTCGGGCGCGTCTGCCTCGGGCACCGCTGGGGCGGCCTCTCCAACGCCGCCATCGCGGCCTGCGTCATCATGGCGGCGATGTCTGGGTCGGCCGCGGCCTGCGCGGCGGGCATCGGCATGATTGCCATCAATGAAATGACGAAGGCGGGGTATGACCGGGCGTTTTCTTGTGCGACGATCGCCGCTGGCGGCGCTCTGGGGCCCATCATTCCGCCTTCCATCACCCTCATTCTTTACGCAGGGTTGACGCAGACGAGCGTCAACTCGCTTTTTGCCGCGGGCGCCGTGCCGGGGCTGATGCTGGGGGTGATGTTCATGATGTGGTCCTCGTGGGTGTCGCGGCGCGAAGGGTACGCCAAAACCGATCCCGCGCCGTGGGGCGAGCGCTGGCAGGCCTTCAAGGATGCGTTCTTTGCGCTCTTGACGCCCGTGATCGTGATTGGCGGCATGTTCGCCGGGCTCTTTACGGCGACCGAGGCGGCGGCCGTGGCCTCCCTCTACGTTCTGGTGCTGGGGCTCTTTGTTTTCAAAACCCTCAAGGCAAAGGACCTTCCGCACATTCTCTGGACCACGGCCGAGCAGACCGCAAAGGTGATGTTCGTCATCGCGACGGCGGGGTTCTTTCAGTACGTGCTGCTTTACACCCGCATTCCGCAGCAGGCGATTGCATTCATCACGACGAGCTTCACATCGGTGACGCCCGTGATTTTGATCATCATCGGGCTCCTCGTGCTGATGGGATGCTTCATGGAAGGAACGGCCATTCTCCTCATCACCGTGCCGATCTTTGTGCCTTTGGCAAAGACCTTCCACTACGACGTGGTGCAGCTTGGGATCGTGATGTGCATTTCGCTCGCGGTGGGGGTGCTGACGCCTCCGGTGGGGCTCAATCTTTATGTGATGAGCTCCATCACAGGGGAAAAGGTGATGGCGGTGGCGAAGGCGAGCGTGGGCTACGTCCTTCTCATGATCGTGGCGGCCGTTCTCGTGGCCTTTGTGCCGGAGCTCTCCTTGGGGCTCGCGCGCTTCATACCGTAGGAGAGGACCCCGTGCTTGCCATGCTGAAGAAAATCGATCACTGGGTGGGGCTTGCGGCGCGGGCGGCGGCGTCCTTTTGCCTCGCGGCGATCTTCGTGATGTTCATCGCGAACGTCTTCGTGCGCTTCGTGCCCGTGTACAACTTCACGCAGACGGATGACTGGATTCAAATCTGCCTCATCTGGATGATCTTTCTCGGGGCGCAGGAGCTTGTGAGAACGCGCAGCCACTTCGTGGTGGACGTCATCACGGAGCGCCTCTCAGGAACGGACCTCGGCCGCTTCTGCCGCGTTCTCGTGTGCGTGATCGAGCTTGTCATGTACGCCGTCATCTGCTGGTACGGCTGGGTGTGGGTGATGCGCTCGCAGGCGTACTTTCAGTCCATCCCGTGGCTGCAGGTGCGCTGGGCCTATGTCGCGCTCCCCGTGAGCGCCTTCTTCATGACGATCTACGGCGTCCGCGACCTCGTCGAAGCCGTGGTCAACCTCTGCCGGCGCCGCGAGGCGATTCAGGTCATCGAAGACCGTACGGACGGCTTCTGATCCTCGCTTTCATCAATGGGCGGACGTGCGCCGCCGTGGCGTCAGCTTGTCTTGGTGCTAAGTAAAATCACCTAGAAATACTTGCGACTTCGTGCAAATTCGTGGGGCAAATGCTTGCGACTGCGTGCGAAATAAGCTGATTTTGCGGTGCGACTTCGTGAGAAACGATAGCGAAATTTCCTGCGACTTCGTGCAAATTCCTGCTTGATTGACGTGCGACTTCGTGATGGATTGCCTATAATTTCTTTTGCATTCATTGATGTTGATGAGGATTGATGGCCATGGCCATTCGTTTGCAGAGAAAGGCGTACGAAAAGTTGCTGAAATGGAAGGCGGAGTCTCAGGGAAAGTCCGCCGTGCTGATCGAAGGGGCGAGGCGCGTCGGAAAGACGTACCTCATCCGGGACTTTGTGAGCAGGGAATACCGCTCGCACGTGTATCTGGACTTCTCCAAGCCCGACCCGACGCGGGATCTCATCTTCACGGAGTCGGCGGCGAACCTTGACGAGTTTTTCTCCCGGCTGTCGCTTTACGCTGGCGTCACGCTCCATCCGCGCGAGTCGTGCATTGTGCTGGACGAGGTGCAGCTCTTTCCGCTCGCTCGGCAGATGGTGAAGCACTTTGTGGAGGACGGCCGCTTCGACTTCATTGAATCGGGCTCGCTCATCAGCATTCGCCGCAACACGCAGGGCATCTTGATTCCCTCGGAAGAGGAGAAGCTCGAGCTCCCGCCCCTGGACTTTGAGGAGTTTCTGTGGGCGGCGGGACAGAAGGCGCTTCTTGAAGAAGCTCGCGCGGCGTTTGAGAGTCGTCGTCCGATGGGACAGGCATTGCACCGGATACTGATGAAGTTTTTCCGCGAATATGTTTTCGTGGGCGGCATGCCGCAGGCGGTGGAGGCGCACGTCGTTGAGAAGAGCCTTCTTGCGGTGCGGGCGGCGCAACGAAAGATTCTGACGCTTTACCGGGATGACATCGGAAAGTACGCTGAAGGCTATGACCTCAAGGTGAGGAGCATCTTTGACGCGTTGCCGGGAACGCTCTCGCAGCATGAGAAGCGCTTCCGGCTTTCGAGCCTTTCAAAATCAGCGCGCATGCGGGACTACGAGGAGGCGTTTCTCTGGCTTGCCGACTCTCGCATCGTCAGTCTGTGCTTCAATGCGACGGACCCTTCAATCGGCCTGCAGATGAATTTGGAGCGCACGCTTTTGAAGTGCTACGTCGCGGACACCGGGCTGCTCACCACGATGGCGGTGGACGACGGGACGGTGGAAGCCGAGGAGGTGCTCCATGCGTTGCTCGCGGATCGGGCCGGGCTCAATGAAGGCATGTTTTTTGAAAACGTCGTGGCCCAGATGCTGGCGGCGAGCGGACGAAAGCTCTTTTTCTTCACGCAGATGCGAGATGAGACGAGCCGGCGGAGTATGGAAATCGACTTTCTCATTCGGCGCGGGCGCAAGATTTCGCCCTTGGAGGTGAAGTCCTCCGCCCCAGACCGTCATGCGTCGCTTGACTGGTTCGCTGAAAAGTACCGCGAGCGCCTCGGCGAAAAGTACATCGTCTGCACGAAGGACTACGAGGAGAAGGCGGGCGTTATCTTGCTTCCTGTCTACATGGTGCCGTTTCTTTGAGGCGCGGTCAGCGCTGCGGGTCCAAGAACTCTCGCGTTCGCGTTTTGGCCACAAAGGTCACCATGGCGGCGAGCGTGAGGCCCGCGAGAGACAACCCGAAGGCCGTGGCGCCCCAGAATCCTGCGGCGCCGAAGGGGCCGCCCACGCTTTGGGCGGAAAAGCCCAGCCAGTAGCCGCCCCCAAGCCCCACGGCCCAGAGCATCACGCCGTAGACCATCATCGGCCAGAAGGTGACGCGGTAGCCGCGCATTGCAAAGGAGCTGATCGTCTGGCAAGCGTCGGTGCTGTGGTAGATGACGCCGTAGAGCAAGAGCGCCACCGCAAGCTTTTGCACGGCTTCGTCCGTGGTGTAGAGGGCGACCAAGGGCTCCCGCGCGAAGTAGAGAAGCGCCGCGCAGCAAAGGGCGACGGCAACGCCCCCTTTCAAGGCACGGAACGTCACTTCCTCGGCTTTCGGGGGAAAGCCCGCGCCAAGGCACTGGGAGACGAGAACGCTCACCGCGATCCCGAGCGAAAAGGGAATCTGGTAGAGCGTTGCGGTGATGTTGGCGACAATCTGGTGCGCCGCAACGTCGATCGTGCCGATGCGCGAGATGAAGATCGCCATCAGCGTGAAGGAGCTCACTTCAAAGAAGGTGGAAAGCCCGATGGGAACGCCAAGCTTCAATTGATGAACAATTGTTGCGGCGTGAGGCGGCACGAAGCGGGCAAGGCGCATCGGCGCGTAGAACTTGTCGCAGCGCCAGATCGCCCAGTAGGCCGCGAAGGCAATCCAGAAATTCACGCAGGTGGCGGCGCCCGCGCCCGCGCCGCCCATGGCGGGGAGGCCGCAGAGGCCGTACATGAAGATTGCGTTCAAGGGGATTTTGAGGGCGAGCGTCAAAAGCGACACGTACATCGTCGTGTTGGGACGGTTGACGGCGGCGTTCACGGCCACGAAGGGACGAGAGAAGACGGCGGCAGGAAGCCCCAGGGCGGAGTAAAAGAGGTAGTCCTTTGCCATGTGGGCGACCTCGCCTCGGGCGCCGCCGAAGTCCACCCAGAAGTCCGTCTGCAGCAAAAGCGCCAGCCCGATCAAGAGAAGCACGCCCCCAAGCCACATCGACTGCGCGAGTTCCGCGCCGATCTCTCGGTACTTTCTTGCGCCGTAGTGGTGCCCGGCAATGGGGGAGAGCCCCTGCAGAATGCCCACGAGCGAAATGAAGATCATGACGGTCGTTGCTGACGCAAGCGCCACGGCCGCCAGATGCTCGGCGCCGAGGCGCCCTGCCATCACGGTGTCGATCGTGCCGGCGCCCATGATGGCGAGGTTCGCGATGAAGATGGGGGAGCCCAGCTTCAAAATGGCGGGGAGGCTGATGTCTGGAGGCGTCAGGCGATGGGGCGCCGCCTCGGGGGAATCGGTGCGGGACATGGAAATAAGTTTTTTTTGCACTGAAAATGAACGGGCGTGAGTGTATCCGAATGGCGTTCCTTTTTGGGGCGGGAAAAATGGGCCGAAAGAATGCCGTCGTGGCAACGATGATTTCATCGCAAATCGCTCGCAAGGCGAAAGTTGAAGTAATGCGAAAGTGAAAGCGATCATTGGGATAAACCGTATTGAACGAAAGCGATCGGTTGAAAAGAAGCAACCAAAGCCTTTTGCCAAAGTGCAAAAAAATCAAATGGAGTTTTGGCAAAGACTAGTGATGACGGCGAATAGCTAAATTAAGGAAGCGTCAATGGCGCAATTAATGGCTCGAATGCCGCTATAATCACCCGCGAACTTTCACGGAACGTGAAAGATAATTTCTTGAAGAGGCAGAAAATGGATTTTTTTGAACGTCTTGAAGCGCTCAATGCCAAGAAGGCGGAGCTTGAAAAGGAATATGACGCGATTCGCGAAGACGCGAAGGCTGTGGCTGTGCGTCTCGTGCAGCAGTTCAATCTCACCTGCGCCGAAGTGGGCTGCACGGAAGCGGGCGCTCAGCCTGTGAAGACCCGCAAGCCCGTGGCGCCGAAGTATCGCAATCCCGCTGGCGAAGAAACGTGGTCCGGCCGCGGCGTGAAGCCCGTGTGGTTCAAGCAGGCGCTTGAAGCCGGCATTGACGCGGAAGAAATGCTGATTAACAAGTAATCAGTTTTTTTTCGGCCTTTCAAGGCAGCCATCGTTTCGTTTCGGCGGACTGGCTGCCTTTTCTTTTATCTGGTGTCTGAACTTTGGGGGCTCTGCATTTCAGCCTGAGAGTCGTTCAGCCGTTTGCCAAAACGGCTCGCGAGGCGCAGGGCGAAATCAAGTTCGGTAGATCGGAACGTCTCCGAATTCTGCCGCCATCTTGTCTTCAAAAGAATCGGTGAATAGGCCGCCGGCCACTTTCTTTTCCAAAAGCACGCGGGGTTCGGCCGAAAGCGATCGGCGCAGAGGCGCTGCAACCATCGTCACGGCATTCTTGTAGCAGAGATCGACGCAGACGCCGCAGGCCGTGCAGTCGGCGGGCGTGATCGCAAAGCGCATGACGCCCGCGGCCGTCTCGGTTTGGAGTGCCTGCGTGGGGCAGGTCATCGCGCAGAAGCCGCACCCTTCGCAAGAAGCGCCGATTTCAGGGAGCTTGACGGGATAGTCAGGATGCTCAGCGTCTTTTTCCGAACGCTCCAATAAAAGCCGCAGGGCGGCTGTGGTTCGCAAGCGCTTCGCGGGCACGTGTTGCCAGGGCTCAGCTTCGGCTGCAGCTTCAATTTTTTGCGCTACGTCGGGCTTTCGCTCATCCCCTAGCGGCGCCGCTTGTCGCGTGAGGCGCGTGAGGAAAAAGCGCCGGTCGGCGTTCACGCGGGAGTCGGTCATTTTTTCGGTGATGGCAAGCGAGCTCCCCAGCGCCGCGAGAAGCGCTCGGGCGTCCGAGACAAGGCGCGCGAGGTTTGCAGCGCCCTTTTTGGGACAATCGGCGCAGTCGGCGTGAAAAAGCGTGACGGCCGTCGCCCCCGCAGCGGCCGCGGTGGCAAAGTGTCCGGCTTCGAGTCGCAGGAGGCAGGAAAGCGTCAGGTCGGCGCGGTCTTTGCCCGCCTCAGCGCAGGCAATGGTGATCGCAGGCTTTTCGCGCGAGGCGGTGAAAAGCGACTTGAAGAGCGCCGCATCGTCGGGCGCCGTGAAGACAAAGACTTCCGAGGGGCACGCCGCGCTGCAGGCGCCGCACCCCGTGCAGCGCGGGGCGACGAGAACGACCTTGTCGTCCACGATCTTCAGCGCTTGCGCTGGGCATGCCTTGACGCACGCGTCGCACAAAGACGAGGCGTGGTGCAGCCGCGCACAGCGGCGGCGGACTTCATAAGGGGGCGTCGTGTTCGTCATGATGAAGGCAGTTTAATTGCTGCGGTCCAGCGGCAGGACGGTTTGCGAAGATTGACAAAGTAGTTTGCCGCAAACAGCAAAAACGGCTGGCCCCAAGCGGAACAGCCGTTTCTTTGAGGAAAGGAGGCGATGGGTCAGAACTTCATCAACCGGTCTTCGCCCGAGGATGAAGAGGGCGCGGCGGGAGCGGATGACTCGCTCTTTGGCGATTCGCCTTCTGCTGGAAGCAGATTCAGAAAGTCGTTGAAAAGGCTCTTCAATTCACCAAGAGCGTCGGCGCTGGCGTCCGCCGCGGGCGCTTCCTTGATGCCGCCCACGCCGAGCTGCACCCACTGTGCGGCTTCCGTGAAGCCGCGGAGGTCAAAGTAGAGGTCGGTCGCTTCGGTAACGCTGCCCGACAATCGCACCGTGAGAAGGCCCCCCTTCGTCATTTGGGCCAGGAGCGCTTCGCTTCCCTTGAGGTAGACGCCGCCCGAGGTCATCTGCACCGGAAGCTCCACGGCCGTCGCCTTGTCCACGCGGGCGGTGACGGAAGAGCCGAAGACTGCCGTCACGGCGAGGTTGTCAAAGACGGAAAGAAACGGGACGCCCTTCATGCCGGAAAGGTCTGGAAGCTTCAGGTAGAGGCCCCCTGCGCCCTTCGTGTCTGCGATGAACGCGAGCGTCACCGTCACGGACTGCTCGGCAATCTTGAGGGGCTCCACGGCCGCCTTGGCGGCGGACACAGTCGTGACGTCCGTCACGGTGTCGTGAGCGGATTCGGTCGTCCAGTCGTAGGCGGCGGCTTTTTGGGCGAGCGCGTCGCGCTGGGTCGTTTGGGCGGCGGGCTTTTCAACCGCCGCCGCTTCGCCGGCAAGGCACGACTTCATGCAGGCGAGGTATTTCGCCTGATCTGAAATCGAGCGGCAGGTCGAGCAGTCGGCGGCAAGCGCTGACGTGGCGGCGAGCGTGAGGGCAAAAATCGAGACAGAAAGCTTGTTCATG
>CAVACW010000018.1:0-32461 GCA_963587345.1 uncultured Oscillospiraceae bacterium | reverse complement strand
TTCTTCAAGCTTGCCAGCGCCTTGATATCGCTGCACGAGAAGGCCGCCGTCCTCGTGGCGCTTCACCTTGGCGACTTCAGCGGCCTGCTGCTTGGCGGAGAGGTTCTTGTGGATGATGCCGACGCCGCCTTCCTGCGCGAGCGCAATTGCAAGACGCGCCTCGGTCACCGTATCCATGGCGGCCGAGATCATCGGGATGTTGATGGTGATTTCGCGGGTGAGCTTCGTCTTCAAAACGACGTCGCGCGGCAGCACTTCAGAATAAGCCGGGACAAGGAGCACGTCATCGAACGTGAGCGCTTTCTGCTGGAGTCGCATTATTTTTTACCTCTGGGCAAAAAAAAAATGTGCCGCGCAGATTGGCGCCGTATCTTCTGGCCTGCTGCGGTTAACCGATGATTATACGGCCCTCACCAGCAACAATCAAAGGTTCCCGCTACGGCAAATCACTTAATTCCTTTGCCTGCGCCAGAGTTCCTGCCAGATAGTCCCGCGCCCAGTAGAGACCGGCGAGCGTCTTCACGTCCGTGATCCGGCCGTCCCGGCACATGGCAAGCGCCTCGTCAAACGTGGGCGTCACCAGGGTCAGAAATTCGTTGTCATCCAAATGCGCCGTGCCCCGGGCAAGATCCCGCGCGAGGTAGATCTCAATGTGTTCGTCACTGTAGCCGATGGCGTTGTGAATGGTCCCGAGGTAGGTCCAGCGGCGAGCTGTCAACCCCGCCTCTTCCTCCAGCTCACGTCGCGCGGTCGCCCAGGGCTCCTCGCCCGGATCAATCTTTCCCGCCGGAATTTCCCAGAAGGCCCCGCCCGCGGGCGCGCGCCACTGGCGCTCAAGCACCACGCGGTTCTCCGCATCCAAGGTCACGATCGCTGAAGCGCCGCAGTGCCTCGTCATCTCGCGCGTGGAGGTCTTGCCGTTCGGCAACCGCACCTCAAGGCGCCGCACGTGCATGAGCCGCCCGTCAAAGACCGGGGTTTCGGAAATCACTTCCTCGCAAAGCGCCGCATCAAGCTTTTCCGTATCTGCAGAAAACATGATCAAGCGTCCTTGTAGTTTTGACGGGCCTTGCCCTTGGTCATGTCGTTCTTCATCAAGCGCTCCTGATCGCGCTTCCATTCCTTCTTGCTTTCGTCGGCGCGCTTTTCGAATTCCTTCTTGCCGCGCCCCAACGCCATCGCCAGCTTCACTCGTCCGTTCTTAAAATGAAGGTCCAGCGGCACCAAGGCGTAGCCCGATCGCTCCACCTTCCCAACAAGACGCATGATCTCCTTCTTGTGCATGAGGAGCTTTCGCGTGCGGTTGATCTCCGTCTTCTCATGCGTGCAGACCTGGTCCGCCGGCGTGAAGTGCGCATTGCAGAGAAAGAGCTCCCCGTCGCGCACGTAGACGTGCGACAGATTGATCGTGGCGCGTCCGGCGCGCACACTTTTCACTTCCCAGCCGCGAAGCACCAGCCCCGCCTCAAAGCGCTCTTCAATGAAGTAGTCAAAGGTAGCGCGCTTGTTCTTGATCTGTCCGGCCACTTTGATGCAATTCCTTTAAAGTGTCTCTCTCAGGCAGCCCGCAAGAGGTCGCCTTCTGACGTGATTTTTATTCAAGACTCGAATGATACAAGTCGACATCGCAGGCATTGACGCTGCAACGCACAAAACTTGGTTAAAAACGGTGTCGCTCAATGACGGTGCAACCGTCGCCGACGCCCTCAAGGCCGCAGGACAGCCCTCCACTGCCGAAGCGGCGGTCTTCAATGAAAAAGCCGACGCCTGCCAGCCGCTCTCGGACGGCGACCGCGTGGATATTCTCTCTGCGCTCACCGTAGATCCAATGACGGCGCGGCGCCTGCGGCTTGCCGCCAAAACGGCGCCCAAGGAAGGAAACCGAGGACGTCATGGCGGCCGGCATCGGCTTCTTTCTGCCGTCTGAGCGCGAATCCGCCGCTCCCCGTCCTTTTTTCCTTGACAAACAGCCTCAAACTCGGCATAAAGCCTGCATCTTCAAGGCATCAAACGGCCTACTGGACAATGTCATGCCAACCTCTACACCCACAAAGGCCGCAGCTCCCAAAGAACTGCCGCTTTTCGTTCCTAGCAAATCGGCTTTGAAAAAGGCCGGCGAGGCCCTTCGGTCCTGCAGCGAAGGACCGGAATTCGACCGGGCACTGCAGATGCTCTCCGCCTGGCGCTGCCTGTTTGCCTACCCTCTCAATACCTTCAGCGTGATGCTCCGAAAAAAATGCAACACGCTCAAGATCAGCGACGCCATTGTCGCCCGCCGACTCAAGCGCACCCCCTCCATCGTGACGAAACTTCGCCGCTTCAGCGGAATGGATTTGGGCCGCATGCAGGACATCGGCGGCCTTCGCGTGATCGTCAACAATCTGGACGAGGTGTACAAGTTCTGGAACAGCCTGCAGAATTCCAAAATCAAGCATGAAGCCGTTGTCCCGCCCCATGACTACATCAAGGCGCCAAAGCCTGACGGCTACCGGAGCCTTCACCAAGTCTACCGTTACCAGAGCGAAGATCATCCAGAACTCTGCGGCCTGCAGGTTGAAGTCCAGATTCGCACCAAGCTGCAGCATGCCTGGGCAACAGCAGTCGAAACCCTCGGCGCCATTGAACAAGCCTCTTTCAAAACAGGCGAAGGCACGGACAAGCACAAGCAATTCTTCAAGCTTGCCAGCGCCTTGATATCGCTGCACGAGAAGGCCGCCGTCCTCGATGAATTCTCCAGCACGCCGCGAGAAGAACTGGTCCACCAGTTTTCAGCCATTGAAAAAGAGCTGAACGTCTTTCAAAAGCTGCCGGGCATTGCCGTCGCCACAAGCAGCATCTTGTCGCCCAAAGCCGAAAAGGCCGAATTTCAGGTCATGATGCTGGATCCCGCCGCAGGGACGCTGTCGCTCACACCTTTCAGCCATGGACAGGCACAGGTTGCCGAACGCTTTTACAGCTTCCTTGAAGCCACCGAGAAAGACAAGCTGATTGTTCTCGTTTCCGTTGACAACCTGAGGGCCCTGAAGAAGGCCTACCCCAACTACTTTCTGGACACGAAGCTCTTTGTGGACACGCTGAAAAGAATCTGCGAACCAAAATAAGCCCAGCGCCTGTATTGAAAAGCCCGCACGGTCACGCAACCTGCGGGCTTTTTTCGTCACCGCCCAGGCACGGTGCGCACTTCACCGCCACTGGAAGTCTAAAAATAATATAAAAGAGGGAGACACCTCAAGCATCTCCCTCTTTCCTGGAATTCGTTGGTCGGGGCGGCGGGATTCGAACTCGCGACCCCTTGCACCCCATGCAAGTGCGCTACCAGGCTGCGCTACGCCCCGAACGAGTTGCGCATTGTATAGAAGGCTTTTGCCGAAAACAAGTCTTCCTGCGCATTTTCTTGCATCAGCCGCCCGTGCAGCTGATATCAAAGGAATCTTTCTTTCACATCTCCGTGCTCAATGCCTTCAGGGCGTCCGCCGCCAGACGGCAAGCGTTCTGCAGGCGCTCGATTTCAGCATTCTTCTGCGCCACGATTTCGTCAATGTGCTGCTGCGCCGACGCCGCAGACTGCCGCACGCGCTCTTCGGCGTCAGCAATCGCCGCCTGCATGCGCTCCTTGGCTGCCGCCTCAGCTTGCGCCGCCCGCCCCTGCGCCTCCTCCGCGACCTTGTCTGCGCGCGCCTGCGCCTCGGCAGCGGCGATCTTCGCCTGGCGCACCTCCTCCTCGGCCGCCGCCACCTTGCCGTCAGCCACCACCTGCGCGGCCTGCGCTCGTTCGTGGGCGCCGTTCAATAGGCTTTCATAGCGAACCTTCATGTCCGCAAGATGCTGCTGGTGACGCTGGTTCGCCTGCGCAATCGCCTCGGCGACCGCTCGACGCGACGCGTCGGCAATGAGATTGTGCAAGTCTCCCGGAAGCACGGTGCTCGCCGCCGCGGAATGATCCACCGGCGCCGACACATCCTGCGCCGGCGCAGTCTTCGGTTCTGCCACAGGGTCCGCAACCGCGGGCTGCGGCGCCGGTTTTGGCGCCGCCTCAGGCTCCGCGGACGCAGAGTTCGCCGCCGGCGCTTGAACTGCCGCGGGCGAGTCCTTTGCCACGGGCTGCGAATTCAATACGCCCGTGGGGCGCAGAGACGACACCGGAAAGGCGCGCTCCTCCTGCAGCCGCTCGCGGGCGTCCTCAATCGTGAGATGATCAACGTAGAGCAACTTCTTGATTCGCATCACCAGCGCTTCATCATTGATCGTAAATGCTGGCTTCATCGTCCCGTCCGGATTACGCAACTGCGGAAACTGCAGCTGCCAGTAGCTCAGAATGTAGGACGCCAGATCACAGCGGCGCGACAGTTCATCAAGCGAAAAAGTCTGGGAATACATAGCTCAATCAATCAAAAGGCTTTCTGTCAGCACGGCGAAAACACGAAAAAAGCCGGTGCCACTCCTGCGAGTGATTCCGGCTTCATGGTGGGCTCCCGCGAGAAGGTGCCTTAGTCTAGAGCAAAAAGGCTCCCTCGTGCGCGGGGCTGATCAGCTCGATCAAGCCTGCGGCTCGCAGCCTTCAGGATCCTTGAAGGAGGCCACGCTGTCGCGCATGTGCGGCGCCGCAAGGAAGGTCACCACGCGACGGGCGGCAATGACGTGCGGCACGCCCGTCTTGGGGTTGCGACCCGGACGAGCCACCTTGTCGCGGGTGGAGAAGGTGCCGAAGTTGGCAAGCTTCACGTCGCGACGGGCGACGAGCGCCTTGAGGATTTCTTCAAACACCGTTTCAACGACGGCGTTCGCCTCAGAACGCGAAAGACCCATCTTGTCGGAGAGAACTTCCGTGAAGTTCATCTTCGTGAGAGTGGACGAATTGGCGGGGCCCTGCGGATAACGGCCCTGGGAAGCATCGATCTGGTTCATGTCAACCTTTGTTTCTTGGGTTAAAAGGATAAGTGTTGAAAGGCTCAGGCTCTCAGGCGGCAGCCGAGACCGGACAAGACGTCCACGACGGACGTCACGGCGGCGTCAGCCGCTTCATCCGACAGCGCTTCTTCGCTCTTCGAAGACAGCGTCAGGCGGAAGGCCATGCTCTTTTCCGCGGCGCCCTCAGGGCAGTACACGTCAAAGAGACGGAAATCGTCAATCACCGCGCCCGCGCGGGTAGCGCGAAGCTTCTCGACGGCGTCAAAGAGCGAGGCCGCGGTCACCGTGCCCGGCACAAGAAGCGACACGTCGCGGTGCATGGGCTGGAACTTGCTCACAGCTTCGGGCTTGGGGAGCGGAATGCTCGTGAGCGCATCCACGTCAAGTTCAAAAACCACGGGGGCCTTCGGGAGGTCATAGGCGTGGCAGACCGCAGGGTGCAGTTCGCCGATGAAGCCCGCTTCCTTGCCATTGATGAGAATGCGCGCAGAGCGCCCCGGGTGCAGCGCCGGATGCTCCGCCGCCTCAAAGCGAGCCGTCAAAGGCGCAATGAGAGACTCCACGTCGCCCTTCACGTCAAAGAAGTCCACGCTACGGGAGGCTTCGCCCCACTGCGCGGTGTGCGCATCGCCATAGGCAAGGCCCGCGATGTGGTTGGGCTGGCGAACGCCCTTCACGGAGAAGGGGCCGTCCTCCACGGTTTCATCGGGGAAGAAGACGCGGCCCAGCTCAAAGACGCGGACGTCGTCGGCCTTGCGGTTCAAGTTGAAGCGCAGGATGTCCACCAGCCCGGAAATGAGCTGCGTGCGCATCACGGAGAGCTGGCTCGCGATGGGGTTCAGAAGGCGGATGGGCTTCTCGTTTCCGGCGAAGTCCTTCTCCCACTTCTCTTCCACAAAGCTGAAGTTGATGAGCTCCTGATAGCCGCGGGCGACGAGCGCGCGGCGCAGGTCGTGCTTGCTGCGGCTTTCTTCGGCGGGATTCAGCATCGTGGCCGTCGCCTTCGGGAGGCGGTCAGGGAGCTTCTCGTAGCCGTAGAGGCGCGCCACTTCTTCCACGAGATCTTCCTCGATCTCGATGTCAAAGCGGTACGTGGGCGACGTGACGATGAAGTCCTCGCCGTCGCGGGTGTATTCAAACCCCAGGCGCGTGAAGGCCTGCGCCATGAAGTCCTGCGGGATGTCGATGCCCACGAGCTTCACGCAGCGCGCCGGACGCATGCGAACGTGCTTTACTTCCGGCAGGTTCACCGGATTGTCGTCCACCGGCCCCACCTTAGTCTCTGCCGTGCCGCAGATATCGAGGACGAGCTTGGTGATGTACTCCATGTGCTGAGCGTTGCTGCCGAAGTCCACGCCGCGCTCAAAACGATGCGCCGCATCCGTGGAGAAGTTGAGCTTGCGGCAGCGGCCCTGAATCTTCACCGGATACCAGAACGCGGCTTCCACAAAGATGTCCGTCGTGTCAAGCGTGATCGAGGTGGCTTCGCCGCCCATAATACCGGCGATGGCTTCGGGACCGTTCTCGTCGGCGATGACGCCGTAGTAGGGATCGAGCTTGGCGGTCTGGCCGTTCAAAAGCTCGCAGCTTTCGCCTTCCTTCGCCCAGCGCACCGCAAGGTCGCCCTTGATCTTTCCCAAGTCAAAGAAGTGCGTGGGACGGCCCAACTCAAGCATCACGTAGTTGGAGATGTCCACGAGCGCTGAAATCGAGCGCTGGCCGCTCTTTTCCAGACGGTCCTTCATCCACTGGGGCGTGGGCGCCTTCGCGTTCAGCCCGCGGATGACGCGGCCCGTAAAGCGCCCGCAAAGCTCGGGGGCCTCAATGTGCACCGCCTTCTTGCAGGTGCAGGTCGCAGGGACCACGGGCATTTCAGGGAGCTTCAGCTCAGCGCCCGTCACCGCGTGCAGGTCGCGCGCCACGCCAATCAAGGAGAGCGCGTCACCGCGGTTGGGGGTGAGCTTGATCTCGATGCGCTTGTCATCGAGGTGCATCAATTCGCGCACGTCTTCGCCCACGGGAGCGTCCGCAGGAAGCTCCCAAATGCCGTTGTGGTCGCCGTTCACGCCCAGCTCGCGCTGCGAGCAGAGCATGCCGAAGCTTTCCACGCCGCGCATCTTGGCGCGCTTGATCTTGAATTCGGGGAGCACGGCGCCGATCTTGGCGCAGGCCACCTTGAGGCCCGTGCGCACATTGGGCGCGCCGCAGACGATCTGCAGCACTTCGCCCGCGCCCACATCCACCTTGCAGACGTGAAGGTGATCGGAATTCTCGTGATCCACGCATTCGAGGACGTGGCCCACCACCACGCCGGAGAATTCCGGCGCAATGCTCGTCACTTCCTCGACTTCGAGTCCGGCCATCGTGAGCTTCTCGGCGAGCTCCTCCGTCGTGAGGTCCGGATCAATGTAGCTTCTCAGCCACTCTTCAGAAAACAGCATCTTGATTTACTCCGTCCGGTTGAGCTCAGTTGAACTGGCGCAAAAAGCGCAGGTCGCCTTCAAAGAAGAGGCGCAGGTCGTCCACGCCGTAGCGCAGCATCGTGAGGCGCTCCAAGCCCGAACCAAACGCAAAGCCCACGTACTTCTCGGGATCAAGCCCGTAGTTTCGAACCACGTTGGGATGCACTTCGCCCGCGCCGGAGATTTCGAGCCAGCGGCCCTTCTTGGGGCCCGTCGTAAAGGCCATGTCCACTTCGACGGAAGGCTCCGTAAAGGGGAAATAGCTCGGACGGAAGCGGACGATGAGGTCTTCCGTTTCGAAGAAGCGACGCAGGAAGCTCGCGTACACCCCCTTCAAGTCCGTGAACGAAATATCGTCGCCGATCCAGAGGCCTTCGACCTGATGGAACATGGGCGAATGGGTGGCGTCGCTGTCCACGCGGTAGGTGCGCCCCGGGGCGATCACCTTGATAGGCGGCTGGTGCGTGCGCGCATAGCGCACCTGCATGGGAGAAGTGTGCGGGCGAAGCGGCAGCTGCAACCCCGTGCCGTCCTTGCGGTCCACGTAGAACGTGTCCTGCATGGAGCGCGCCGGATGATTGGGCGGATTATTGAGCGCGGTGAAGCTGAACCAGTCGCTTTCGATCTCGGGGCCGTCGGCGACGTCAAAGCCGATGGAGCGGAAGATTTCCTCGATGCGAATCCAGGTGCGCATCACGGGATGGAGCCCTCCTGCCGGAATGCGGCGGCCGGGCAGCGTCACGTCGATCGCTTCCGCGGCGAGCTTCGCCTTGAGCTTGGCAGAAGCAAGCGCTTCACGGCGCTCGGTGAGCGCCGCGTCAATCGCCTGCTTCACGGCGTTGATCGCCTTGCCGCGCTCCTTGCGCTCCTCGGGAGCGAGCTTGCCCAGCTCCTTCATCATGAGGGTCACGGCGCCCGTCTTGCCGAGGTACTTCGCCTTGGCGTCCTCGAGCGCGGCCGGCTGCTCAGCGGCCGCGAAATCGGCCTTGGCCGATGCAATCAATTGTTCTAATTCGTCCATCTTGACTTCTACATGACGAAATCCGACCGGCCGGAACTGCCGGCTGTCGGCGTCGAAATTCGCCTACTCAGGGAAAGGATCGCTGATTATAGAAAAAAACGCTGAAAAATCAAAAAGTTCTTTCAGCCGTTTTTGGAAGGCATGAAAAAAGGGCTCAACCTGTGCTTAACTTGATAAGCACTCAGCTGAACCCTTCTCGAGGCGGACGACTTCCTTTAGCTGGAAGCCGTCCCGCTTCCCGGCTTATTAAGCCAGAGCAGCCTTGGCCTGTTCGACGAGCGCGGCGAAGCCGGCCTTGTCAAACACCGCCATGTCGGCGAGCACCTTGCGGTCGAGCGCAATTTCCGCCTTCTTCAGACCGTTCATGAAACGGCTGTAGGTCATGCCGTTGGCACGGGTCGCCGCATTGATACGAGCGATCCAGAGGCGACGGAAGACGTGCTTCTTGTCGCGGCGGTCGCGGTAGGCGTACTGGCCGGCGCGCATGACAGCCTGCTTGGCAACACGGAAGACGTTGTTGCGGCGCAGACGGAAACCCTTGGCAAGGGCGAGAATCTTCTTATGACGGGCACGAGCCGTCACACCACGTTTCACGCGAGGCATTCTTTATTTCCTCCCTTATTACGCGTAAGGCAGCATACGATGGATGGACTTGCTGTCAGACTCGTGGATAGTGACCATGCCACGGAGGTGACGCTTGTTCTTCGTCGTACGATGGGTGAGAATGTGACGCTTCGTGGCGTGAGCACGCTTGATGGAACCGCCAGCGCGGACCTTGAAGCGCTTGCTCGCAGCCTTCTTAGTTTTCATCTTCGGCATTTGCCGTTTTCCTTCTGATTTGTCGGAACATCAGGCGGTTCCCAGAGTGGAACGCTTCGCTTGAGCCCGCCCCGACTTTTAAAAGCGGTCCGAATCGATCAGACCGCTTTACGAAAGTCCGTGATTATACACGAAACTTACTTCTTTTTCTTCGGCGCCAGAACCATGATCATCTGGCGGCCTTCCATCTTCGGATTCTGCTCGATCTGAGCCTCCTCCGCGAGGTCGGCGCGAATGCGATCCATGATCTGGGCCCCCAGCTGCTGGTGCGCCATTTCACGGCCGCGGTAGCGCAGGGTCACCTTCGCCTTGTCGCCGTCAGCAAGGAAGCGGCGAAGCGCGCGCAACTTCGTCTGGTAGTCATTTTCATCGGTGGCAGGACGGAACTTCACTTCCTTCACCTGAATGACCTTCTGGCGCGCCTTGATTTCCTGCGCCTTCTTCTGCTCCTGATAGCGGAACTTGCCGTAGTCCATCAAGCGGCAGACAGGGGGTTGCGCATTGGGCGCGATTTCGACGAGGTCCACGTCGGCTTCTTCAGCCATGCGGAGCGCTTCGGACGTGCGGACGATGCCGATCTGGGCGCCATCGACGCCGGTCAGTCGAACCTCGGGAACCCGGATCTCATTGTTGATCCGGTGATTGCGATCTTGAGCTATGACAGTACTCCCAAAAATGTTGGGCACAGGACGCGGCTGTCAGCACGTCCTGTACACTGAAACTTAAGCGGCCGCTTTACTCGTCTTTGTTGACGCGGCGCTTGTCCTCATCGACCACGCGGGCGATGAAATCCTTGAGCGGCATGACGCCGAGGTTGCGGCCGCCGCGGGCACGAATGCTCACGGTGCCGTCCGCCTTCTCCTTGTCGCCGACAACGGCGATGTAGGGAAGCTTCTGCAAGGCAAGTTCGCGGATTTTATAGTTGATTTTTTCACCGCGCAAATCAGTGACCACGCGAACGCCGGCGGCTTTCAACTGCGAGGCGACCTCCTTGGCGTACTCCGTCTGCGAGTCCGTGATGGAGGCGACCGCCACCTGCCAGGGCGAGAGCCACACGGGCATGGCGCCCGCATAGTGCTCTATCAGCATGCCGATCCAGCGCTCGAGCGACCCGAGAATGGCGCGGTGCAGCATCACCGGCACCTTGCGGGAGTTGTCTTCAGCGACGTATTCCGCGCCGAGGCGCCCCGGCATCTGGAAGTCGACCTGAATCGTGCCGCACTGCCAGGTGCGCCCCAGGCAATCCTTCAGATGGTATTCGATCTTGGGACCGTAGAAGGCGCCTTCGCCCGGAAGCACTTCGTACTCAACGCCGCTGCGGCGCAGACTTTCAAAGAGGGCCTCTTCCGCCTTGTCCCACACGGCGTCTTCGCCGATGCGCATCTCCGGACGCGTCGCCACCTTGAAGGCGATGTCGTCAAAGCCAAAGGTGTGATAGACCTCGCGCACGAGCTTCGTGTACGCGACGCATTCGTCCAAAATCTGATCTTCCGTGCAGAAGATGTGGCCGTCGTCCTGCGTGAAGCCGCGAACGCGCATCATGCCGTGCAGAGAGCCAGAAGGCTCGTTGCGGTGGCAGAGGCCGAATTCGCCGATGCGAAGCGGCAGGTCGCGATAGCTTCTCAAACCCGAATTGAAGAGCTGGATGTGACCCGGGCAGTTCATGGGCTTCAAAGCGTAGTAGCGGCTCTCCGACTCCGTCGTGAACATGTTGGAGCGATACTTCGCCCAGTGGCCGGAGCGCTCCCACAGGGAGCGGTCGATTACCTGCGGCGTGCGCACTTCCTGATAGCCGTTATCCTGATAGACGCCACGCATCAGCTGCTCAACCACTTGCCAGATGGCCCAGCCCTTGGCGTGCCAGAAGATCATGCCAGGCGCTTCATCCTGCAGATGGAAGAGATCCAATTCCTTCCCGAGGCGGCGATGGTCGCGCTTTTCAGCTTCAGCGAGCATCTCGAGATAAGCGTCCTGATCCTTCTGCGTAGCCCAGGCCGTGCCATAGATGCGCTGCAGCATTTCGTTCTTGCTGTCGCCGCGCCAGTAGGCGCCTGCCACCTTCATCAGCTTGAAGACCTTGAGCTTCCCCGTGGAAGGCACGTGAGGACCGCGGCAGAGGTCGATGAAGTCGCCCTGCTGGTAAAGCGAAAGCGTTTCGCCCGCGGGGATCGACTCGATGATCTCCGCCTTGTAGTGCTCGCCCTTCGCGTTGAAGAACGCCACCGCGGCGTCGCGATCCATTTCGCTTCGAACGATCGGAATGTCCTTCTTCACGAGCTCGTGCATGCGAGCCTCGATCGCGGTGAGGTCCTCGGGCGTAAAGGGACGCTCGAACTTGAAGTCGTAGTAGAAGCCGTTTTCGATCGCGGGGCCAATCGTCACCTGCGCCGTCGGGAAGAGCTCCTTCACCGCCTGCGCCATGAGGTGCGACGTCGAGTGACGGATGATTTCGAGCCCTTCGGCATCCTTCGCCGTGATCACCGCAAGCGCAGCGTCCTTTTCAAGCTTCGTCGCAAGGTCCACGAGCTTGCCGTCCACCTTGCCGGCGAGCGCCGCCTTCGCGAGCCCCGCACCGATCGACTGCGCCACATCCGCAACCGTCACACCCGATTCATACTCCCGGCGGGATCCGTCGGGCAGCGTTACCGTGATCATCACGATCTCCTTTCGTCGCCCCCTTCCGCACGAAGGAACAGAGGCGAAACCGTTGACAAAGAAAAACCTAAAAAAAAAGTGCGGCCCGTGGGTCGCACTTTCTGCAGAGAACGTTTTCTGCGCCGCCCGCAAGCCTAGTCGCTTGGGGTGTTTGTCGTCTCAGAAGCGAACAAACGATTGCACATACCAGCGTTCCCAAAAAATTCTGGTAGGCACGATTGGACTCGAACCAACGACCCCCACCATGTCAAGGTGATGCTCTAACCAACTGAGCTACGTGCCTGAGATGTGCGGAACTATACAGAGGCTTTTTTCCTTTTGCAAATTTCCGAACCATCTTTTTTCTTGCTAAGCAAGAAACGTTTGATTTTAGGTTGATCTTTTTTAACCGTCAAGCACGCCGCGCGCTCATCACACCGTTGAGCTCTCGAAGCGCCGCAAGCGTCCGGTTGATGTCCGCGGAGCTGCGCACCTCCACCGAAAAGCGCATGTGCGCGTCCCCCTTCACGTTCATCGTATTGATGCCAACGATGTTCTGCTTCTCGCGCATGAAGATTTCGGAGATGTCCTTGATGAGCCCCATGCGGTCGCGAGCAACGATGAGGATGTCGATCTGATAGACGGCGTCCTCGGTGTTGCCCCAGCTCACCTCGATCATGCGCTCCTGGATGTTCGCGGCGAGGTTCTTCGCGTTCGGGCAGTCGATGCGGTGAATCGTCACGCCGCGGCCGCGCGTCACAAACCCCACGATTTCATCCGGAGGCGTCGGATGGCAGCAGCGCGCAAGCTGCGTCAGAAGCGACCCCATGCCAACGACAAGGACGCCATCCTTGCCGCCCGACTTCTGGGCCGACCGAACGACCATTTCGGGCTCGGGCTGCGGCTCCGCCTGCTGCGGCTGCAGGGCCTGCTCAATGGAGCGGCCGCTCAGCTCCTCCTTGGAAAACGCAATGCAGAGCGAATCCACGTCGTCGTAGCCCAAGCGCTTTGCGAGATCCTCGAGCTTCACCGCCGTCTTTCCGAGGCGCGCGAGCTCCTTGTCCAGCTTCTCGCGGCCGCTTGCGAGCATTTCTGCGAGCGTCTGCGCATTGAACCACTGGCGCACCTTCGTGCGAGTGCGCGGACTCACGGCAAAACCCAGCTCCGGATTCAGCCAGTCGCGCGACGGCCCGCCCGTCTTCGCGGTGACGATCTCCACCGTCTCGCCCGTCTTGAGCTTGGTGTTCAAGGGCACCATGGCGCCGTTCACGCGAGCGCCGCGGCAGCGGTGGCCGAGCTCGGTGTGCACCTGATACGCAAAATCGATGGGCGTGGCGCCGCCCGGCAATTCCACCACGCGCCCCTGCGGCGTCAAGGCATAAACGTGATCATCTTCCAGCCCAGGCTTCTTCGGAGGCTCCACGTCGCTGTGCCACGCAAGAATCTGGCGCAGCCACGCAACGCGCTGCTCTTCGGCCTCGGCGCCCTTGTCCTTATTCGAGTTGCCGGTTTCCTTGTAGCGCCAGTGCGCCGCCACGCCGAGTTCGGCGAATTCGTGCATGGCGCGGGTGCGGATCTGAATCTCCACGGGCTTGCCGGAAGGATCCGTCACCACGGTGTGCAGCGACTGGTAGCCGTTGGGCTTGGGGTGCGCAATGTAGTCGTCGTATTCCTTGCTCAACACCGTGAAGTGCTTCTGCACGATGGAGAGCACCTCGTAGCAGTGCTCCACCGTGTCCACGATGATGCGCATCGCGCGGATGTCAAAGAGCTGGTCAAACCGCAGGTGCTTTCTCACCATCTTCTTGTAGATGGAGTAGATGTGCTTCGGGCGCCCGCTCACCTCGGCCTGAATATTCTCTTCACGCAAGAGGATCTTGATGCGGTCCACGCAATCCTGCATGAACTTCAACCGCTCCTCGCGGGATTCGTCCAACTCATGCGCGATTTCGCCGTAGATCTTGGGCTCCGTGAAGCGAAGCGACAGGTCCTCAAGCTCCCACTTCATCTGCCAGATGCCCAGACGGTTCGCCAAAGGCGAATACAGCGCGAGCGTCTCGCGCCCGTAGTCCGACGCCCCCGGCGCCCCGGACGAAGCAAACCACCGCAGTGTCTGCAGGCGGCTCGCAAGCCTCAGCACCACGACGCGCAGGTCGTGGCACATCGCAAGCAGCATGCGACGAAGCGCCTCGGGCTGATAGGCGGCGTCCGCCTCCTTCGTGCCGCCGCGGGCGCGCTTGCTGATGGCGGAAAGCCGCTGCAAGTCCGTCACCAGCTGCAGCACCACCTTGCCGAACGTCTTCTCGATCCAGTCTTCGGGATCGTGCACGCAGTCCGCCACGCTAAAAAGATAGGCCGCGCAGATGAGCTCCTCATCCTCACGGACGCTTCTCAGAATCTCCGCCATGCCATCAGCATGCGCGAGGCGGTCTTCCCCCGTGAAAAGCTTCTGATTCTGATAAAGCGGCTCCACCAAACGGCGGGCCAGACGCCAGTCGGCCGCTCCTTGAACGGCCGGAGTCTCTTGTTCAATCTTCGTGTCGGTCATAGCACTCATCGCATCCGTTGAACGGCCGCCTCTGCCAAGAGAGGCGGCCGGTTCATCCTTCGTAAACTCTAGATGATTGTAGCGGCGACGAATACAAAATTTGCCTATGATCCGCTTCGAAATGTTTCGAAGCGTCAGAAGATCTCGCGGTAGCGCACACCAAAGGTCGCCGCACGAGAGCCGTAGGCTCCTGCCTCTGCCGAGCCAAAAACTGTCATACACCAATCGTACGGTCTTGTTTTTCCGGTATTCTTATCTCCAAATCCGAAAATTCCGCCCTCCATGATTGGCTCGCGGCCGCGGTCTGAAATCGTGAGCGACAAGCCGCCTGTCGCATGCCAGTGGCCGCCCGAATGGAAGGACTTCTTCGACACCGCCGAGCCCTCGGCGAGCTTGGAGGACACTGTCCAGTCCGTGTCCCCTGCGTAGACTGTGAGCCCGGCATTCATCCCCGGCTCCACGTTGTAACCGAAAACGGTGAAGCGCCCCGACACATCAAGATGCCCGCGCGCGTGCCAAACTTGGCGGTTGTCCACGCTTTGCTCAAAGCCGATGCCAGAATTCGTACCGAGCTGATCCGAAAGGGCGACACCTCCCTTGCGCATGCGGCCCTGCTCCCAACCGATCGAAAACGTCGGCCGAATGTGCATCGCGCTTTCCATGGCATAGTGGGCCTTCCAACCGATGTCAGCCGTGAGCTGACGGAATTCAGGCTCGGTCTTTGTTCGATAACCAGAACTGATTCGCGTCGCCTCCGCCTGCGTCTGAGAGTACGTCGCCGCCGCAAACAGCTGATGCCGGTCGCTGACGGCATAGCTGAGCGACGCCGAAGCGGCCGCCAGCGTCAGCGAAGCATTCTTGATATCCGGCGTCTCAATGTCCGCCGTCGCCCCGGACACTGCCAGCGTACCAATCAGGTTCGGCGTAAATCGATAATCCGCCCCCAGCGTGCCGCCATAGAAATCCTCGTTGCTGTCCCGCTTGGTGCCGGAACACAGCTTGTCCGTCGAGCCGTGTCCCATGTACGCCGAGACCCACCAATAAAAATCAGCCTCCGTCTCCATGCCGGATTCATGGTTGAGAATTGTTTCATGTGTCCGTCGCTGTGCATTGTCCACCGACTTCAGCAACCCAGCGGCGCCCGCCAAAAAGACCGTGTCATCAATTTCCCTCGCCGCCAAAGTCTCTGATTGGACAGTAGCAACTGACATCATGACGTTGCGCATGAACTGTGCGCCGATCGGAGCAGTCGCCACGGTTTTGGCGTTCTCCGAAGCGGACGTCTCCGCCGCAACCGCGATCGCTTCTTCAGCCACGGTCGACGATGTCACAAAATACGACTCCGCCTCTTCTGCGATCTCGCGGGCTGCAAGACCCGACATGGTTGACCACGGACGGCGCTCAATGGAAAGCGTGCCACCGGAGAGACGGATCTTGCTGAGAAAAGGCGAATTGGCGAGCATCACCGTCGTGTTGTCGTTCCATGATTCATCGAGCTCCAGCTCAAACTCCCCGCCATCCCAGCCAGCGAGATAGAGCTCAGCACCCGCCTGTGCCGTCACCGGGGTGGACATCGCTTCCTCCGCCGCAAGCAGCATGGCCTCGTTCGCCACATCTGCCGTCAGATCCAGAATCCATCGGCCTTGAGGACCGATGACGACCTTCGGATCGTCATCCACTTCCACCGTCTCTTGTTGCGTCGTACCAATGGAAACAATCACCCCCTTGCCAAGTCCGTCAACCAACGGAGAGCTCGTCACCAGCGTAGGCCGTCCCGACTTATCCTGAATGTCAGCGTCCGTAATGGCGGCCTTAAGTTTCTTCACTCCCTCTCTGCCGCTCCCTGCATACTTGGCGTAGGCAGCCTCACCAAGCGCCAGAGCACTGTTACCCTCCAAGCGAATACTCATCGTACTGCTCTGTGCAGCCCCCAACTCATGCCGGATCTCTTTTACTGCCAGCATGGCGCCATTTCCTGCCATGCCTTCTCCAAAGACACTCTCATCAAAGCCATGAAGCACCAATTCCGCACCATCAAAACCCGCGAAAGAACTCCATTCCAACGTTTCCAGAGCCATAAAACCCGACTTCATGTCCAGTCGAGAAATGCTTTGACTATCGTCCGTAGGTACTGAAAAACTCAGCCTCTTCACGTTATGAAGCATCGTGATGGGAGCGCCGTACCACGTAGCCGTTCCCGACACCCCCAACTGATACGTCAAGTCAGTTTCTGCTACGTAAACCGACAAGTTGTCTCCATCCATCGAAAGTTGACCTATTCCCTTGATGCTTTGCCAATTTTCTGGATTGCCGACCATCACGTCACTGCCATAAACGTACAGCCCATAGGGGTCAACTTCAGTCTGCGGCTCGTCATATATGACCCCCGAATCACCGCACGTCTCCCCCTCACAATCCCAGTAGATGTAGTTTCCTTCCGCCGTCTTCACCGCATTGATTGCAGCGGCTGGCTCTGCCAGCGAAAGAAACACAGCGGCGAGGACCGCCTCGGCAACAAGTGAGTACTTCATAGCGTTTCCAGCTCCATAGGAACAAACAAGGGGTTGGACAAAGCGCCTTCGCCAACGACAACGCCGCCGGAACCTTGCGGGTTCACAGCGGCGTCAAGCCTCGAATTCCAGGAGCCGGGCGGCTCCGTGACTCGAGGGCGCGGGAGACGACCGCCTCAGCAGGCGGCCGCGCTCCCCATCGTTTCGTCGGCTTCTTGAAGCACTACACCACTTTAAAGAAACAGGAAGTCCATGATCAGGAAAGTGGGGAAAAGAATGCCGACAGACCAGAGCATGTAGCCGAAGAAGCTCGGCATCTGGATGCCACGCTCTTTGGCGATGGCCACTGTCATGAAATTAGGTGCATTGCCGATGTACGTCACGGCGCCCATGAACACCGCGCCCATCGACACAGCGGCAAGCGTTCTCGCATGCTCGGTCATGAGGGCTGTGGGATCGCCGCCCGCCAGATTGAAGAACGCCAGGTAGGTCGGGGCGTTGTCCAGGAAGGCAGAAAGCGCACCGGTGAGCCAGAAGAACATCACGTTGTTGAATTCGCCCGCTTCATTCGTGACGAGAGCGACGAGCGGCGCAAAGGCTCCCGCCGCACCCGCGCGCAGCATTTCAAGCACCGGCACAATGCAAATAAAGATGCCAAAGAAGAGCTTTGCCACTTCCAAAATGGCGTCCCAGTTGAACTGGTTCGCTTCACGCGCCTTCTTGGGCGTCGTCACAAGCGACAGCACGGCAAAGAGCACGAAGAGCGAATCGCGCACGAGGCCGGGAAGCGTCATGTGCACGGAGAGCACTTCAAAGTGAACGTCGCTCTTCCAGATGCCGCTCATCAGCACCGCCCCCACGATGCCCGCGAGCCACAGGAAGTTGATCGCGCCGTCAATGCCAAAGGGCACTTTTTCTGCGGGCGCCTTGAAGCTGCCTTCCGCCACTTCCTTGCGGTAGAAATAGCCGTCGATCGCGAGATACACGGCGGTGAGGATCGCGAGCACCAGAAGGAGCGGCGGCAAGAGATGCACCGTCGTCCAGAAGAAGTCAACGCCTCTCAAGAAGCCCAGAAACAAGGGGGGATCGCCCAGCGGAGTGAGGCAGCCGCCGATATTAGCGACGATGAAAATGAAAAAGATGAAAGTGTGCGTCTTGTAGCGACGGTTTTCATTCGCCGCAATAAGGGGACGCAGCATCAGCATCGCGGCGCCCGTCGTCCCCATGAGGTTCGCAAAGAACGCACCGATCAAGAGGAACGCAGCGTTCACCACGGGGCGGCCGACAAAGCTCCCCTTGATGTGAATGCCGCCCGCCACCACGAAAAGCGCGCCCACGAAAAGAAGGAACGGCACGTAGTCGCCCAAAATCGCGTGTGCAATCGCCCCTGTCGCGGTGTGCGACCCGTAGGTCAGGAAAAGAGGAACCGCGCAGCAAAGCGCCCAGAAGATCGACACTTTGCCGAAGTGATGGTGCCAAAAGTTCGGCACGAAAAGCGGGCAAAGCGCAATGGAAAGAAGGATGCCGGCAAAAGGCAACGCCCACCAGAGCGCGAGATCCGCTCCGTTGATCGATGCAGCCTGACTCACGGCGGGGAGCGCCGCAGCCGTTGCTGCCAAAGCGAGTTTCCTAAACAAGATAAATCCTCGTTTTCGTTGTGGACGTAGCACAGAAGAATCCTTCCACGCGTCGTCCGATTGTATCTAAAAAATATGATGATTCGGCAAAAAGCCTCTTCTTTCATACATCAGGAGTAAACCGTAAGACTTAGTTACACCTCAGTCAGTAATACCAAAGACTTGCTTTAAGTACGCGAGGTACGTCGGATCCTCGCACATCCCCTTCCCAGGAGTGTCTGAAATCTTCGCCACGGGCTGGCCGTTGGCGCGAATCATCTTCACGACGATGTTCAAGGGCTGCGGCCCCAGATCGTTCATGAGATTGGTGCCGATCCCAAAGCCCACGCCGATGCGATGATTGAACCGGCGGTAAAGCTCGATCACGCGGGGCACGGTCAAGGCGTCCGAAAAAATGAGCGTTTTTCCGCGCGGATCGCACTTGTTGTGCCGATAGTGCTCGATCATCTTCTCGCCCCAAACAAAGGGATCGCCCGAATCATGTCGCGCACCGTCAAAAAGCTTGCAGAAGAACATGTCAAAGTCCTTCAGGAAGGGCTTCATGCCGTAGACGTCAGAGAGCGCGATCCCGAGGTCGCCGCGGTACTCCTTTGCCCACATTTCAAACCCGTAGACCTGGCTGTCCCTCAACCGCGGCCCCAGCGCCTGACAAGCCTGCAGGTATTCGTGCGCCATGGTGCCGATCGAGGTGAGCCCGTAGCGGCGCGCGAGATCCACGTTGCTCGTGCCCGCAAATTTTTCGCGGCCAAGCTCGGCAATGAGGGTTTCCGTCACCGTCTGCTGCCACGAGCGAGAAAAGCGCCGGCGCGTGCCGAAGTCGCTGATCTTGAGATTGCCGTTGTCGGGCTCAGTCAAGAGAAGACGGATCTTCTCCCGCAAGCGCCGCAGGCCTTCCTCCGTGTCGGGCACCGGCATCTTGTGCCGAAAGTAGACCTCGTTCACGATGGCGAGCACCGGAATCTCAAAAAGAATCGTGTGAAGCCACGGCCCTTCAATCAGAATGTCGATGCCGTTCGGGGCCGACGGATCCGCCTTCACCGAGATGTACTTCTCCTTCAAGTGAAAAAGGCTCAGAAAGTCCACGAAGTCACTCTTCATGAAGCGAAGCCCCGCGAGATACGCGAGCTCCGCCTCCTTGAAGCGCAGGCTGCACAAATGGCGGATCTCCTCCCGAATCTCATCGACATAGGGCGACAAGTCGACGCCCTCGTTGCGGCAGCGAAAGCGGTACGCCACTTCCGCGCTCGGAAACTGATGCAGCACGCACTGCATCATCGTGAACTTGTAGAGGTCCGTGTCGAGAAGCGATTCAATGATCATCGTTGCGCAAACGCCCGGCGGCTTGGGGCCCCGGGCGCTCGCTCCTCCTTATATTTTCATCTGCTCCAAAGCCGCGCGATACGCGGCCGAAGCCTTCAATGTTGCTCGGTCCGTCACCGCGGGCCGCGGCGCAATGCGCCGCCAGCGCTCTTCAAACTGAGGCGTCGTCTGCCACGAAAGTCCCGCCAAGAGCTCGTCCGTGTCTTCGGGCGCGTTGCAGATGATGAGCGCGTCGCACCCAGCCGCGAGCGCCTTCTGCGCCCGCTCCACGATGCCGCCCTCTTTTTTCGCGCCCTGCATGGAGAGATCGTCCGAGAAAATGAGGCCCGTGAAACCCAGCTCCTCGCGAAGCACGCCCTGCAGCAAGCGCTTTGAGAACGTTGCCGGCACCTCGTCGATCGTCGGGTAAAGGACATGCGCCGTCATCACGGACGCGAGTCCCGCGCCCAGCCAGCCGTAGGGCTTCACATCTTGGCCAAGGACTTCACTGGGCGTTCGCTCGTCTTCGGGGAGCGCCTTGTGGCTGTCCGCCTCCGCCCAGCCGTGGCCGGGAAAATGCTTGCCGCAGTTCGCCATCCCGGCCGTCATCATGCCGAGCGTCACGGCGCGCGCCATGGCGGCGACGTCGCGGGGATCCGCTCCCAGCGACCGCTCACCGATGATGGCGCTGCGCCCCCAGTCCAAATCGAGCACTGGCGCAAACGTGAAGTCCACGCCGCAGGCGAGAAGCTCCGCGGCCATCACATAGCCCGCGGCCGTCAGCGCCTGCTCGGCGGCCTGCGGATCCTTCTTTCGCCAGTCGCCGTAGGCGCGCATCGCAGGGATTTCAGTAAAGCCCTCGCGAAAGCGCTGCACGCGGCCGCCCTCGTGATCGACGCCGATCAGAAGGCCGGGCTTCACGGCATGAATCGCCGCCGCAAGGCGCGTGAGCTGCTCCGGATTTTCGTAGTTGCGGGTGAAGAGAATCACCATGCCGGTCAGGGGATGCCGGATGCGTCGAAGGTCATCTTGAGTGAGTTCGGTCCCGACGATGTCAAGCACCACCGGACCGTTTGTGAGAGGAAGCATCGTTCGGATCCCTTAAAAGCCCGCCGCCGCAATGCGGTCGCGCGCGCGAAGGCAGATGCCGTTGTAGCGGCCCACGGTCTCCGTGATGCCGTATTCAAGCGCTTCGCCAATCAGCGCGTGCCCGATCGACACTTCGTCGATCCAGCGACAGGCGACCAAGAGCTCCTCCAAATTCGCCAGGCTCAGGTCGTGTCCAGCGTTGATCCCGAGCCCCGCTTCGTGCGCGGCCTGCGCGGCCTCCGCGTACTGCGCGAGCGTCGCCGCGGCGTCCGTCGTGCCGCGCGTCGCAGCATAGGAGGCGGTGTAGAGCTCAACGCGATCCGCACCAACTTCCTTCGCTAGACGCATGTTCTCGGCCACCGGATCCATGAAGAGGCTCACGCGCACGCCGAGGTCCTTCGCCTCCTTCACAAGCTTTTCAAACGCGGCGCCGTTTTTAGCGAGGTCGCACCCATGGTCGCTCGTCAACTGCGTTTCATTGTCCGGCACAAAAGTGGCCTGCGCCGGCAGCACGCGGCGCACGTGATCCATGAGATTCATGAAGGGGTTCCCTTCAATGTTGAACTCCCTCCCGGGCCACGCCTTCAAAAGGCGTGAAATGGAGTCCACGTCCGACGAGCGGATGTGCCGCTCGTCGGGTCTCGGGTGCACGGTAAGCCCGGCCGCCCCAGCTTTCAACGCCATGGCGCCAAAAAGCGTGGGGTTGGGCGTGTTGCCCTCGCGGGCATTTCTCAAAAGCGCCACCTTGTTGAGGTTGACGGAAAGATTAGTGAGCATTCAGTGCTCCGAGTAAAAAATTTCAAGCGGGTCAAAAGGTCTGCCAGTCCGCCATGGTACGGCGCACCGAGAGCCCTTTGCCGCCTACATAGTAGCCGATCACAGCGCGCAGAACATTACGCGAGGGCACGAGCACCGAGGCTTGCGAAAAGTCTCTAGTCAAAAGCGCCTTCACGACGGCGGCGGGCACCGGCCTTTCGCCGGGCGTCTCGGGCGAAGCGTTCGCCACGGGAACCAGCACGCCGTCTCTCAAAAAACAGTCCGTGAAGACGTCGCCGGCATCCGCCTGCTGCGCCCATCCCGCCTGCCGCAGCACATCCACTTCGAATTCACGAAGCGTCCGTTGCACGGCTGAGCCCTGGCAGAGCGCCGTAAGAGTCCGGGTGTAGCAGTCAAAGAGCTCGGGCTGCGGCTCTTCGCGCATCGTAAATCGGAGAACGAGCTCGTTGACGTAAAAGCCAGACAAAAGCGCGCCGCTTGCCGCCGGCTGCAGGCTCCCCAGCCATCGGGCGGCGGTGAGGTTTCGCACCTCGCCTGCACCCGAATAGTTGATGAGCAGGGGGCAGAAGGGATTGATGAGGCCGCGAAACTGGCCGCCGGGGCGCTTTGCGCCGCGAACAGCGAGCACCTGACGGCCGTGCCGGCGCGTGAAGCACTCAGCAATGACGCTCGACTCCTTCCAGGGACGAGCGGTGAGCACGAAGGCGGGGTCGTCCCTCACGCGCAGAACGCGGCGGTCGGCGTTCTGGCGCTCGAGCTCATGCAGCGCCGCCGCGGCGCTTGCCTCAAAGCCAGCCTCCGGCCCCTCCGGCGCTGTCTCAGTCATACCCGAGGGTTTTGAGCGCCCGAACGTCGTCGCTCCAGCCGCGCCGCACGCGCACCCAGACGTTGAGGTGCACGTGCTTCCCCAGCATCTCTTCAATGTCGGCGCGCGCGAGGCGCCCGATCTCACGCAGCTTGGCACCGCCTTCGCCAATCACCATCGGCTTGTGGCTTTCGCGCTCAACGATGAGGCAGGCGTCGATTTCCGCGGACTTCTCGTCCTCCTGCCACTTTTCAATCTGCACGGCCGTGCCGTAGGGAAGCTCATCGCCCAGAAGCCGGAAGGCCTTTTCGCGAATCGTCTCTGCGGCGAGAAACCGCGGCGAGCGGTCCGTGTACATGTCGGGATCGTAGTAGGGAACGGACTCGGGCAGGAGCTTCTTCACCTCGTCCACCACCTCCTCGCAGCGCTTCTTCTTTTCCGCTGACACCGGCACGATCGCCGCAAACGGGAACTTCTGCATTGACTCCGCCATAAGGGGCAAAAGCGCATCGCGGTTCTTCATCTGGTCAATCTTGTTCAAGACCAGAATGACGTTCGTCTGCTTCGGATTCAAGAGCTTTAGAACATTCAAGTCATCCGCGCGCCAGCCCTGAGCGTCAATCAAAAAGAGCACCGCGTCCACTTCCGCGAGGGTGTTTCTCACCGTGCGGTTCATGCGGTTCAAGAGCTGCGAGGTGTACTTAGATTGAAAGCCCGGCGTGTCCATGAAGATCAACTGCGCATCCGGGTACGTCACCACGCCCAGCACCCGATCACGGGTGGTCTGGGGCTTCTTTGAAGTGATCGACACCTTTTCGCCCACGATGGCGTTGATGAGCGTGGACTTCCCGACGTTGGGGCGGCCGATCACCGCCACGTAGCCGCACTTAAAGGGCGTCTGTTCGTTCGTCATGGATTCCGTCATCACTTTGCCTCCTCAGCCTTGATGCGCTCCAAGACCTTCGCTGCCGCCGCCTGCTCCGCGGCGCGCCGGCTCTTTCCGGCGCCCGTCTCGCGGATGCCGCCAAAAAGCGACACTTCGCAAGCGCAGCAGAAGGTCTGCTCGTGCGCCGCGCCCGTCGTGGACACCACGCTGTAGGCGGGGATTTTCTCGTGCAAGGACTGCAGGTATTCCTGCAGCTGAGTCTTCGCATCCTTCGCAAAGCGCTCAGGACGCACGTTGCCCGCGGCGAGAATCGGCTCGTAAAGCCGCAGAATCACACGCTGCGCCGCTTCAAAGCCTGCATCGAGAAACACGGCGCCAAAGACCGCCTCGCAGGCGTCCGCCAGAATCGAGGGGCGCGAAGCGCCGCCCGTCTTCAATTCGCCCTCGCCCAACCGGATGAATTCGCCGATCTTGATCTCGGCCGCAATTTCATCCAACGTCTTTTCACAGACGAAGTTCGCGCGGGTGCGCGACAAGACGCCCTCGGTGTAGTGGGTGTCGCGCAGGAAAAGCGCGTGCCCCACGACGCAGTTCAACACCGAGTCGCCGAGGAACTCGAGCCGTTCGTTGTGGTCAGCCGCAAAGCTGCGGTGCGTCACCGCTCGCGTGAGAAGAGCCTTGTTCTTAAACTTGTAGTCGATCCTCTCTTCGAGAATCGAGAGATCCATCAAACGCTGTCCGGTCATGTTTTTTTACTTGAAAGAGCCGATGCGGGTCATGTCACCGAAATTGGCCCAGATGAAGAAGGCGCGGCCCACGAGGTAGCTGTCAGGCACGACGCCCCAGTAGCGGCTGTCCTCGCTGTTGTCGCGGTTGTCACCCATCATGAAGTAGTGTCCCGCGGGCACCTTGCATTCAAAGCCGTCATCAAAGTAGCGGCAGGCTTCAAGCCCCCGGTCGTACGGTCCGCCGCGCACGGCGGCAGGAGCGCGGTCGTCCACCGCCATCAGGTGCTTCACGTCGCCCAAGGCCTCCTCCCGTTCCGAGAGCGTCACGAGCGTGTCAGGATCCACCCAATCGCCCACGGCCGTCTGCTTCTGCTCGACGCCGTTGATCGAGAGCACCTTGTTCACATAGGTCACCGTGTCGCCCGGAAGCCCAACGACGCGCTTGATGTAGTCCACCTTCGGATCCATCGGGTACTTGAAGACCACGACGTCGCCGCGCGCGGGACTGCCCACGGGGAGAATCTTCACATTCACCACCGGCAGCCGCACGCCGTAGTCAAACTTGTTGACGAGGATGAAGTCCCCGATGTGCAGCGTGGGGAGCATCGAGCCCGACGGAATGCGGAAAGGTTCAAAAAGGAAGGAGCGCAGCAAAAAGACGATGAGAATCACCGGAAAGAGCCCCGCGGTGTAGTCCACCCACCACGGCTCCTTCATCGCTTCGCCCATCACGGCGCTGCGGGTCTGCAGCACCGCGACGTCGCCTCGGGCGACCGCCTCGGCGTTTGCCTGGTCAAATTCGCGTCCCGCGGCCTCTGCGTTGGCGCGGCGCGCCTTGCTCCAGAACTTCTTGTCGAGCGCCCACATGATGCCGGTGAAGACCGTGAGCACAAAGAGAATGAGAGAAAAATCCATTTTCCAAATCCGTTTACTTCTTGTCGTCCACCTGCAGGATGGCAAGGAACGCTTCCTGCGGAATCTCCACGCTGCCCACCTGCTTCATGCGCTTCTTGCCCGCCTTCTGCTTCTCAAGCAGCTTCTTCTTTCGGGTGATGTCGCCGCCGTAGCACTTGGCGAGCACGTTCTTTCGGAGCGCCTTCACGTTTTCGCGGGCGATAATGTTGCCGCCAATCGCCGCCTGAATCGCCACGTCGTACATCTGGCGCGGAATGAGGCTTCTCAAGCGCGTCACAATGTCGCGGCCGCGGGAGACGGCGTTCGTGCGGTGCACGATGGAGCTCAGGGCGTCGACGCGGTCGCCGTTGATCAGCATGTCAACCTTCACCACGTCGCTCGCGCGGTATTCCTTGAATTCGTAGTCCATCGAGGCGTAGCCGCGAGTAATGGACTTCATGCGATCAAAGAAGTCGAGCACAATTTCCGCCAAGGGAAGCTCATAGGTAAGGTGCACCTGACGGCCGTGGTAGGCCATGTTGATCTGGATGCCGCGCTTTTCCTGACAGAGCTTCATCACCGTGCCCACGTAGTCGTTGGGCACGAAGATCGTCACCGTGTCGATGGGCTCGCGGATTTCCGCGATCTTGTCCACGGGCGGCAGCTTGCTCGGGTTCTCCACTCGCACGACTTCGCCGTTCGTCATCAGAACTTCGTACACGACGGACGGCGCCGTCGTGATGAGGTCCATGTCGTACTCGCGCTCCAGACGCTCCTGCACGATGTCCATGTGGAGAAGCCCCAGGAACCCCGCCCGAAAGCCAAAGCCCAGCGCCTGCGAGACTTCGGGCTCAAACTTCAAGGCGGCGTCGTTCAGCTGAAGCTTCAAAAGCGCTTCACGCAACGCGTCGTACTGGTTCGACTCCACGGGGTAGAGGCCCGCAAAAACCTGAGGCTTTACTTCCTTGAAGCCCGGCAAGGGGTCGGTCGCGGGATTCACCGCCCCCGTGATCGTGTCGCCCACGCGAGCGTCCTTCAATTCCTTGATGCCGGAGACGACAAAGCCCACTTCGCCGGGCTTCAAGCACTCCCGCTCCTTTGCTTTCGGAGTAAAGACGCCCACCTGCTCCACGAGATGCGTGGCGCCGGTCGCCATCAGCATCACCTTGTCCTTGGGGCGAATGACGCCGTTGATGACGCGAACGAGCGTGACGATGCCCACGTAGTTGTCAAACCAGCTGTCGATGATCAAGGCCTGCAGCGGCGCATTCTCGTCGCCCTTGGGGGGCGGCACGTCGGTCACAACGCGCTCCAGAATGTCCTCGATCCCCATGCCGGTTTTCGCCGAACAGAGCACCGCGTCCGTGGCATCAATCCCGATCACGTCCTCGATTTCTTCCTTGGCGGCGTCGGGGTTGGCGCTGTTTAAGTCCATCTTGTTTAAAACCGGCACCACCGAAACGCCCAAGTCGATCGCGGTGTAGCAGTTGGCAACGGTCTGCGCCTCAACGCCCTGCGTCGCGTCCACAACGAGAAGCGCCCCTTCGCACGCCGAAAGCGAGCGGCTCACTTCGTAGGAGAAGTCGACGTGCCCCGGGGTGTCGATGAGATTCAGTTCATAGACTTTTCCGTCACGAGCCTTGTACTTCAAAGACGCCGTCTGCGCCTTGATGGTGATGCCGCGCTCGCGCTCCAAGTCCATGCTGTCCAAGACCTGTTCGCTCATCTCGCGGGAGGAGAGCCCCCCGCAGTGCTCGATGAGGCGGTCGGCGAGCGTTGATTTGCCGTGATCGATGTGTGCAATGATGGAAAAGTTGCGGATGTTGTCCATGAGTGGTGACCGGTTGATCGCGCGCCCGCCAGCTTTTCAAAGCTTGCAGGCACGCCGAAGGCATCGGTCTGCACGTCAAATTTTTTTCGATGTGCACGCCGATGCCCAAAAAGTGGAGAGGATTTTAACAAGGAAACGGCTCGCTCCCGCGGCGCAACGCCCGACGAAAAGGCCTTTTTGCAACAGATTCCAACGAAGGCCGCTTCCAAAGAACTAGGCCTGAGGTAGTAATCCTTCCCCTCTAATTTCCCTCGGCTTCGCTTCTTCGCTCCTAGACCTTCGACCTAGTTCCCCTAAAAGGAATAACGCTTTTTGCCTAGCCAATTCCCTTCCAAAGCCGCGTCCTTCCTCAATTCTCGCCCGACTAGACCGAAGGGATCATCCTTGTCGTTATCCCTCTACAGAATAGCGTAAATCCCTGCAATCATTGGCCTCACGGCCGATTGACGGTCTTTTTCACGCGCGTGAAAATCGCCCCGCTACACAGGAAAAAACCCTTCGTTTGTCCGAGGGATTTCCCTCGATGCAAACGACGGCGGCTCGGTCCCCTCCGAGCCGCAGATCCCGAACAATTACTCCAGGAGACAATCCATGGAACTTTCCCGCAGAAGTTTCTTGAAGCGCGGTCTCGCTTTCGGAACGGGCGCGGCGGCTGCCGCTCAGGCATCGGCCGAAACGACCCACGCCAAGGCCCCGTACAAGCTTCGCAACGTGAAGGAAGTGACGAACATCTGCTGCTACTGCTCCGGCGGCTGCGGCACGATCTGCTCCTCGCGCGACGGCGAGCTCATCAACCTTGAAGGCGACCCGGATCATCCCGTGAATCTGGGCGGCTTGTGCCCGAAGGGCGCCGCCATGTGGGGCCTTCGCAACGTCGTCACTCCCGACCGCAAAGCAAAGCTTCACCCCGACCGTCCGCTCTACCCGATGGTGCGCCGTCCTGGCAAGAAGGACTGGGAGCGCCTCTCCTGGGATCAGGCGATTGATGAAATCGCCCGCCACATGAAGAAGACCCGCGACGCCACCTTCGTTGAGAAGGAAGAAGGCATCACGGTGAACCGCTGCGACGGCATCTCCTGCTTTGGCGCGGCGCAGCTCAACACCGAAGAAGGCTGGCTTGTGCAGAAGTTCGCCCGCTCCATGGGCGTTCTCTCAATCGACAACCAGACGCGCGTCTGCCACTCCTCCACCGTCGCCGGGCTCGCTCCCTCCTTCGGCCGCGGCTCCATGACGAGCCACTGGTGCGACTTCGCCAACTCCGACGTCATCATGTCGATTGGCTCGAACAACGTCGAAAACCACCCGCTCTCCTCCCGCTGGGTCGAGCGCGCGCAGGACAAGGGCGCAACGTGGATTGTGGTCGATCCCCGCTTCAGCCGCTCCGCGGCGCAGGCCGACATCTACGCCCGCATCCGTCCGGGCACCGACATCGCCTTCTACGGCGGCCTCATCTACTACATCATCACCCACAAGCTCTACCAGAAGGAATACATCCTTCACTACACGAACGCGGCGTGCCTGCTGCGTCCGGACTACCAGTTCAATGAAGAGACCGGTCTCTTCTCGGGCTGGGATCCGGAAACGAAGCGCTACGACAACGAGACGTGGGGCTACGACGTTGAGAAGAAGGTGGCCTGGGACACGACGCCGGGCTCGGCCTTTGCGTGGGTGAACGATCCCAACGTGCCGAAGTTCAAGACGCCTGACCTGAAGCTCTTGAAGCGCGACATGACGCTCGAAGACCCGAACTGCGTCTTGAACGTGATGAAGCGCCATTACTCGCGCTACACCCCGGAAATGGTGCATCGCGTGACGGGCATGGACATGGACGTCATGCTGAAGGTCTGGGAGACCTTCGCTTCGACGGGGCGTCCGGACAAGGCAGGCTCCATTCTCTACGCCCTCGGGCAGACCCAGCACAGCTACGGCTCTCAGAACTGCCGCGCGATGTGCGTGGTGCAGCTTCTCTTGGGCAACATCGGCATCGCGGGCGGCGGCATCAACGCCCTGCGCGGCGAGCCGAACGTGCAGGGTTCGACTGACGTGGGCGCGAGCTCGCATCAGGCCCCGGGGTACCTCGCGTGGCCCACGGCCGCGAAGCACCCGACGCTGGCGAAGTACCTCTCCACGGAAACCTACGCGGCGGGCTACTACTCCAACAAGCCGAAATTCTGGGTCTCTGCGTTGAAGGAATGGTTCGGCGACTACGCCACGGTCGAAAACGACTACTGCTACGACCTCCTGCCCAAGATCGCTCCGAAGAAGGACTACGGCGACTTCTCCACGATCATGTCCTTTAACGACATGCGTGACGACAAGGTGAAGGGCTACATGTGCTGGGGCATGAACCCGGCGCACTCCACCCCGAACGCGAAGCACGCCCGCCACGCGATGGCAAAGCTCGACTGGCTTTTGGTCGCCGACTGGTTCCAGACGGAAACGTCGCTTTTCTGGTGCGCGCCCGACATGAAGCCCGAAGAAGTGCAGACCGAGGTCTACTTCCTCCCCGCCGCGCTCATCTATGAAAAGATCGGCTCCATCAACAACTCCGGCCGCTGGATCCAGTGGCGCGAGAAGGCGGTGGAACCCCCGGGAGAATGCAAGAGCGACTTCGAGATGATGATGCTCATCTGGGACAAGCTCTGCGAGCTCTACAAAAAGGAAGGCGGCGCCTGCCCCGACCAGATTCTGAAGTCGAACTTCAACTACCGCATCAACGGCAAGCCCGACCTTCGCGCCCTGGCGTGGGCCTTGAACGGCTACGAGTACCAAAGCGGCAAGCTTCTCCCCGGCTACGCGCAGTTGAAGGCGGACGGCTCCACGGCCTGCGGCATCTGGATCTTCTCCGGCTACTACAACAACGAAGCCGAGAAGATGGATCCGATGAAGCAGCCCTGCACCCGCCGAAGCAAGTCCGACCCCTCGGGCCTCGGCCTCTTCCCGCAGTGGTCCTTTGCGTGGCCCGCGAACCGCCGCATCCTTTACAACCGCGCCTCCGCCGACCCGCAGGGCAAGCCCTGGGATCCGAAGCGCACGCTCGTGGAATGGAAGGGCGACCACTGGCTCCAGAACGACGTGGGCGACTTCGTCACCGCCAAGGGACCGGATGACAACGCCTTCTTCATGACCTGGGAGCAGAACGCGCGACTCTTTGCGTACGGCATGGCCGACGGCCCGATGCCCGAACACTTCGAGCCGCATGAAACGCCGGTGAAGAACCTCCTGAACGGCGCGGGCGGCAACCCCTGCATCCGCTTTGCGGACGACCCCTCGGTGCGCCGCGGCAACGCGAAGGACCTGCCCTTCATCGCGACGACCTACTCCGTGGTGGAACACTGGCAGACGGGCACGCAGACGCGAAACATCCCGTGGCTGAACGAACTCATCCCCTGCAACTTCATCGAGATCTCCGAAGAGCTCGCGAAGGAAAAGGGCATCAAGTCCGGCGACCAGGTCCACGTCTGGAACAACCGCGGCTCGGTCACGGTGGCTGCCATGGTCACGAAGCGCATGAAGCCCATGGAAATTGACGGCAAGGTTCAGCACGTTGTCGGTCTGCCGCACCACTTCTCGTGGGCGACGAACCTCGCGCGAGGCGACAATGTCAACGACTTGACGCCCAATGTCGGAGACCCCAATTCCTACATTCCGGAATACAAGGCCTTCCTCGTCAATCTGGAAAAAGCCTGACACGCCGGTGTTGCGCTGAATTAGGAGAAAAATCAACATGGCTAAGAAAAACGAAGTCGCCATCTTGTTTGATTCGTCGCACTGCACCGGCTGCAAAGGCTGCCAGGTGGCGTGCAAGCAGTGGAACATGCTGCCCTCGACGATGGTTTTGAACGGCAACAAGTTCACGGGCTCCTACCAGAGCCCGGCGGACTTGAACGGGGACACCCGCCTCATCATGACCTTTGATGAGAAGGAGTCCGGCAACAAGTACCACCCCATCAACTTTGCGGTGGGCCGCCGCTCGTGCTTTCACTGCACGGACGCCGCCTGCGTGCAGATCTGCTCGTCGGGCGCCCTCTACCACAAGGAAAACGGCGTCGTGGCGATGGACACCGACAAGTGCAACGGCTGCACCTACTGCCAGTCAGCCTGCCCCTTTGACGTGCCTCGCTTCCGTCCGACGGACGGCCGCATCGACAAGTGCTCGATGTGCATGGATCGATTGGAAGAAGGCGGCATCCCCGCCTGCGTGAAGACCTGCCAGCCCGAAGCCTTGAAGTTCGGTCCGCGCGACGAAATGATCGAATTCGGCCGCAAGCGCGTCGAATTCCTGAAGAAGAAGGGCTTTGACAAGGCCGAGCTCTACGGCGAACACGAAATGGGGGGCCTGCACGTCCTTCAGGTTTGCAAATACGGCCACGAAGCGTACGGTCTGCCGGACAACCCGCAGCCCAATGCCATGATCGCCGGCATCAACACGATGAAGACGGTCACGGGCCTTGGCACCGCGGCAGTGGTCGCGGGCCTTGCGGTGTCCCTGGCCGCCGCCGTGGGCTACCGTCGCGAAAACGTCACCGTGGAAGAGGCGAAGAAGCACTGGACGCCGGAACAGCGCGCCAAGGCGGACGCCGAAGTCGCGGCTCTGAAGTCCTCTCAGCACTAGGAAAGGGAGAAACTCATGAAATACATTCAGCGTCATTCCCTTTTGACCCGCGTGACGCACGGCGTCGCGGCGATCGCCTGCATCCTGCTCGCGATCACGGGCGTTTTCGTGTTCGTGCCCGCCTTGGGCGGCGACATGATGGGCGGCGCCTTCACGCATTCGATGCGCATGGCGCATCGCCTTCTTGCCATCCCCTTCATTGTGGTGCCGCTTTATGCGATCCTGAAGTCCCCGAAGGGCTTCGTGCACCTCTTCAAGGAGGACATCTTCGGCAAGTGGGACAAGGACGACGTCATGTGGGCGATGAAGTTCCCGTTCTACCTCTTCGCTCCTGGCAAGGTGCACATGCCTCCGCAGCACCATGTGAAGTCGGCGCAGCGTCTTGCTGACGGCGCGCTCGTCTTCTTCTGCCTCTTCCTCACCATTTCGGGCCTCATCCTGTGGCTCAACACGGGTCTCCTCCCCAATGGCGGCTGGAAGGTGGAATTCAGCCAGGAGACGCTTTTGGCGGCTCATCTCGTGCATGACGTCTTCTTCTTCCTCACGGTCTTCGTGGGCATCGCGCACATCTACCTCGGCGCCGGCATCTTCCAGCCGTACCGCGGCACGGCGCGCCTCATGTTCGGCGACGGCAAGGTGAGCGAGGCGGACGCCGCCTATCACTGGGGCTACTGGGCGAACGAAGAGATCGCCCTCGGGAAGAACGTGACGGAAGAGAAGTAATTCCAGCCGTTCTTCGGCGATAATGCCGAAAGCCCTTGGCGGGCCGGTGAGAGTCCAGCGTGACGATCACCGGCCCGCTTCATACTGAAATACTGAAGAATTCGAGAACACCGTCAACCACCCCTGCCTAAAGGCAGAGGCTTGTAAAAGCAAGCCTTGATTGACTAGCCCCAGTGAGGAGAAATCTGAACTACGTTGGTTGGGAATGCATAGGCACCGTGGGATGTCAATCCTAGTCCCACGCTCTGCGGCCCGTGATTAAAAGCACTGAGAGG
>CAVACW010000017.1:0-33573 GCA_963587345.1 uncultured Oscillospiraceae bacterium | reverse complement strand
CGAACTACTCGAAACTAAGAACATTGTCAAGGATTGATTCATGCAATCGCCCTGGATCGTTCGTAGGTCCTCTGGCGGATTGCGCTAACATTTCAGCATTCAGGGTCGACTTCTCCCGTCGGCCCTTTTTTGTTGAATGGTTTTGAGGAAAGAACTGATGACGCCCGACAAGAGCATTTTCAAGGCGTATGACATCCGCGGCATCGTGGGCAAGACCCTCACCGCTGAAGTGGTTTATGAAATCGGTCTGGTGCTCGGCACGTGGGCCCGGGAAAAGGGCATTGAAAGCTTCTGCGTGGGCCGCGACGGCCGCACGTCGGGCCCCGAGCTTTCCGCGGCGCTCATGAAGGGCGTGGCGGCCGCGGGCACCCGAGTGATTGACATCGGCATGGTCCCGACGCCCGTTCTCTATTTTGCGACGAACTATTTCAAGAACGGCACGGGCGTTGCGGTGACGGGGTCGCACAACCCTTCCGAATACAACGGCCTCAAGATGATGATGGGCGGCCTGACGCTCTTTGGCGACGGCATCACCGCCGTGCGCGAAGCGATCGTTTCGGGCGCCTGCAAGCCCGTGGCGACGCCGGCTGCGATTGAAAAGCACGATGTCGTTGACGCCTACCTCGCCACGATCACGAAGGACGTGAAGCTCGCGCGTCCGATGAAAGTGGCCTTTGACTGCGGCAACGGCGTCGCGGGCGACGTGGTGCGCCGGCTCTTTACGGCGCTCGGGGTCGAGATGACCGAGCTCTACTTTGACGTGGACGGCACGTTCCCGCACCACCACCCTGATCCGAGCAAGCCCGCCAATCTGCAGGACCTCATTCACTGCGTGAAGACCACGGACTGCGAAGTGGGCCTCGCGTTTGACGGTGACGCGGACCGTCTGGGCGTCGTGACGAAGTCGGGCGAGATCATCTTCCCTGACCGTCAGATGATGCTCTTTGCGGACGACATCCTGAAGGCCAAGCCCGCTTCCAAGATCATCTACGACGTGAAGTGCACGCGCCGCCTGGTGCCGTGGATTCGCGAGCGCGGCGGCGAACCCGTCATCAGCTGCACGGGGCATTCCCTGGTGAAGGCGAAGCTTCGCGAGACAGGGGCGCCCTTTGCGGGCGAAATGTCCGGTCACCTCTTCTTTAACGACGGCCGTTGGCCCGGCTTTGACGACGGCGTCTACGCGGGCGCCCGCCTGCTGGAAATTCTGAGCCGCTCTGAGGACCCCTCGAAGGTTCTGGAAGACCTGCCGACGGCGGTCAATACGCCGGAATTGCAGATTCCGATGCAAGAAGGCGAGAACAAGGCGCTCATCGCAAAGCTGCAGGAAAAGGCGGACTTCCCGGACGCTGAGGACGTGATTCTCATTGATGGCGTGCGTGTGGAGTTTGCGGACGGCTTTGCCTTGGCGCGCGCTTCGAACACGACGCCCGTCGTGGTGCTTCGGGTGGAAGGCGACAGCAAAGAGGCCTTGGAGCGCATCAAGAAGCGCTTCGGCGAGTTCCTTCTCTCGGTGGATGCGTCGCTGAAGCTGCCGTTCTGAGTCGTTCGGACGGCGTGAAAGGCGGGAGTGCGGTGTTAGGCCGGCTCCCGTTTTTTCTTGGGCGTCAGAGACGTTCGGGCAGGCTGTAGCGGCGGTTTTTCGCCTGCCCTGTGGCAACAATGAGGCCTTGGTCGAGCAGCCGGCGCAGCCGCTGGATGCAAAGCGATTGACTGCAGCCGAGGGCATCCTGAATTTCGCGACGGGAGGCGGTTGGGTGATCGGCGAGGAAGGCCAGAATGCGATTGGCTTCGCTGTCGTTGCTCTGAATGCGGACGGACTGGCGGCGAGGCAGGACGATGGTGAAGCTGCGCGGCTCCACTTTCAAAAGGTCGCTGATGGGCTTGGCGGCGTACTCGGCCCGAATGAGACGAAAGCCGTTGCACACGCCTTCCATCAGGTGCAGACGTTCCAGCAGCAGAGCGAGATGCTGGTTGCGACAGTCTGTGGCGCGGCCTTCAAGAATTTCCTGCGGATTCAGGTCGGCAAGCCCTCCGCCGGTGAAGATGTCGATTTGAGACGGCGTGACGTGCACGGACGTGGCGACAGTTCGGTTGTAGTCGCGGTGCGCGATGGCGTTGACAAGGGCTTCACGAAGAACCACGGGATTGACGGCGTAGGTCTCCTTTCGTTGCGCTGAACCGTCCTTGGAAATTTCCAGACGGATGAGGTTGGTTGCTTCAAGCGCTTTCATTCCTTTGGTGATCAGGCGCAGGATGGAGCCGTCGATTCGCGTGGCAGAGACCATGGTGAGCTTTTCGTTGTCGCTGAAGGTGACGACGACGGCGTTGTAGGTGTTTTGGTCGGAGCACAGAAAGGCAAGGTTGGTGTAGCGCTGCTTCTCCGCATCCCAGAAGCCGTACTGAAGGTTTTTCTTGGGATCGAAGTCAAAGTCCGCTTGACGGCAGGAATCCTGAAGAACATTGAACGTCAGATTCTGTTCGGTGGCGATCCGGCTTTCAAAGGGGATGATGTTGCTTTCTCGGGCGATGGCGCAGATTTCATCAATCTGCGCCGGCCGCGTCGTGTTGCCGGAGCGGATGAAGATGGTGTTGGCGTTCTTGGAGTCCAGGCTGTAGGGGCGGTTTCGGCCGCGATCCACGCGAACATGGACAATTTGCAAGGCGCCGATCTGCAGCGTTTCGTCTTCGACGCAGTCATACATGGAAGGGAAGATCCGGTCGGCGAGCACGGAGGCGAGGCTCTGGCGCACTTGGTCGGCGTCGGCGACGCCGATGACGTTGCCTTCGTCGCTCACGCCGATGTAGAGGTCGCCTCCCTGCGTGTTGGCGAAGGCCGCCAGCGTTTTGGGAATGGAGTCCTTGGACCACTGGCTTTTGAATTCGACGGTGAGGGACTCGCGTCGATGAAAACGATTACGCGGACATTGTACTGCATCGTGTTAGATTGCGTTGGGATCTAACAAATCTAACAATCGATTGTTAGAAAGAAGATATCAGTTTAAAACAATCGATTGGTGAAATAGTCTGGAGGAATCTGTTGGCTATTACAGGTGGTGTATGCATCAGATATGTTGGATCTGTCTTGGATCTGTCTTGGATCTGTCTTGGATCTAACATATCTGACAATCGATTGTTAGATTCGCCTCACGCGCGATCGTAGAACCCGGAAAGCTTCGCCAGCACGGCTGTTGTCAGCTGGTCAAGTCGCGGCGCAAAGCGCGCCTTCACCTTGTCAGCCAAGGCCTTCAGGTCTTCCTCCGTGCGCCCGGCAAGCGACGCCGCCTCGATGTGCAGCACCGCCTTCTCGCGATGCGCCGCCTCGGGAAAGCGCAGCCGGAACTTGAGCCCCGCGGCTTCCGGGAGTGCTTCAATCCAGTCTTCGACTTCCGCCACGAGGGCGAGCGTTTCCGCCGCGGGCATCATCCCGTAGGGAAAACGCGTCAAGAGGCAGGGGCGCGCCGCCTGATCCGGCCGCGGCATGCCCATTTCGCGGGCGATGCGGCGGATGTCGGGCTTTCCAATGCCGGCTTCCGCGAGCGGCGAATGAATGCCGAGCTCCTCCAGCGCCTTCTTCCCCGGACGGTAGACCGTGAGGTCGGAGGCGTTCGTGCCGTCGCAGAGCTTGCCGCCCGCGGCATGCTTCAAGAGCTCCGTGAAGACGTGCGTCTTGCAGATGTAGCAACGGTTTTTTCCCGCGGCTGCGAGCTCCGTGATGCCCAAGGGGTTGGCGGTGATGAGCGTGGCTTGAAGCCCCATGGCGAGGGCGTCCTTCACGGCGCCTTCGCTTTCCGAGGGTGCCATGTGGGGCCCGGTGACGTGCAGAAGCTTCACGCGGTAGCCGAGCTTTGAGGCCGCAAAGGCGAGAAAGCGGCTGTCGAGCCCGCCGGAATAGGCGATCGTTACGACACCGTCAGCGGCTGCGGCGGCGATCGTTTCCTTGAGCTTTTCGGGAATGAAGTTGACGTCCGCCATCAGAGCGCCTCGCCCAGAGCAAAGAGCAGGCCGTTCGGGGCGCCTTCAAAGAACTTTCCGGGGGCAAACGCCGTGAGGTTCTTGCGCACGGTCATCGCAGGCCACGGGCCGAATTGGGCGCCGAGCCCCTTCAAGATGGCAAGCCCCGTGGGCGTCACGGCTTCGCCGCGTCCGGCAAAGGGGGTGACGGGGACGTCCTTCAACATGGCAAAAAGCGACGGGGCGGGATTGGGCACCGCGCCGTGCGCGCAGCGGACGATGCCGTCCGCCAGAGGCACGGGGCTCACGGCAAACACGTCGGGCGAGAGGGCGGAGAAAAGCTCGCCGATGAGTCCGATGGCGATGACATTGGCCGTGCGGCCTACTTCATGAAAATGCACGGCGTCGGGGGTTGAGCCGTGCACGCGCGCCTCGGCTTCCGACAACACCGACCAGATGCGGTCAGCGTACGCTCGGGCGGCGGGCGAAAGGGTGCTTTCATCCATCATGGCGCGGATGTCCGCCATCGAGCGGTGCACGTGGCCTGCAGGCGCCGGAGTCTTGATTTCCACGGTGACGCCGGCAATGGAGGAGACGCTTGTTCGGACGAGCTTCACCTCGGCGTTTAGCGTCGGGAACTTTTCCCGCGCCATGGCGTCCAGCGTGAGAAAGGGGCTTTCGAGAAGGCCGGCGATCCCGGCGAGAATCGAGGCGGCGTTGACGCCTGCAAAGAGCCTCGCGGTGAGAACGGGGTGATTCAAAAGAAGTGACATGACAAATTTACGGTTGGGTTAACGGGCGGCAGCTGCGGCCCGGTCCAGCGCGCGCAGCACGCGGATCGCGGCGCAGGCCGCGCCGTAGCCGTTGTCGATGTTGAGGACAGCCACGCCTGGGGCGCAGGAGGCGAGCATGCTAGAAAGCGCGGTGAGCCCCTCGCGCGCGACGCCGTAGCCCACGGACGTGGGGACGGCAAAGAGGGGCTTTTCGGTGAGTCCGCCCAAGACGCTTGCAAGCGCCGCATCAAGCCCTGCGACGACCACGACGCAGTCGCAGGCGTTGATTTCGGGAAGCGCCGCCTCAATGCGCCAGAGTCCCGCGACGCCGCAGTCTTCAAAGCGCTTGAAGCGGCGGCCGGAAAATTCAAGGGTGCGCGTGATTTCGCGCGTCACAAAGCCGTCGGCGGTGCCCGCGGAGACGACAGCGACCGTCTTTTCTGACGCAATCGGATTGGTCTTGAACCAGGCCGTGCGGGAGAGGGCGTCGTAATTGAGGGCGCTTCGCAACTCGCGGCTCAAGGGAAGGGCTTCGAGCACGTCTTCCGCAAGACGCGTGAAGAGAATGGGGGCGGCTTCGGGGGCGGCAAAACGCTCCAGAAGCGTCACAAGGGCGCGGCGGGGCTTTCCTTCGCAGAAAACGGCCTCGGCCATGCCGATGCGCTGGGGACGATTGTCATCAAAGCGGATGCAGGGGGACTCGGTCATTTAAAAAACTCGAAAGGCAGAAACAAAACTGCCGCCGCCCGGCATTGTGCTCGATGCGGCGGCAGGAGAGCGCCCGAGAAAGGCGCTTTTGCCTCAATTGGAAAGGAAGGCGCGAGTTTTCAGCAAAACGAGCCTTCCTTCGCGGGCGGCTTCCTAGCCCACGCGCGGCACCGTGAGGCTGCCTTCGGGCATGAGGATCGTGGCGGGCGCTTCGCCCACGTAGGTCTTCGCGAGCGCGATGGCTTCCTCCACCGTGTCCACGGCGGCCGTAAAGAGCATGTCTTTCGCGAGCTGCTTGTCCAGGGCTGTCACGAGGATGTAGCGAGCCTTTGAGAGCGGACGCGTCACGGCGAAGGCCTTGTTGGCGCCGATCTTGAAGTTCTTTTCGAGCTCATCCTTGATTGCGGCGGGCGTCTGCAGGCGGCGGAAGGTTTCTTCGAGCACCTTGGAGCCCGAACCCTCTTCGCATTCCGCCAGAAGAATCACGACGCCGCCTTCGCGCACGGCGCACGCGGCGTTGTCCATCGTCTTTTGCATCTGGTAGACGTTGATGTCCTTGGGGTAGCCGCCGCAGGAGGCGATCACGAGATCGGCTTCCTTCGGAATGACACAGCCGTAGACCTCGTCCACGAAGCGGCAGGCGTCATGGTGCGCGGTGATGTAGTCGCCTGCGAACATCTTGAGGAACTGGTGCTTGGCGTTGAGGATGGCGTTAAAGAGAAAGAGGGAGCGCCCCTTCGCAAAGAGCGCGACGCCTTCCATCTGGTCTTCGTAGCAGGGGTTGCCGGTCGTAAGGCCCAGCCCCGCGTGCTTGTCCAACATGAAGCTGTGGTTCACGCGCACCGTCTCCATCGCGGCGCAGCCGGGGAGAATCGCCTTGCGGCCGCCGCCGTAGCCCGAGAAGTAGTGGTGCACGATCGTGCCCGTGAGGATCACGTGATCGACGTGGCAGAGGTGCTTGTTGATCCACACCGGAGTGCCGCGGCTCGTGGTGCCGAAGTACTCGAAATCTTCCTGCTTCGTGCAGGTGCTGTTGTACATCTTGAGGCGCGAGGCGACGTTTTCGCCCACGGCTTCGACCATTTCTTCGTGCGTCATGTCGCGGTGGGTGCCCAGGGAGAAGACGATGTGCATGTCTTCGTCCTTGACGCCCAGCTTGTTCATCTCGTCCACGAGCACGGGCATGAAGTCAAAGCTGTTGGCAACGCGCGTCGGGTCGTTGCAGATGAAGGCGATGGTGTCGCCGGGCTTGACGATTTCATTGATGGGCTGGGTGCCGATCGGATGGTAGATGGCGTCCAGAACGCCCTTTTTCACGTCTTCCATCACGGGGAAGTCTTCGGTGCGGACTTCCTTCAAAACGAGGTTTTCGTCGTATTCAAACGTCTTGCGACCGTGCCCGTAGGCGAAATCGTAGGTTTTCACAGCCTTTTCCTTTTGTTTTATGGACGAGCGGCGGACGACAGCGCGCCTGCCGCAACTCTCTCCTAAGCCGAAGGGGGGCGCGATGAAGGAAAAGCGGATTTCCTGCATTGCCATCGCCTTCGGTCCCCGCGCGGGATTATAGGAGGCTTGTTTTGTGCGGCACCAAGGAAAGTGTCGCGCGAGTGAGGCAAGCAAAGGACGGCCGGAAAAATTTACACGTGCCTCAGGCGGTGAAAAGTTCAAGAAGATGCTTCATTTCGCTGATGCCGATCTGGCCCGGGGCGGACCCCGTCTGAAGCGCGGCAAATGTGGCGTCGGAACCGAAGATCGCGCCCGCGGCGCGCGTGACGCGCCCCAAGGCGCCCATCGAAATCGCGATGACGGGCTTGCCGTAGGCGCGCCGCGCCTTGAGGGCGGCCGTCATGAGCCTCAGGACGTCTTCGGGCGCTTCGGGCATGACCGCCACTTTGAGAACGTCGCCGCCCGCGGCGTCCATGCGGGCAAAGAGTTCGCCGATCGCCTTCGCTGAAGGCGTCGCTTGAAAGTTGTGGTAGCTCATCACGACGGGAATGCCGGCGTCGTGGGCCGCTTTGACGGAAGCCTCGGCGCCGCGATTGACTTCCAGGTCGATCGCGTCCGCAAAGCCCGAGGCCGCGAAGTAGCGGGTGAGGTCGCCGTAGTCGGCGTCCGTGATGTCAAGTTCGCCCCCTTCGAGCGCGGTGCGCAGCGTGAAGAGCACGGGCTGCAGGGTGAGGCCGCGCAACGTCATCGCCGCTTGAGTCATCGCGGCCTGCGTCGCGGTTTCCAGAAAGTCCGCGCGCCACTCGAGAATGTCGGCGCCCGCTTCGTGCGTGGCAAGAAGCTCCTTTTTCAACTGCGCCTCCGTGCGCCCGACCAAGGGCGCAATGACGCGAACGGAGCCGTCTCCGAGCGGGACGTTGGAAAAATGAGCGATGTGTGCGGCAGACTGCATGAGAAACAAAAAGAAAACAAAGAATTTCGGGATTGTACCCGAGCTGACGGCGCGTCGTTTCTTGCCGGGACCGCTAGACTCTCGCTCTTCCTTATTTTTTGGCGAGACGCAACATGTCCGAACCGCTTCAGAGCATCCGCATCGACAAATGGCTGTGGGCCGCGCGATTCTTCAAGACCCGGTCTCTTGCGCAGGAGGCGGTGGAGCTGGGTCGCGTGAAGATCGCGGGCCAGCGCTTGAAGCCCTCGCGTGAAGTGAGGCCCGGCGACCGTCTCACCGTGGAGCGCGGCGACGAGCGCTTTGAAATCTTCGTGGAGGCGATCTCCGCCGTCCGGGGCCCCGCGTCCGTGGCGCAGACCCTCTACCGGGAGACGGAGGATTCGAAGGAAAAGCGCGAGCGCGCGGCCGACCTCCGAAAGATCGCCATGGAGCCCGCGGCGACGATCGCCAAGGGCCGCCCCACAAAGCGCGACGCGCGTCTCATCCGCCGCGTGCAGTCTGGGTGGAATTGACGCCGGCCTAGAAGGCGTACTGCCGGATGACGCGCGCCATCTTGTCGGGATCGACGGGCTTGGCGAGGTAGTCGTTCATGCCGGCGCGGCGCGCGGCGGCGACGTCTTCGGCGTAGGCGTTGGCTGACAGCGCGGTGATGGGAAGGTTCGCGTCCGGGCGCGGCAGCGCGCGAATCGCGCGCGCCGTGTCGTAGCCCGACAGGCCAGGCATCTGGATGTCCATGAAAATCAGGCGGAAGAATCCAGGGGCGGAGGCGGAAAAGGTCTTGATTGCCTCTTCGCCCGAGGAGACGCAGACGGGGCTTGCGCCCGCCATGCGCACGAACTCCGCTGCAATTTCGAGGTTGAGCTCGTTGTCGTCCACGACGAGGACGACGGGGGCGCCGGCGCCGCTTGGTGGCGGCGCTTCGGGGGCGGGCGCTGCGGCGGCAGAAGAAGCCTCGTCGTTGTGCAGGAGGTCAAAGGAGAGCGTGAACTTCGTGCCCTTTCCGAGCTCGCTTTCAACGCTGATGGTGCCTCCCAACTGATGCACGAGGTTGGCAGTGATGGCAAGCCCCAGCCCCGTCCCTTCGATTTTCTGCGCCACTTCCTTGGCGCGGCTGAAGGGCTCAAAGAGGTGCGCGAGGTATTCGCGGCTCATGCCGATGCCGTTGTCCTGCACGGTGATTTCGTAGGTGCCTGTTTCGGCGTTGGCAAACGATTCGACCGCTTTCACGCGGATGTCGCCGCCTTTGGGCGTGTATTTCGACGCGTTGTCAATCAGGTTTGTGATGACGCGCCGCAGCTTCACGGCGTCGCTTACGACTTGCGGGTGGCGCACGCCCGAGAGGTCAAGCGTGAAGGTCTGGCTTGCGGCGGCCACGGGCTGCGCGAGCGTGTCGGCGATGTTTTTGAGAAGCTCCGAGAGGTCAAGCGGCGCGAGTTCGGCTTCGTCCTTCCCGGACTCGATCTTCGTCAAGCTCAGCACCTCGTTTAAAAGCGTCGCCAGATGCTCTCCCGCGGCGGCGATCTTTTCCAGAGCATCCGTGACGCGCTCGGGATCGGTCACGTGGCGCCGGGCGATCGTTGCCATGCCGAGGATGCCGTTTAACGGCGTGCGGATGTCGTGTGACATGCGCGCCAGAAAGTCGGTTTTGGCGGCATTGGCGGAATTGGCGGCCTCGCACGCCTCTTTGAGCGCCGCGCGGCTTCGCTGCTCAGCTTCCACGAAGTCGGTGACGATCTGATGGTAGCCTTTGTAGCGCAGCCCCGGCTTGAACGTGGGATCGGCCGCGCCGCCGCAGCGCACGTAGATGGGGCCGCGGCTGCTCAGCCACCGGTAGGTGATTTCAAAGCGGCCGAACGCGGCGAGATCCGCGTAGGCCTTTTTCACCTCCGCAGCGGCCTCGGGTGACACGTGGTCAGCCCAGGCGGAGAAGATTGCTTCGGGCGTGCCGTTTTCGGGCGCCTCCACGAGGCGCCGCATGGTGCGGTCGGCGTACATGCGGGAGGGCTTTCCGTCCTCGTGCTCGATCGTGTAGATGCCGATGTTGGCGACGCCCAGCGTCTCTTCCAGGTCGTGGTGGAGCTCTGCCTCGCGATGGCGCGCTTTCACGTCCGTTGTGACGTCGCGCAGGAAAAGGATGATCTTGCCGAGACCGTCTTTGTCGGGGTGCACGGCGACGGCGGTCTGGCTTACCCAGCGGATCTTGCCAGCGAGCACGACGCGGCTCGTGACCGTGGCTTCGTGCGGCGCGGCACGAAGCGTCTCCTCCATGAAGCTTCGCTCGTAGAAGCGCCGCGTCTCTTGAACGCTTTCGGGGAGAACGCACCGTTCGACAAAGGCTTGCGCAAAGCTTGACCAGTTCGGGTGCTCCGCAAAGAGAAAATGCAGCGGGCCGTCTGACTTGAAGGCGAAGTATTCGTCGCTTGCCAAGTCGACGCAGAACTCGCAGAGATTTAGGCGGGTGATGGCGTCGTGGAAGTCGCGGTAGCGGCGCCGCTCCACGGCGGTCTCCTGCACGCGCTCCTTCAAGGAGCGGGCGCGCTCGATTACGGTGGCAAAGCCCGAAAGACGCAGTGCGTCGCCCTTTTCGTTGCGAAAGACGCGCGTCTGCGAGCTCACCCACACCCAGTCGCCTGCGGGGTTTTGAATGCGGTACTCGTCGTGGACGAGGTTGCCGGCGAGGCGGCCGGCGAGCATCAGGTCCCAGACTTCCTTCACGCGCGGGCGGTCTTCGGGATGCACGAGGTCAAGCCAGGCGCTGGGATTCTCCACCATGGCGTCGCGCCGAGCGTCGCAGAAGGCGAGAAGCCGTTCGCTCCAGTGCACGCGACGGTCGCCCGTGAGGTCAAGCGACCAGGAGACCGGGGAGGCGCTTACGATTTCGTCTTCGGAGCGTCGGATGGAGACGATCCAGCCGGGACGGCCGTCGTCAGACATCATGTCCGTGCGGAATTCCGTCACGGTGACAGGCGTGCCGCTGTGGTGCATCAGGCGGTAGTAGCGCAGGCTGTGCGAGGCGCGAAAGGCCTCGGAGCGAACGAAGTCGCGGTCTCGGGCGTCCACGAGTTCCAGAAAGCGCCCGTGGCAGGCCTCTTCCAGGCTTTGGGCGGTGTGGCCCGTGAGATCCAGAAAAGCCTGGCTCACGAAGGTGAGCGTGAACGCTTCGTCGTAGAGGCCGCCCGCGATGCCAACGGCCTGATTCTGTTCGAGAACGTAGCGGATGACTTTCTGGGTGTCAGCAGAAAGCGACTCCGTCTGGTTGAAGAGGTAGGTGCGCTCGCCGAACGTCGTGATGTTTGCCATGGAAGTCTCGCTGGGATGGCCGGGAAACCGTCACCAGAGTCGTGGCTCGCTGAAGCGGGCGGGTGACGTTGCCCTATTGTATCGGCAGAATCGTTTGCCGATTGAAAAGCGCGTTCGTCAGACTTTGCTGAAACGCAGGGTAGGTTTGTGGAAAAGTGCGTACTTTTCCAGAATCTGTCGCAGCTTTTCGGGATTCCGGCGCTTGGCAAGGCGGTCGTTCACATTGACGCGGCGGGCGGCCCTTGAGGAATAAAAGAAGGATGCCGGCTGCGCAATCCTGCCGCGCAGCCGGGCGGTCGAAAATTATTTCGACCGCTTGAACATCACGACTAAAATTGCAACATAAGCCACAATATCCCGAATTTCCGAAATCGGAAATTCAAGACTGAAGCTGTGTGCTACAATCTCTGTCGAGATCAGCGAGAGCCACTGGAATGACATCGCTTGTCTCCTTTTTAGAAACCCGCCCGGTCAGGCGGGTTTTGTTTTTCCTGCAATCCTTGGCAGGTACCCGCGCGGTCTGGCGCCGCGATTCTCAATTTGAAAAAACCTTGAAGAATCAGCGCTTTTCTTTACGGGCAGAGAGGCGATGCAACAGTCTTATGGCAAGGCAATCATCCAAAAAACGAACTTGCCATAAGCGTACCACATGATCGTTTCACCACGTGACGCATACGAACAAATTTGCCAATTCACGGCAAGGTGCGTGCTTTTTCAGAATCTGTCGCCGTTTTTTGGAATCCTGCGGTTTGGCAAGGCAGTCTCATGCCGGCGCGGCGTGCGGTTGCAAATAGAAAAGGCAGGCCGTTTGCGAAGAAACGCCTGCCTTGCAAGGAGTGTTGCGCCTTATTGGGCGGAAAGCGCCGCGAGCGCCGCCTTCACGGCGTCGTCTGTGACGCCTTCGGAAAGCGTTGCGTCAGCGATCGCCGAAAGGTCGCCCTTTTTCAAGGCGCCCACGGCCATGCCTGCGCTGCGGCCGTCGTCAAAGCCGCGGGACGTGAGAAGGAGCGTGCCGTCGGCGGCCACGAGCTTGAAGTAAAAGCGCCCGTCTTTTTCACGGTACTGCTTGAACGTGGGAAGCGCCGCCTTTTTGGCGGCCGTCGTCTTCTTTTCGCCGGCGACAGCGGTCTTCACAAAGCTCTTGAGGCCCACGGCTTCCTTGAGTTCGGCTAGGAACGGCACCGCGATCTTTCGCGCCTTCGCAGCCCCCGCCTGAAGGATGTCTTCCAATTCGGCGGCATGGCTCATGTAGTAGGCGTACTTTTCACGCATCGGGCCGATTTCGGACTCGATCTGGTCAGCCACCGCCTTCTTGGCGTCTCCCCAGCCCATGCCGGCCTTGAGGTCGGCGCGGAACTTCGCCTTTTCTTCGTCGGTTGCAAAAGCGTCGAAGATCTGGGTGAGGGACGTGGAGTCAGGGTCCTTGGCTTCGCCCGGGAGCCGGCTGTCGGTAACGACGCGGCTGATCGCTTCCTTCAAGGCCTTCGCGCCCCCTTCAAAGAGCGGGATCACGTTGTTGTAGCTCTTGCTCATCTTGCGGCCGTCAAGCCCCGGGAGCACCGGGATGTCCTTTTCAATCTGCTCGTAGGGGAGCGTAAAGAACGACTTGCCGCGGCCGTAGAGGTTGTTAAAGCGCGTGGCGATGTCGCGCGCCATCTCAAGGTGCTGGATCTGGTCCTTGCCCACCGGGACGCGGTTTGCGTTGAACATCAGAATGTCCGCGGCCATCAGGATGGGGTAGCAGTAAAGGCCCATCGAGACGCCGGCGTCAACATCCTCGCTCTGGGCGGCGTTGGCTTCCACAAAGGCCTTGTAGGCGTGGGCGCGGTTCATGAGGCCCTTGGAGCAGACGCAGTTCAGAAGCCAGTTCAACTGCGGGATTTCCGGAATGTCGCTCTGGCGGTAGAGCGTGACGTGATCGGGATCGAGCCCCGCCGCAAGCCAGCTTGCCGCGATCTGCATGCGGCTCAGTTCCACGCGGGCCGGATCCTGGCACTTGATGAGCGCATGCAGATCGGCCATGAAGAAGAAGCTGTCCGTGTCCGGGAGGCGCGAAGCGCGCACGCAGGGGCGGATCGCCCCGCAGTAGTTCCCGAGATGCAGCGTACCGGTCGTATTGATGCCGGTGAGAACACGTACGGTCATAATAAGAAATGCCTTCGATGGGAAAAAGAAACGACGGGCGACACTGTAGCAAAGATTGCCAAGGCCGCCTGAGGAGAACCGCAAAGCGGGAGGCCGCCAAGGCGGCATCCAAAGAAAAGGCGGACATCCCGCTTTTTGCTGGATGTCCGCCTTGGGGCAAGGCGCTCTTTAAAGGCCCGCTGCCGCGCGCAGGGCTTCGACCTTGTCGGTCTTCTCCCACGAGAATTCCGGCTCTTCGCGGCCGAAGTGGCCGTAGGCCGCGGTCTTCGAGTAGATCGGACGGCGCAGGTCAAGCATCTGAATGATGCCGCCCGGACGCAGGTCGAAGATCTTCCGGTCGCTTACGATGCGGGAGATTTCCTCGTCCGAGATGACGCCCGTGCCGTAGGTGTTCACGGTGATGTTCATCGGGTCAGCGACGCCGATGGCGTAGGCGACCTGAATCTGGGCGCGCTTGGCAAGTCCCGCGGCCACGATGTTCTTGGCGACATAGCGGCAGGCGTACGCGGCGGAGCGGTCCACCTTCGTGGGGTCCTTGCCGGAGAAGGCGCCGCCGCCGTGCGGGCAGGCGCCGCCGTACGTGTCGACGATGATCTTGCGGCCGGTGAGACCGCAGTCGCCCTGAGGACCGCCCACCACGAAGCGTCCCGTGGGGTTCACGAGGAAGCGGGTGTTTTTGAGCCACTCGGCGGGCATCACCGGGCGGATGATGTTTTCGACGACGGCTTCGACGAATTCGGGCTTCATCTCATTGCCGTTGCTCCATTCGGGCGCGTGCTGCGTCGACAGAACGATCGTGTCGGCGGCGACGGGCTTGCCGTCCACGTAGCGCAGCGTCACCTGGCTCTTCGCGTCGGGGCGAAGGTAGGACATCACGCCGTTGCGGCGGACGATGGACTGCTGCTGCACGAGGCGGTGCGCGTAGTAGATCGCGGCGGGCATGCAGGTCGCCGTTTCGTCGCAGGCGTAACCGAACATGAGGCCCTGGTCGCCCGCGCCCTGCGTCAAGGGGTCGTGGTTCTTTTCATCGACGCCCTGCTTGATGTCGGCGCTCTGCTTGTCGTAGCCCACGAGCACGGAGCAGCCGCGATGGTCAATGCCGTATTCGGAGTTGTCGTAGCCGATGCGCTTTAAGACGCTGCGGGTGAGGTCGATGTAGTTCACCTGAGCGTTCGTGGTGATTTCGCCCGCGAGCACCACGAGGCCCGTGGTGCACATCGTTTCGGCCGCAACGCGGCTCAGGGGATCCTGCTCAAGGCAGGCGTCCAAAACCGCGTCGGAAATCTGGTCAGCCACTTTGTCGGGATGACCTTCGCTCACGGACTCGGACGTAAAAAGAAAATCGCTGGCCATTGCCATGCTCCATTTTGCGTTTGTGACGTTCGAAGCGTCGGCGCAAAACATCGGAGCCCTTCAACGGTACCAGCGACGTCGCGGCAGACGCTTTAGCGGTATTGTTTTGCTTCGCCCCGCAAGTTGTCTTGGTTAACTCGGCGAAATCGATTGGTGCGCATAATACGCTGATTTGCTTAAATTCGCATTAGCTTTGGGCGGCGTAAAAAACCGCCTCTGAAAGGATTGGGAAAAGATGCCGGAATTGCCGGAAGTTGAGGTGACGCGGCGGGCGCTCTCGCCCTCGCTAAAAGGAAAGCGCTTTGTTCGGGCGGACTTTCGCTGTGAGAAGCTGCGTCGGCCGGTGCCGGATCTCGCGCCGCTCGCGGGGATGACGCTTGCTGATCTTTCGCGCCGCGCCAAGCATCTGGTCTGGCGCTTTGAGACGGATGCCGGGGCGCCCCGGTGGCTCGTGACGCATCTGGGAATGAGCGGCTCGTGGCGGCTCTGGCCCGCCGCAGAGCTGCCGGCCGCGGGGCCGCACGATCGGGCGGACCTCGTGTTTGAGGGCGTTGTTGCGCGCCTCACGGATCAGCGCAAGTTTTCGGACATGACTTTTTCTGCGGTCGATCCCCTGACGACGCCGCCACTTTCCAAACTTGGGGTGGAGCCGCTGTCGGCGGACTTCTCGCCGGAAGGACTTTGGCAGGGGTTTCTGGCAACGCGCCGCGAGGTGAAGGCGGTGCTGATGGACGGCAAGGTCGTCGTGGGCTGCGGCAACATCTACGCTAATGAAAGCCTCTTTGAAGCCGGCATTTCGCCTGAGAGAGAGGCGTGCTCCATCACGCAGGACGAAGCGGCGAAGCTTCATGACGCCATTGTCGACGTTCTCACGCGCGCCGTCGCCGCGGGCGGCACGACGCTCAGGGACTTCCACGGCGCTGACGGCGGCGCGGGCTGGTTTGCCGTGCAGTGCGCGGTCTACGGTCGTGAGGGTGAAACGTGCCCGCAATGCGGTTCGGAGATTCGTCGCGTCGTGCAGCGCAACCGCTCCACGTTCTTTTGCCCGAGGTGCCAGAAGTGACGTCGCTTTTGAAGGCCGACGACTTCGCGAAAGCCGTGGTCGCGTGGCAGAAGGCGCACGGGCGGCACGGACTTCCCTGGATGGTGAAGGACGCCTATTGCCGCTGGGTCTCGGAAATCATGCTGCAGCAGACGCAGGTGGCGACGGTGAAGGCTTATTACGAGCGGTTTATCGCGACGTTTCCGACGGTGCAGTCGCTTGCTGCGGCGGATGAAGAGGACGTGATGCGCCTTTGGGCGGGGCTGGGCTACTACTCCCGGGCGCGAAACCTGCATGCCTGCGCCAAGGCCGTCGTGGCGATGGGGGGCTTTCCCCGCACGGCCGGAGCGTTGGCGGAACTGCCCGGCATCGGACGCAGCACGGCGGCGGCGATTGCCTCCGCCGCCTTTGGCGAAGTGGCGCCGATTTTGGACGGCAATGTGAAGCGTGTGCTCACGCGGGTGCGGGCGGATGCGGCGCCTCTGGGGACGGCGGCGTCGGAAAAAGGACTCTGGGCAGCGGCAGAAGCGCTCGTTTCTCGTGAGGAGCCCGCCGTCTGGAACCAGGGCATGATGGACTTGGGGAATCTCGTTTGCACGAGAACAAAGCCTCGGTGTGACGCGTGTCCCGTGAGGGCGTTCTGCCGGGCGTGCGCCGAGGGGCGGCCGACGGACTTCCCGGTGAAGAAGGCGAAGGCTCCGAAGCCGGAGAGGACCGCCGACATGACGGTCTTTGCCGATGAAGAGGGCGTGTGGCTTGTGAAGCGCACGGGGCCTGGAGTCTGGAAGGGGTTGTGGAGTCTTCCGGAGCTCCGCGCAGGCGAGGGCGAATCCGTCGGAGGCTTTGTGCACGACTTCTCGCACTATCGCCTGACTGCCGACGTTCGCTGGGTGAGGGCTGAGCCGCCTGCTTCAGTGAAGGAGGTGATGCTTACGACCAAGGTGCCGTGGGCTGAAGTGGCGAGGGAGGCGATTCCGACGCCGGTGAAGAAATTCCTGCTGAACTTGGATATCGTGCAAAAACGACCGGGATCAGACGTGGATATCGTGCAAAATGTGAGCGGTCGATGCGTGGATGTCGTGATGTCGATGGGTGCAGATGATTGAAAGAAAAGCGTATCAGGTGCTCCTGAACTGGAAGAACAAGCGGCAAGGCAAGACGGCGCTCCTGATTGAGGGCGCCCGCGGCGTGGGAAAGAGCACGCTTATTGCGGAATTTGGACGTTGCGAATACCGCTCGGTTTTAATCATTGATTTTTCGAAAATCTCCGCAGAAGAGGTAGACCTCTTCCAGACCGTGAAGATGGATTTCTCCCGCTTCTTTTCGTTTCTGTCGGCGGTGCACGGCGTGGAGCTTTATCCACGGGAGAGCCTCATCATTTTTGACGAGGTGCAGCGGTTTCCGCCGGCACGAGAACTCGTGAAGCACCTCGTGGCGGACGGCCGATTCGACTACCTCGAAGCGGGCACGCTTCTGTCCCTTTGGCAGAACGTCAAGGACATCGTCCTTCCGTCGGAAGAAGAAAGCTGTCGCCTGAATCCGCTCGACTTCGAGGAGTTTCTCTGGGCCTCGGGCGACAGCCGCTTGCCGATGTGATTCGCGCGAGCTTTGAAGCGGGCGAGCCGCTGCCGCCGGCGCTGCACAAGAAAGCGACGATTCGATTTCGGGAGTACCTGTTGACGGGCGGCATGCCGAGCGTTGTGGACGCTTGGCTGAAGTCGCATTCGCTGGCTGCGGCGGACGACGCGAAGCGTCAGCTTTTGAGCGGCTGCCTGCAGGAAGCGGCTGATTTTGGCGGATGCGGCGGACGGCGCATTCTCGACGTTTTGGATCGCTTGCCCGGCGAGCTCGCCAGGGCCGAAAAGCGGTTTCGATTGTCTTCACTTGGCCAGAGCGCTCGTAGGCGAAATTATGAGGAAGCCTTCTTCTGGCTCGAAGAGGCGCAACTCATGAATCCTTGCCGGGCGGCGGATTTGACGAACGGTCTGGCGCTTGACCGAAGTTCGTCCGCAATGAAGTGCTATATGGCTGACACCGGCCTCCTTGTGACTCAGGTGCAGGCCGCCAGCACCGAGGAAAACGTGTATCGCGCCGTGCTTCTCGGACGGTTTGGCCTCAACGAAGGCATGCTCGTGGAAAACATCGTGGCGCAGACGCTGGTGGCAAAAGGCGATCGACTCTTTTTCTACAGCCAGAGCGGCAAGGTTGCCGGAGAGGAACGGATGGAAATTGATTTTCTCATCGTCCGTCCGTGGGAAAAGGCGGGCGGACGGCCCCGCGTGATGCCGATTGAGGTGAAGTCGGGATCGCGCTACAGCACGCTTTCGCTGGACCGATTTCGCGCCAAGTTCTCCAACCGCGTCGGCATGGCCTGCGTGATTCATCCCGGCCAGTATCGTAAGAGCGAGAATCTCCTTGAGCTCCCGCTCTACATGGCCCACTGCCTCTAAAAGATCACAACGCTTGAGGTGAGGTTCTTCAAAAGCGCCAGCACGCTCCACGCCGTCGAAGTGCTTGACCTTGGATTGGCAGGATCGGGCTGGGAGGCGATGGTGAGCTCGGCGTGCATCAGGTCGTTGCGAATCTTGATGCGGTGCGTGTTTTCTGCGGCGCCTGGCACGGAGTGAATGGTGACGAGGGCGTCGGGCGCCGAGGCTGCCACCGACGCCGCGACGGCGACGTTCACGTTCTTCGGGAACCCAGCGATGGCGTCCTGCACGCTGCCCGTGAAAACCGTTTCGGGATGGGTTTCGGAGAGCGCGCGGCCGGCGAGGTAGGGCGCGCCGTTGAGGCTTCGCGGCGCCTTCTCGTTTTCAATCTCAAGACGGGCGCCGCCCATCAGCGCAAAGGTCTGCAGAAGGTCAAGGCCGCCCACGGCGCCGTTGGGAAGAAAGAGCCTTGTGCCGTGCGCCTGGGCGACGGACTTCACGTCTTCGAAGAAGTCGGGATCAGCGAAGGCGCCGATCGACGCCGTGATGAGGTTCGTCTTTTCAAGCACTGCCCGAGCGTGAGCGCGCACGGCGGCGCCGCCCGCAAACTCCACGACGTAGTCGGGGGAATCCGCCAGAAGTTCTTCAAGGCTCGCTGACGCACGGCAGCCGAAGTCCGCGGCAAAGGCCTGACAGGCCTCGGGCGTGCGGCAGAAGGCGCCCGTGAGGCGCACGTCGGGAAGAACGTCCGGCAGGTGTTGGGCGAAAAGGCGGGCGAGCGCGCCGCAGCCTAAAAGAGCAACCGTTGTCATGGGGAAAATTACGCGGTTTGCTTCAGGGATGCTTCAACTTCCTTCATGCGCGCGACCTGCCGGTGGCGCACGACGACGCCCGTGACGTCCTTGAAGCGGTCCGCGAGCGTCTGCGCCACGTACACCGAGCGGTGCTGGCCGCCCGTGCAGCCGATGGCGACGGTGAGGTAGTGGCGGTTCTGCGCTTCGTAGGACGGGAGCCAGCGACGGATGAAGCGCTCGATGTCGTCAATCATCGCCTGCGCGTCAGGCTGCTTTGCCATGAAGTCGATGATGGGTTCATCAAGCCCCGTGAAAGGGCGCAGCGCCGGATCGTAATAGGGGTTGGGCAGGTTGCGGACGTCAAAGAGAAGATCGGCCGCCACGGGGATCCCCTTTTTGAACGCAAAGCTTTCAAAGGCGAGCGTCATCGCGGTCGCGGGCGCCTCAATGAAGCGCCGCACCCAGTCTCGGAGCGTGTTGGGGGAGAGGTTTGAGGTGTCGATCACCTGCGCGTAGGGCTCGGCGGGCGCGAGGAGCTCGCGCTCCTTTTTGACGGCTTCGGCGAGCGTGAGGCCGGCTTCGCCGTCGGCGCCCGGAATGGTGAGCGGATGGCGGCGGCGGGTTTCCGAAAAGCGCTGGATGAGGGTCGGAATGGAGGCCGTGAGAAAGAGGCTTCGCACCTCAACGCCTGCGGCGACCAGATTGTCGAGCCCGGTTTTGAGCTCCGCAAGGTTCATGCGGCTTCGGGCGTCGATGGCCATGGCGACCCGCTGGTAGCCGTGCTGCTGCAAGTCGAGCGCCACTTCGTTGATGAAGGGAACGGGCAGGTTGTCCACGCAGTAGTAGCCCGAGTCTTCGAGCTGGCGGATGGCGACGGACTTCCCTGCGCCGGAGAGTCCCGTGACGATCACAAGACGCATGCCTGACATGAGAACCTCTGAAAGGAAAAGGAGAACACCCCGCTATGACATCATTTTTTGCCGCGGGCGTCATCGGGAATTGTGCCGACTTGCGCTCCGAAGGCTAGCGGCGCATCGCCTTCATGCGGCGACGCATCGGACGCGGCGCGATGTTTTCGAGCTCGCGGTACTTGGCGACCGTGCGTCGGGCGACTTCGATGCCCGCGTCCGAGAGGGCCTTGGCGATGGCGTCGTCTGACAAGGGATTGTCAGGATCTTCGGCGTCCACGATCTCCCGCAGCTTCGTGCGGGCTGCGGCGGCGGAGACGGAGCCCCCCGCTGCGCCCGTGACGGCGTTCGTGAAGAAGTACTTCAGCTCAAACGTGCCGCGGTCGGTCTGCATGAATTTGCCGGCGGTCGCCCGGCTCACCGTGCTTTCGGCGACGCCAAGCCGCATCGCGACGTCGCGAAGCACCATGGGGCGAAGGGCTGAGACGCCTTCTGTGAAAAAGGCGGGCTGGGCGTTCACGATCGTCTGCGCGACGGAGACAATCGTGGAGAATCGCTGCTCCAACGCATGAATGAAGGACTTCGCGTTTTGCGCGCGGTTTTTCCACGCGGTCATCTCGTCGCCCGCGAGCTTGGCGCTCGTGAGAAGCTCAAAGTAAGTCTGGTTGAATCGCAGCGCCGGCACCACCTGCGGATTGAGGCGCGCCTTGAGGCCTTCCTCCGTGCGGTAGAGGATCACGTCCGGAATGACGGCCGCCGACTGCGTCATGTCCGCAAAGTCCGCCGCCGGCCGCGGCGTGAGCTGCGCGATGAGGCTCTGGGCTTCGGCGACGGTGTCGACGGTTGTCTGCAGGTCGCGCGCCGTCTGCTGGGGCGTGAGTTTGGCGAGGTACCGGGCGGAGTCGGCGAGCATGGCTCGGGCGGCCTGCCGCACGTCGTCCTTGACGCCCTCTCGGGCGCGCAGCTGCAGCAAAAGCGATTCCGTCACGTCGCGCGCCGCAACGCCCGCGGGGTCAAAGGTCTGCAGAAGGTTGAGCGCCGTGCGCCAGAGCGCGGGATCGACGTCAAAGGGGGCGTCGGCGGCGCACTCGTCCAAGGTGTCCGCGAGAAAGCCGTTTTCGTCAAGGCTGCCGATGAGCCAGAGCGCGCACTGCTTCACTTCGTCGTCCGCGCTGCAGCACCCCAGCTGCCGCTCCAAGTGGCTCGCGAGGCTTTCGCTTCCCGCGACGAGCTCCCCGGCTTCTGCGGGCTCGTCATCGGTTTCATGGCGTCGCGCGGTCTGGGACCACGTGATGAGCGCCTCGCTTCTTTCGAAGTTGCTCTCGACGCCGACCGGACGGTCAAAGGGGGTCTCCGCTACGACGGGGGCGGGCGTCTCGGCTTCGGGTGCGGCGGGGTCAAAGCCCTCGCTTTCCGCTTCAATGAGCGGGTTGGCAGCGAGGACGTCGGACACGGCTTCGGTGAGCTCCACGGTGCTCATCTGCAGAATCTGCAGCGCTTGCTGCAGCTGCGGCGTCATCGCGAGCTTCTGGGTGACGGTGAGATTGAGCTGAGCTGAGATGCCGGTCATGACGCCCTTCTTTTGCCGCTACATGCGGAAGTTTTCGCCCAGGTAGATCTGGCGGACCTGCTCGTTCGTGATGATGTCCGAGGGGGAGCCGCTCGCGAGCACTTCGCCTTCATTGATGATGTAGGCGTGGTCGCAGATGCCGAGCGTTTCGCGCACGTTGTGGTCGGTGATGAGAACGCCGATGCCGCGATCCTTCAAGAACCGGACGATGCGCTGAATTTCGATGACGGCGATGGGATCGACGCCCGCAAACGGCTCGTCAAGGAGAATGAAGCGGGGATCCGTTGCCAAGGCGCGCGCAATTTCCGTGCGGCGTCGCTCGCCCCCGGAAAGGGAGAGCGCCATGTTCGTGCGGATGTGCGTGATCTGCAGCTCTTCCAAAAGGCGCGAGAGGCGAGCTTCGATTTCCTTTTTGGTAAGCGCCTTGCCGCTTTCGTCCGTCTGCAGCTCGAGCACCGCGCGGATGTTGTCCTCAACGGACAGGCGCCGAAAGACGCTTGCTTCCTGCGGCAGGTAGCTCACGCCAAGGCGCGCGCGGCGAAAGATCGGCAGATGCGTGATGTCCACGCCGTTTAATTCAATCGTGCCCCCGTTGGGCGGCACGAGCCCCACGATCATGTAAAAGCTCGTCGTCTTGCCGGCGCCGTTGGGGCCGAGCAGTCCCACGACTTCGCCGCTTTTGACGGCGATGGAGACGTCTTTTACAACCCGGCGGCTGCCGTAGCGCTTCATGAGGCCCTTCGCGGTCAAGGTTTGCACGGGGCCGAGCGACTTTTCCGGCGCGACCGGCGCGGGCGCGGCGAGCTCAGCGGCCTTCATCGCCTCTTCGATCACTTCAGGCGACACGTCAGGCGCGGCGGACGTCGTGGCATCAGCGGATTTCGTCACGGCCTACTCCAGTCGGGTGGAGCCCTTCATCGGGGCGGGGCCCGCTTTGCGGGGCGCGGTCTTCGGGCTCGGGGCGGCGGCATTTCCGCCATTTTTGGCGCGGGGCGCAAGCACGGTGGAGACGCGGGTGCGGCGGCCGTCCACGGTCTCGCCTTCGACGCGGCTCTTGGCGTTCAGAAGATCGTAGGTGATGCGGGCGCCGGCGGCGGAGTCCTTCACGAGGCCGTTTTCGCTTCGCGCGAGCTTGGCGGAGTCGGTGAAGATGATCTTGTCGTTGCGCTCGTCATAGACGGCTTTCAAGGCGCTCGCATGCACCCACTCTTCGACGCCCTTCGTCTTGGGGTCGCGCCGCTCCTTCATCTTGACGGGCTTTCCCGTGACGGTCATCGTGCGGTAGCCGTCTGGGGAAATCGTGATGGTGAGGACGTCGCCCAGAATTTCGAGCGTGCCCTGATGCACTTCCACGGCGCCCGTGTAGACGGCGACCTGCTTGATTTCGTCGCCCGAGAAATTGTGGGCGTTCACCTCAATGGGCTTTTCGCGGTCGCCGGTTTCGGCGAGCGCGGCGCCTGAAAGCGTTGCGGCGCCGGCGGCGAGAAGCGTAATCAGAAAGGACTTGACGGTCATAATATCAATGGGTTTCGTTGTGGCGGCTGATCGTGTCTCCCTTGGGGAGCACCACCGTGTGCACATCAGAGAGAATTTGAACGGTTCTGTCGACGTTGTCAAATGTCATGCCGCGGCCCGTGGTGATGTCCGTGCCGCTTTCAAGCCGCACGTCCGCGTCCGTTTCCATGCGGCTGTCGTCGGGATACACCGTGAGGTGGTCCGTCGTAAAGCGCATGGGAGCGTGCGTGAGGTCGCCCGCGCGCGTCACGACGACGTTGCCGGTGAAGACGGCGGTTTTCCCGGCGTCCAGGCTCGTGCCGGCGTCCGCCGACGCCTTCATCTGCGCCTTGTCCGCAAAAAGCGTCGCCATGCGGGGCTTTTCTGTGAGAAGCCGTCCGTCGCCGTAGTGCTCGGCGTACTGCGCGAAGAGCCGGCGCATCGCGACGCCGTCCTCGCGGAATTCCGTGATGGCGATGTCGCGCGCGGTGTAGTCGGGAATGTCGGACTTGGCGCGCTGGCGCAGGTTGTCGATTTCGCCTTGAAGCGCGTAGTAGTAGCTTGCAAGCACCATCACGAGGAGCAGTCCGATCCCCAAGAGCGCCGCAAAGCGGTCTCGCAGATGCAGCTTCATCGCAGGGCCTCACTGCGAACGTAGTGGGAGAAGATGAGCTCGTCCCACTTTCCCTGCGCCTTCAGAATAAGTTCGGCGAGGCTTCGGACGGCGCCGTTGCCGCCCGCCTTGGGAGCGGTCCAGTGCGCGAGCGGGCGCACTTCGTCGGAGGCGTCCGAAGGGACGGCGGCAAGCCCGGCGGCTTTTAAAACCGGAATGTCCGGAACGTCGTCGCCCATGTAGGCGGTTTCTTCGGCCGTGACGCCTTTTTGCGCAAGAAGCTCGCAGAAGGCGTCTGTCTTGAATTGCTTTCCCTGCTTCACGTCCGTGATGCCGAGCTCTCGGGCGCGCGCCGCAGTCTGCGCCGAAAGGCGCCCCGTGAGAATCGCGACGGGGATGCCCGCGGCCTGCAACATCTTGATGCCGAGGCCGTCGCGCGTGTAAAAGCGCTTTACGAGCTCGCCGTCGGCCCCTGTCCAGATGGAGCCGTCGGTGAGGACGCCGTCCACGTCGAGAACGACAAGGCGGATGCGGCGGGCGCGTTCGTTGAGGGTGATGTAGGTCATCAGATCACCTTGGCGCTCATGAGGTCGTGGAGGTGCAGGGCGCCCGCAAGCCGTCCTTCGTCGTCCGTGACAAGGAGCTGGTTCACGAGGCTTTCTTCGAGGAGGCGCGCGGCGGCCGCGGCCATGGCGTCGGCCTTCACGGTCTTCGGCGTCTTCGTCATCACGTCGCGGATCACAATCGCGCGAATGTCGCCGCGGCTTTCAATGAGGCGGCGCAGGTCGCCTTCGGTGAAGACGCCCGTGACGCGGTTGTCCTGATCCACGACGGCCGTCATGCCGATGTGCTTTTTCGTGATTTCGCGCACGGCGTCCAGCACCGACACGTCCTCTTGCACAACAGGGACGGCGTCTCCGGTGCGCATCACGTCGCGCACGTGGGTGAGGAGGCGGCGGCCCAGCGCGCCGCCCGGGTGGCTGCGCGCGAAGTCTTCCTTCGTGAAGCCCTTGGCGTGCATTGCGGCGATGGCAAGCGCGTCCCCCATCGCAAGCGTCGCGGTGGTGGAGGTGGTGGGCGCGAGGTTCAGGGGGCAGGCTTCCGCCGTGACGTGAACGTCAAGGTTCACGTCGGCGTTTTTGGAGAGCGAGCTCGCGGGGTTCCCTGTGATCGTGATAAGCGGCGTGCCCTCGCGCTTGATGGCGGGAACGATGGTGAGGAGTTCGCCCGTTTCGCCGGAGTAGGAGATGCCGATCACGACGTCGTCCTTGGTGATCATGCCGAGGTCGCCGTGCGCGGCTTCGGCGGCGTGCACGAAGAAAGCGGGGGTGCCCGTGGAGGCGAGCGTCGCCGCGATCTTGCGGCCGATGTGCCCCGACTTGCCGACGCCGCTTACGACGACGCGGCCGCGGCAGCCGATGAGAAGCTCCACGGCGCGGGCGAAGTGTTCGTTGTCAAGCGTCTTGGCGAGGTCCGACACGGCGGCGGCTTCGCGCAGAAGGACTTCACGGCCGAGCTCAATGGCGCCGGCCGCAGAAAAGTGAATCGGCATAGAAAATCCGTTGGAAACGGCAGGAAATTGGTTAAGAGGCATTGTACCGAGGCCGCGCCCGCCGCACCGACGGGTTTGCAACAAAACGTCCGTTGGGGCGGCGGCAGGCGTGAAGCCCGACTCCGACGCGTTGCTGAAGAATGCCGTCTTTCTCGAACTGCGCCGGCGCTATGCGCACGTGTGGACGGCAAAGGCCGGCAGGGCGAACTTCATCGTCGAGAGAATCAGTCGCTTCCCAGCTTTTTTGGCGGCAAGGACCGTGCCGGATCCGGCGGAGCTTTGACGGCGTGCAGCCGTTGGACGTCGTCGCGTGGCTTTTGAAGGCGCCGGAGCTTTGAATCTGAAAAAACGCGGCCGTCCGGGGTGAGCGTTTCCGGGCGGTCGCGTCTTGAAGCGCTACGGCTCGTTTAGCCGAAGTTGCCGTTCACGTAGTCCCGGGTCTTTTCCAATGCCGGGTGATTGAAGATCGTGTCGGTCTTGTCAAATTCGATGAGGCGCCCCATGAAAAAGAACGCCGTCTTGTCGGAAACGCGCGCCGCCTGCTGCATGTTGTGCGTGACGATGATGATGCAGAGGCTCTCGCGCAGCTCCAGAATGCTGTCTTCCAGGCGTTGCGTCGCGATGGGGTCCAAGGCCGAGCAGGGCTCGTCCATGAGGAGCACTTCGGGCTCCACTGCCAGCGCTCGCGCAATGCAAAGGCGCTGTTGCTGGCCGCCCGAAAGCCCCAGGGCGCTGTCGTCCAGACGGTTCTTCACCTCTTCCCAGAGCGCGGCGCGCTTCAGGCTTTCCGCCACCTTGTCCCGAATGAGCGACTTGTTTGTGACGCCCGCGACGCGCAGGCCGTAGGCCACGTTTTCAAAGATGGACTTCGGAAAGGGCGTCGGGCGCTGAAAGACCATGCCCACGCGCTGCCGTAGCGCCACGACGTCAAAGTCGGGGGCGTAGACGTCTTCGTCGTCCAAGGTGATCCGTCCCGTAAGGCGCGTGCCGGGGATGAGCTCGTTCATGCGCGAGAGCGTGCGCAAAAAGGTGGACTTGCCGCAGCCCGACGGGCCGATGAGAGCTGTCACTTCCTTGTCGCGGAAGGCGAGGTTCACGTCAAAGAGCGTTTGAGAGTTGCCGTAGAAGAAGTCGATGTGCTCGGCGCGGATCTTGATGCTGGGATCGTTTTCAGTCATGAGAGTGGCGCCCGCAGAGGGCTTGAAGCCCGGGCGTTCGCAAAAAAGGCGGGCGGTCCTGCCCAAAAGAAAAGTCAGCGGCGATCCTACGAGGCGTTTGTGACGAAAAGCCCCTCTTTTCGTGATTGTTCCATGACGCTTCCGTGACCGTTTCGTGACGACCGCGGGTGTCATTTTTCCGTCACAAAATCAATACAAAAACGTCACAAACTGAGTTCAGCATGCGGCCCTGATCCAAGACAGAGAGGCTCGCGGATGACGGCCGCTTCTTTGGTGAAACGAATTAAAGCGTCATCCATTCGAAAGGACAGAATTCCATGTTGTTGAACAAAGTGGCGGCTGCGGCCGCAGTAGCGATCGTGATGTCGGCGGCTTCGATCGGCGCCTCGGCTTCGGAGCTCGTGATCAACGGCTCCACCACCGTGCTTCCCATCGTGCAGAAGGCGGTGGAGAGCTACTCGCACGAAAAGGGCGCCGCGGACATTTCGCTTTCGGGCGGCGGCTCTGGCAACGGCATCAAGGCGCTCGTGGACGGCCTCACGCACATCGCGATGAGCTCTCGCGACATCAAGGGAAGCGAAGTGGAGCTTGCCAAGAGCCGCGGCGTTGAGCCCTATCGCACCGCAGTTGCCGTGGACGCGATCGTGCCGATCGTAAACAACGCCAATCCGGTGAAGAACGTGTCGCTGGCGACGCTGAAGGCAATCTACGAAGGGAAGATCCGCAACTGGAAGGACGTGGGCGGCAAGAATGCGCCGATCGTTGTGGTGAGCCGCGACTCGTCGTCGGGCACCTTTGAAACGTGGGAGGAGCTCGTGATGAAGAAGGCTCGCGTCACGCCGCGCGCCCTGCTGCAGACTTCAAACGGCACCGTCGTTCAGACGGTCTCCAAGAACGTGAACGCCGTGGGCTACATCGGCATCGGCTACGTGGACCGCCAGACGAAGGCCCTCACGATCGACGGCAAGAAGGCGACGGCGGAAGCGGCGAAAACGAAGAGCTGGCCGCTTTCCCGCGAGCTCTATTTCTTCACGAACGGCGCGCCGCAGGGCGACGTGAAGCACTTCACGGACTTCATGCTCGACGCCAAGAAGGGGCAGAAACTTGTGAAGGAAACGGGCTTTGTGCCGGTGAATGAATAACGTTTGAACACGGTTCGGGGGAAGGACTTTCGGGAGCGGTCGGCAGGCTCCGGGCGGCGCAAACGGGCGCCGGCCGGTCCGATCGCTCCCGATTTTTTGGCTGAAGGCTCATCGATGATGAAAAAAGCATTGCGCGAAGCAGCGGTGAAGGCGTCGCTCACGGTGCTGGCGTTCACGGCGCTTGCGGTGCTCGCCGGCATCGTCTTCTATCTTTTTAAAGAAGGGCTTCCCGTCTTTCGGCTGGTGGCGCCCCTGCGGTTTGTCTTGGGCACCGAGTGGTACCCGGCGGGGGAGACGCCCGACTTTGAAATCGGCTCCCTCATCGCGGGGTCGCTTGCGGTGACGGTGTTGGCGAGCCTCATCGCCGTGCCGCTGGGATTGGCGACCGCTGCTTATTTGTCTGAAGTCGCCCGCCCCGGCGTGCGCCGCGTGGTCAAGCCCTTCATCGAGCTGCTGGCGGCGCTTCCGTCCGTTGTGATCGGCTTCATCGGCATGGTGCTCGTGGCGCCGTGGTTGCAGAACGCTCTTGGCATCGCTACTGGGCTCAACCTCTTTAACGCGGCCTTGATGCTCGCCTTCATGGCGGTGCCCACGATCTGCTCGGTTTCCGAAGACGCCCTTCATGCCGTGCCGCGCGCCTTGAAGGACGCGTCGCTTGCGCTGGGGGCGACGCCCTGGGAGACGATCAAGCTCGTCACCGTGCCGTACGCCTTGTCGGGCATCGGCACGGCGGTGATTCTCGGCATGAGCCGCGCGCTGGGCGAAACCATGGTGGTGCTGATGGTGGCGGGGGGCGCCGCGATCGTGCCCGAGTCGATCTTTGATCCCATCCGACCGATGCCCGCGAGCATTGCGGCTGAAATGGCGGAGGCGCCTTTTGGCAGTCCGCACTATCACGCGCTCTTTGCCACCGGCATCGCGCTTTTTATCATGACCTTCATTTTCAATGCGGTGGCGTTCAAGCTGGCGCAGCGCTACAAGACGCCTGCGGTGTAAGGAGAAACGCATGACATCCGGCAAAAGCCTCTGCGCCCGGGCGCAGGAAAAATCGCGGCCTCGCCGCTTCATGACGCAGGTGCTCGCCTTCACGGCTTTGAGAACGGCGGCCTTCATCAACTGCGCGGCGCTCGTGGCGGCGTGCGTCTTTCTCATGGTCCATGGCGCGGGCGTCTTGAACTGGGACTTCGTTCTCGATTCGCCCCGAAAGATGATGACCGAAGGCGGCGTCTTCCCGTGCCTTGTGGGGACGTTTCTGCTCGCGGCGGGCGCCATTGCGATCGCGCTGCCCTTTGGCGTGGCGTGCGCGGTGTGGTTGAACGAATACAGCCGCGAGAGCACGATGAAGGACATCGTGCGCCTCTCGGTCGCAAACCTCGCGGGCGTGCCGTCGATTGTGTTCGGCCTCTTCGGGCTCGCGTTCTTTGTGACGTCGCTGGGCTTCAAGGTGAGCCTTTTGTCGGGCGTCCTGACGCTTGCGGTGCTGACGCTTCCTGTCATCATCAACACGACGGAGGAGGCTTTGAAGCAGGTGCCGGGCGCGTGGCGCGAGGCAAGTCTGGCCCTTGGAGCGACAAAGAGCCAGACGATCGGCCGCGTGGTGCTTCCATCAGCGCTTCCAGGCATTCTCACCGGGGCGATTCTTGCGGTGGCGCGCGCCGCGGGCGAGACGAGCGCCGTGATGTTTACGGCGGCGGTTTTCTATACGCCCAAACTCCCCGAGTCCGTCTTCAGCAGCGTGATGGCGCTGCCCTACCACATGTACGTCTTGGCGACCTCTGGCACGGAAATCGAAAAGACCCGGCCCATGCAGTACAGCACGGGACTTCTGCTGGTGCTTCTGGTGTTTGCCATGAATTTCATTGCGATTCTCATTCGTGACAAGCTGCAGCGAAAGCCCGCGGCGTAGGCTCAGGCGTGGCGGACGGTGAGCGGCGCGCCTTCAAGGAAGTCCTGAAGGCGCAGGTGCTTCACGGTGTCGGTTGAATAGTTGACCACATCATTCGTGATGATGATTTTGGGGACGGAATTGTCAAGTTTGTTGAAGAGAGCAAATTCACGTTTGTAGGTGCTTTCATCTGTGATGCTGTAGGACACCTGAATGAAGTACTTTTCCGTGTTTTTGGTTGCTAGAAAATCAATTTCTAGATTGTTATCAGTATAAACAGACAGTTCATAGCCGCGGTAGCGGAGCTCATTGAAGACGATGTTTTCCAAATTGTGTGTGATATCCCATCGTTGGTTGCCTTGTCGAATGCTATTGAAGGCAACATCTTCATTGTAGATTTTTTGATAATAACGCAGTGCTCTTTTGGCTTTAGTGGAAAATTGTTCAATAGGGGCAATGATGTAGGCTTCTTCCATGTAGCGAAGGTATTTCATCACTGTCGTCAGGGAGCATTCAATGTGTTCATTCTTAAGAAAGCGTTGTACGGAACTTGCGCTGAAGATGCGTGAATTGGAGAGAAGCACAAAGTCAGCGAGACGGCGGAAGAGTTCTACTTTTCTGATGTTGTAGCGGTTCAGAATGTCATTGATGACGATGGTGTCATCGAGATCGTTAAGGTATTGAAGTCGGGCAGACGCGTCAAATTCCACGACTCTGGGAAAGCCGCCGTAAATGAGATAGTCTGAAAGAGGGTAGGAGCGGTTTAGTTCCTTTGAATATTGTGAAAGCTCTCTATAAACAAATGGATGTACGCGAAAAGAAACGTAGCGCCCGCTTAATTCTTTGGTGAATTCGCGAGAGAGAAGCTTTGAGTTGCTGCCAGTAATGAAGAGTGAAAGATTTTTCAAGCGAAGGCTTCGACAGGCAATGTTCCACTCGGGGATCACCTGCACTTCGTCGAGAAAAACGTAGAGTTTGTCATCGCTAAGTTGGGCTTCAATGGCATCAATTAACTGATCGGCAGTCGTGATATTCCGGGTTGTAGGACGATCCTCAAAATTGATCTTGACTGTTCGCTTTCCTGCGGCGTGCAGTTCTTCTCTCAACTGATCCATGAGCACAGACTTTCCGCAACGGCGGATTCCTGTGATGATCTTGATGAGATCAGTCTCAACGAAAGGACGGATCTGTTGGAGATAGTGTTCTCGAATAATCATGATTTTTATTGATTAACAACATCCTGATTTGGATGAAATTGAATTTTTACCGTAGTGGAGGATTTTTGTGAAGTAGCCAAAATCCTCCACTACGATGAAGGATTTTACTACACAACGAGAAATCCTCCATCGTAGTGGAGGATTTCTCGAAAAGAGGAAAACCATCCAGTATGGTGAAGGATTTTGCTTCAGGATGAAAAATCCTTCAGTACGATGGAGGATTTTCTCAATCGTGGAAAATCCTCCAGTAGGAAAGACGTTGCGCTGGTCAGAATGTCGCAAGGCGGCCCGTGAGGCGCTCGGGGTGCGTGTAGACATTAAGGCGTCCAGGGCGGCAGAAGGCGGCGAGCGTCATGCCGCTTGATTCAGCCATTTTCACGGCGAGGCGCGTGGGCGCTGACATCGCCAGCAGCACTTCCACGCCGCAGACGGCGCACTTTTGCACCATTTCGTAGGAGGCGCGCGAGCTTACGATGACGACGCCGTCCTTCCAGCCGCGGCGCGCCCGAAGGCCCAGCAGCTTGTCCAAGGCTACGTGGCGTCCCACGTCTTCGCAGCCGCCCGCCAGAGAGCCGTCGGGGTTCACCCAGACGGCGCAGTGCGTGGCGCCGGTGATGCCGCCCAGTTTTTCAACGGCGGTGACGTAGGAGAGGGCCTTTGCGTAGTTTTCCAGCGCAAACGTCTGGGCGTGCGTGACGACGGTCGCCTTTCGCACGGCCTGATCCAGACTCTCCGTGCCGCAGATGCCGCAGCCCGTGCGGCCCACGAGGTTGCGCCGCTTGTCCTTGAGCTTCCAGAAGCATTCGCTGGCGATGGTGATTTCAACGTTTTTCCCTTCGTGACAGCCGTCCGTGACCTCGATGCCGTAGATGTCGGAAATGTCGCGCACGATTCCTTCAGTGAGGGAGAAGCCCGTGGCAAATTCCTCGAGCTGCGAAGCCGTCGCCATCATGACGACGTGGGAAATGCCGTTGTAGACGAGGGCGACGGGGACTTCGTCCACGATCCAGTCACGGGAAGTCGAAGCGCCCGAGGCGGTGATTCGAGTGACGTCGTGTTCCACGGCGCCAAAGGGCGCGTCGGGCTGGGAGAAATCATGCAGCATGGCGAAGAAACCGAAGAGAGAAAAAAGAAGCGCCCGCGAAGAAGGCGGGCGCTCGTGGAAAAAGGGAAGGCGGACGGCTTTTCTGCCGCCCGTGCGAGCCCGCTACACGTTGAAGAGGAACTCCATCACGTCGCCGTCCTGCACGACGTAGTCCTTGCCTTCGGCGCGCATCTTGCCCGCTTCCTGGGCGCCCTTTTCGCCCTTGTAGGCGATGTAGTCGTCATAGGCGATCGTCTGGGCGCGGATGAAGCCGCGCTCGAAGTCGGTGTGAATGACGCCGGCGGCCTTGGGGGCGGTGTCGCCCTTGTGAATCGTCCAGGCGCGCACTTCCTTTACGCCCGCGGTGAAGTAGGTCTGAAGGCCGAGAAGTTCGTAGCCTGCGCGGATCACGCGGTCAAGGCCGGGCTCGGTCATGCCCATGTCTTCAAGGAACATCTCCTTGTCGGCTTCGTCAAGGTCGGCGATGTCAGCTTCCGTTTTTGCGCACACGGCGACGACGGGGGCGCCTTCGGCGGCGGCATGCGCCTTCACCTTGTCAAGGAGGGGGTTGCCCTCAAAGCCGTGATCGTCCACGTTGGCGACGTACATCACAGGCTTCATCGTGAGCAAAAAGAGCGGACGGATCACCGCCTTCTCTTCGTCTGTGAGCTTCACGCTGCGAGCAGGCTTGCCTTCGTCGAGAGCGGGCTTGATCTTTTCCAAGGCGTTCACGAGCTTCAGGGCTTCCTTGTCGCCGCCCGAATGAGCCTGCTTCACGTTCTTCTGAATCTGCTTTTCCACGGACGCGAGGTCAGCCAGAGCAAGCTCGGTGTTGATGACTTCGATGTCTTCGATGGGGTTCACATGGCCCGCGACATGCACGACGTTGTCGTCGTTGAAGCAGCGGACGATGTGCGCGATGGCGTCGCACTCGCGGATGTTGGCGAGAAACTGGTTGCCGAGGCCTTCGCCCTTGCTGGCGCCGGCGACGAGACCGGCGATGTCCACGAATTCCACGGCGGCCGGAACGACGCGCACGGGCTTCACGAGTTCAGCTAGAGCCTTCAAGCGCGGATCGGGGACTTCCACGATGCCGACGTTCGGTTCAATGGTGCAGAAGGGATAGTTTTCCGCCGCGATGCCGGCTTTGGTGAGTGCATTGAAGATGGTCGACTTGCCGACGTTGGGCAGGCCGACGATGCCGCATTTAAGTCCCATTTGGTGTTTCTTTCCTAAAAATGAATCAGCCCGATCGGACGTGCCGCGGGCTTTGCAGACAGATCAGCGAATTATCGCATTGAGAGAACCAATCCGCGGCTGAAAAGATGATGGTTTTTCTGTTAGTGGTCTGATGAGTTGAATGAAATGGATTGCATTCCGCGAAATTATGAAAACTTAGCTTGAGTCTTAGCTGCAGGAGCGTCGATGGAGGCAGAACGGGAGAGTTCGCGGGCTTTCGGATGCCCGCGGTTGGTTTGAGATTGGCTCAGCGTTCTGCCTTGCGCGAACCGCCCTCGACTTCCAAAGTTTCGAGCTTGAGTCCAACGAAGAGCGCCACGATACGCGTGAGCTTCGGAAGGCACTTCACGTTGTCCGCTTTCTCGTAGCGGCGTATCTGCGCCCAAGCTTGGGTCAGCACATCCGCCTTGGCTTCGTCTGTCGCTGCCTTGGGCGCGAGGTACTTCACCTCAATGAGGTAGGACGTTTCCGCGCGGCCTTCGGCAGAAGGCGTCGCCAAAATATCGATGTAGCCCTTTTCCTCCCCACGGACCTCCACTTCGCTCGTGACCGTGTAGGCGTTCGTGAAGTTGAGGGCACCGATGAGAAGCGTTTGAAAGTCGCTTTCGCGCAGATGAGCGTGAGAGTGCAGGCCGCTCGCCGTTTGGAAGCGATTGCAGGTGACGTCAAAAAGCGGCTTCGGGTCGCCCGCAACCAGCGCCTTGAGCGCTTCCTGAAATTCCGTCGCCACGAATTCGTAGTCGTCCGTCTGGAGGATGTGCTTCAAGAAGAACTCAAAGAACTGAATGCTGACGGCAC
>CAVACW010000016.1:0-33690 GCA_963587345.1 uncultured Oscillospiraceae bacterium | reverse complement strand
CGCGATTCCTCCCGCGACTCAAGTCGCGGGTTTCCTCGCGTAGTTTCTATGAAGTCGCTTCCCGTGGGTCAGCAATCCTTCGTCGACTTGCTGGCCAACAACAACTACTACGTTGACAAGACGCCATTCATCAAGGCGGTAATGACCAATGCCGCACAGGTGTTGCTCATCACGCGCCCGAGGCGCTTCGGCAAGACGCTTTTCATGGACACGCTGCAGCAGTTTCTAGAGATTGACTCTGCCAATCCTGGGTGCAGTGACGCGAACGCCAAGCTTTTCAACGGACTCAAGATTCTTGAAGACAAAGCCTTCTGCGACGCATGGATGGGACAGCATCCCGTCATCAGCCTTTCATTGAAGGGCGCGGAAGCGGACACCTTTGAACTCGCCTACGAACTCTTTGCGCTGAACCTCGTGGCAGTTGCCAAGAAGTATGCCTTCCTCATGGACAGCCCGAAAGTGACGAAAGACGACAAAGCCATGCTCGCGAACTACATGAGTTCCGACTACATGGGAAATCCGGACAACAAGGCTCGTGTCATCCTATTTTTAAAGAATCTCGCCAACATGGTCTCGGCTCACTATGGCCGAAAGGTGATCATTCTCATTGACGAGTATGACGTGCCGCTTGCGAAAGCGGCGGCCCACGGCTATTACGCCAAGATGGTGACGGTGATTCGCGGCTTCATGTACGAAGCGCTGAAGCCGTATCCAGCAACGGACGCCTTCCTCTTGAAAGGCGTCCTCACCGGCTGTCTTCGCGTGAGCAAGGAAAGCATCTTTACGGGCCTCAACAATCCCGATGTCAACACCATCTGCTCGGAGAGCGAGTCCCTGAGCAAAGCCATCGGCTTTACCGAACCCGAAGTCAATGCTCTGCTCAACTATTACCACCTAGGCCCGTGCTTTGAAAAGGTCAAGACTTGGTACGACGGCTATCGCTTCAATCGAAGCGACATCTACTGCCCATGGGATGTCATCAACTTTTGCAAGGATGCACTGGACTCCCCCACTCCGTTGCAATACGCACCGCGCAACTACTGGGCCAATTCGAGCAGCAACGAAGTCATCGATGAATTTCTGGGCTTCCTCTCGGGCGAAGACACCGACAAGATGCAAACACTCGTAGACGGCGGCACGATTGATATCAGAGTAAACGAAAAGCTCAACTACGGCGAACTGGCCCAGCACAATTCGTGTGACTTTTGGACGGTGCTTTTCTATACAGGCTACCTCACCATCGCCGAGCGTCTGCCAAGCCATCCACTTGACTTCCGAGTGCGCCTGCCGAACGAAGAGATCCGAGAAACATTCAAGGACAATGTCGCTAGTCACTTCTCTAAATTCAATCAGCAGTACGCCAATCGCGGCATGGATTTTGTGAAGGCCGCGCTCGCTGGTGACGCGGACCGCATGGCCGACGAACTCGACACGCTCCTTAAAAACTATGTCTCTGTGCGGGACACGGCAACGAAAGCACCCGCAGAAAACTACTACCACGGCCTTCTCACGTCGCTTGTTGCCTGCGCGGAGAGTCTGCTCGCTACTTTCCAATCCAACGGTGAAGCGGGCGACGGCTACGCCGATTTAGCCTTCACCGCCGGTTCCGGCTCTCGGCGCACCGGCGTCGCAATCGAAATCAAACGATGCGTCAAGCCCGAGGATCTCTATGACGCAGCCCAAGTTGCGTTGGCGCAAATTCAGACAAAGCATTACACCGATTATCTCGACAAGATGCGTTGCACCACACAGCATGTCTACGGCATCGCCTTCTGCGGAAGACTTTGTTCTGTCCTTGGCGAAAGTCAGTCGGACAGATGACAGGCTTCTGCCTCGCCACTCACCCAAGCCACGTCACGGCCCATCAGTGTTGCTTCGTCTCCTCCGCAGTCTCTTGAGCCGCCTGCCGCTCCCGCTCCCGCTTCCGGCGCCGACGTTCAATGCGCGCCTGATGCTCTGCCAACGCTTTTGCACGAGCGGCCTTGCTGCCAGGCCCCGTCCAGCGACCGCTCTGCTCCACGGCTTTGACAGTTTCCGCAGGACTGGCCGAAGCCTCCTTGCCGGCGCTTTCCTCCGCCTTTCTGCTCTCCCCTGCGGCCGCCCGCGCTTGCGTCGGGGGCCGACAAATGCCTCGTTAGCCGCATGCCAAGCCTGTCTTTTGGCTTCTCGCTCCGCCTCCAGCCTCGCCCGGCTTCTTTTAAGAATGGCCTGCCGCTTCGCCTCGGCTGACGAGAGAACAGGATGATGCTGTTCCAACGCGTCCTGCCGCAACAACGAAAAGCAGAACTTTTGTTATACGACACTCTAGAGTACCCACTAAACGACACTAAATTGACCAACCCCTAAAGCGGCCCAATTGGGTCAATCACCATCGCCCAGCACCAGTTTGATGAGCCGGATGCCGAACACAATGATCTCCCCAACGCTGCACAGCGCGATGTAAAGCACCAGCGCCATGAGACTCATCTTCGCCGCCTCGACAAAGAAGCGGCCAGCGGCGGAACTCATCAGGAGGTCAGCGATAAAGCGCCTGCTATGCCCTAGTTGCTGAGCAAAAATGAGATATGTTTTTTTGTTGCCAAAAGCAATCAGGCGAGTGGCAGCCATTCCAAACCTGTACTAAAGAACTAGTTCTTTCGAAGGCATTCGGAGGTAAACTCGGCCCCACTATTTTGCGTGCTCCCTCTGGTCAAAAAGTCGAAGAAAAAAGACCTCTGGTTGAGCGCCAATGCACCGTTTTTTTAACTCGGCGTACGTGATAAAAACCGTGCGTCAAAATGTGTAGTGTCAACCATGTACGACCCAAAGTCAAAGGCCGCAGAAGACTTTATCAACCACGACGAAATTGAGTCCACGCTTGCTTATGCTGAAGAGCACAAGTCTGACCGGGCGCTCATCGAGTCGCTGATTCACAAAGCCTCCCAGAGCAAGGGCCTCACTCACCGCGAGGCTGCCGTCCTTCTCGCGTGCGATCTTGAAGACTGCAACAAGGCCATCTTTGAAACCGCGATCAAGGTAAAGGAGCACATCTACGGCAAGCGAATCGTGCTCTTTGCGCCCCTCTATCTCTCGAACTACTGCGTCAACACCTGCACCTACTGCCCGTACCACGCCAAGAACAAAGACATCGTCCGCAAGAAGCTCACACAGGATGAAATTCGCAAGGAAGTCATCGCACTGCAGGACCTCGGCCACAAGCGCCTTCTTCTTGAAGCGGGCGAGCATCAGAAGTACAACCCGATCGAATACATCCTTGAATCCATCAACACCATCTATTCGATCAAGCACAAGAACGGCGCCATCCGCCGCGTGAACATCAATATCGCGGCGACGACCGTCGAAAACTACCGCAAGCTCCACGAGGCGCAGATCGGCACCTATCAGCTCTTTCAGGAAACCTACCACAAGAAGACTTACGAAGAGCTGCATCCGAAGGGACCAAAATCCGACTACTGTCGCCAGACGGAGGCGCACGACCGTGCCATGGAAGGCGGCATCGACGACGTGGGGCTCGGCGTCCTCTACGGCCTCAACCTCTACCGCTACGACTTCGTGGGCGTCTTGATGCACGCCGAACATTTGGAAGCCGCCTTCGGCGTGGGTCCGCACACGATCAGCGTGCCGCGGATCTGCCCCGCCGACGACATCGATCCCAAGACGTTCAGCAACGCGGTGCCCGACGACATCTTCCTCAAGATCGTGGCGCTCATCCGCCTCGCCGTCCCCTACACCGGCATGATCATGAGCACGCGAGAAAGCGCCCGCATCCGCAATCAGGCCTTGAAGCTCGGCATCTCCCAGATTTCGGGCGGCTCCCGCGTGTCCGTGGGCGGCTACACGATCAAAATCGAGCAGCAGGACGAAACGCACACGGCGCAGTTCGAAAACTCTGACCGCCGCAGCCTTGACGAAGTCGTGCACTCCCTCATGGAAAATGGCTACCTTCCGAGCTTCTGCACGGCCTGCTACCGCGCCGGCCGCACGGGCGACCGCTTCATGGAGTTTGCCAAGGACGGCAGCATTGCCGCTTACTGCCAGGCCAACGCCCTGATGACCATCAAGGAGTACATGTGCGACTACGCGGCGCCAGAAACCCGCAAGGTGGGCGACATTCTCATTGCCTCCGAACTCCCTCGCATTCAAAACGAGAAGATCCACAACGCCTGCATCAAGCGCCTTGAGCGCATTGAAGGCGGCGAACGCGACTTCCGCTTCTAAAGCAAGCAGGCCTTTTGGCTGAAACAAGGCGCCTGGCGTTCATTCGTCTGGGCGCCTTTTTTACTCAAGCGTTGTACTAATTTACAGCAAAAATTATTCATCCAATCGAACATTCAAGCTAAAATAAGGGAAGATTTCATTTAGGCACGGATATTGGCCGGCCTCCCAATTGCATCAAGGTATTTCATGACTTCCACTTCGCTGAAAAAGAATTCCCTCGGTCGAGCTCTTTTTTCGCAGTTGCGCGAACTGAACTTCGCCTATGTGGACAAAACTCGATTCATTGAAGAACTGGAATCTGTCAACTACCCGTTCATCGTTCGCCCGCGACGCTTCGGCAAGTCATTGTTCGCCTACACATTGCAAGCCTACTACGACCGCGCAGCTGCCGATCAATTTCAGGAAAACTTTGCAGGCACTTACATCGCCAGCCACAAAACGCCTCTTGCCAACCAATTCTGCGTTCTGAGGCTCGAGTTCTCCGGACTCAGCTCTGCCACCGATCTTATCGAAGGTTTCCAGCAGAAGCTCAAGAGTCAGCTTATTACATTTTTCAATACATATCCACATCCTAAACAGGACGAGGTCTTGAAGCAACACTTCAAGTCGCCGGCTCTTCTCATGGCAACGTTCTTTGCCATTCTTGGCAATGAGTATTACCAAAAACTGTACATCATTATTGATGAATACGATCAGTTTGCCAATGCTATTCTTTCTTACGATGTCAAGGCGTTTCAGGAGATCACTTCCACCAAAGGCTTTTTGAAAGACTTTTACTCACAACTAAAAGAAGCCACGGGAGGACCTGTCGCTCGAATTTTCATTACTGGCGTCACTTCGATCTCACTTGACTCAATGACCTCAGGCTTCTCCATTGCCACCAATGTCACTAACTCCTCCGTTTTCGCAACGCTCTTTGGCTTTACGGACAACGAGTTGCGCAGCCTTATCCCGCAGCTCATCGACCTCAAGGCATGCGGACGAACGCTTGACGAAACCTTCTCTCGGATGAAGGAGTGGTACAACGGATATCGCTTCAGCCCGCGATCTCAGGAGACCGTACTAAACGCCTCCATGTGCCTTTACTACCTCAACTACCTTCGTTTGGAAAACCAAGAACCCGACAGCATGCTGGACCCGGCCTTCGCGCAGGATCTCTCCAAAATCACAGGCATTCTCAGTCTTGGCGATGACGCCTTCGTGAAATCTGTCGTGGAGAAAGCGCTGCGCCGCGAGCCGGTTCCCTTCGAAGCGGTAGACCTGCAACCGCTCAATCTCAACAGTCATGCCGCCTTTAATGAGATTGAAGTGCTTTCCGCCATGGTCTATCTGGGCTACTTCACTTTTTCCAAAGAAGCGAAACCCGCACTTGTTGTGCCTAACCGTGCCGTCTTCACGCAGTTTTTTGAGTACTACTTGAAATACATACTCAAAGCTCAGAAAAGCCTCTTCAACGGATTGGCCTTCCACGAAGCCTTTGACGCCATGGCAGCCGGCGACCCCGCCCCCTTCTTTCACCTCGTCTGTGACCGCTTTGACGAAAGAACCGGACTGCACTCGCACCTTCATTTGCAGGAAAGCGACTTTCAGACGCTGCTCTTTGCCGGTCTTCTCTTCACCAATCGCTTCCACACGGCGCTCGAGGTGGAGGTTCGCGGACTCAAAAAAGGCTACGCCGATCTCGTGATTGCTCCCGCCGAAGGCAGTGACGCCCGCTATTCCTACGTCGTGGAGCTCAAGCACCTCACCAAAGCGGAAGCCGCCGTCTCCGGCGCCGTTGACAAAACGCTCGCCGCCGCCAAGCGGCAGGCAACAAAGTACGCCAAGGGCGAAAACCTTCAGTCACTTCCGCAACTGAAGCGCGTCGCCGCCGTGTTTGTCGGAACGACGCTGGAACGACTCTCCGTCCTCTGATCGCCCGCGTCGGCTTCAAAAAAGGCGGCCGCCTCGGACCGCCCCTCGCCGCTTTCCTCAAAGGTCCCGCAGCAACGTCGCCGCAAGGCGTATGCGCTCAAAAACGGAATCAAGCAGCGCGTACTCGCGCACGGTGTGGTTGTACTTCCCCTTCACGCCGAGCGCGCAAACGGTCGGGACGCCCGCAGCTGTCAGGAAGGCCGAATCCGATCCGCCGCCCACGGCCTTCGCGGTCATGGCAGGAAAACCGTTTTCAACAGCGATCGCGTTCACTCGGTCAAAGAACTCCAGAGACGCCGCCAGACGCTCCATGGGCTCCACCTTCACCAAGGCCGTGACGCGCGTCGCGGTGCCGTCAAGGTAGTGCTTTTGCTCAAGCGCCTTCAACCCCGCCCAGACGCGCTCGTAGGCCTTTCGCGTCTTGTAGCGCAGATCCACAACCGCCCACGCCTTTTCAGGGCAGGCGTTTGCAACCGTTCCGCCCCCGATGACGCCGACGTTCAAGGTGGAGCCTTCGTCATAGTCCGTCAAGGCGTTCACATCGAGTATCTTGTGCGCGAGCTCAGTCACCGCGCTGCGGCCGCCCTTGGGGTCGTTCCCCACATGAGCGCCAATGCCGTCGATGTCGATCCGAAACTGCGCCACGCCCTTGCGCTCCACGATGACGCTGTTGTCTTCGTAGCTCGTTTCAAAGTTGAGGCCGAAAAGGGCGCCCTGAGCCTCGTCAAGAAGCTTTTCGCCCGCCGCTGAATTCTTGTGGCCGTTTTCTTCGTCACCCGCAAGAAGCACCTTCACGCGGCGCTTCAACGACCCCGCCTCAGCGAGGATCTTCAGCGCGAAAAGCAGCACCGTGACGCCGCCCTTCATGTCAAGAACCCCCGGCCCCGTGACGATCCCGTCCTTCACGGTGAAGGGGCGCTGCGCGGATGCGCCGTCGGCAAAGACCGTGTCAAGGTGTCCCACAAGGGCGACAAACGGCGCATCCGCCGGCCCCTTTTCAGCGACAAGGAGATTCCCGGCATCGGAAAACTCATGAAAGCGCACGTCAAAGCCCAGCTGGCGCAAAAAGTCCCCCACCTCAGCGCCGCAGGCGTCCACGCCCGCCTTGTTCGCCGTGCCGCAGTCGCGGTTGACGAGGCTTTTCCACGTCTGAAGAATCTCGTCCTTCAGCGCTTCCGTGCGCCGGACTATCGCTTCGTTTGTGAGTTCCATGGCCGTCCCCCTTACGCCTTCACGCTCTCGCGCGTGAACTCCCACTTTTGCACCGTGTGCTTTTCGATCACATCCCACGCAGGCTCAAAGCCCGTGCCCGGACGATCCGGGACCGTGATATGCGCCGCAGCGTCGATGTAGGTCGAGGGCGTCACGATGTCGTCGGCGTAATAGCGGTCGCTTGATGGGATGTCGTTGGGGTAGACGTAGTGCGGGAGCGTCGCCACAGCGATGTTGTGCCCGCGCGCAACGCCCGCGTCCACCATGCCGCCGCACCAGCTATCCACGCCTCGCTCGCCCCCGTAGGCCTGAATGCGGCGCGCCTCGGTAAGTCCTCCGACGCGAGCTACCTTGATGTTGATCATGCGGCAGCTTCCCAGTTCGATCGCGCGGCGAGCGTCGTCCACGGAGTCGATGCTTTCATCAAGGCAGATCGGCGTCTTGATCGCCGCCTGCAGATGGCGGTGGTCGACAATATCGTCGCAGGCCAGGGGCTGCTCGATCATGAGGAGGTTCAAGTCATCCATTGCCTTGAAGGTGTCGATGTCCGCCAGGGTATAGGCGGAGTTGGCGTCCGCCATGAGAAGAATGTCGCCAAACTCGCGTCGGGCCGCCCGCAGGTACTCCAAGTCATACCCCGGCGCAATCTTGCACTTCACGCGCCGGTAGCCCTGCTTCATGTACTTTTCAATCGTGCGCAGCAAGTCATCGGGCGTCTTTTCGATCCCGAGCGACACCCCGGACTCGATCACGGACTTCACGCCGCCCAGCACCTGCCACTCGGGCTTTCCCAGTTCGCGGCTGTAGAGGTCCCAAAGGGCGCAGTCCACCGCGGCGCGCGCCATTCGGTTGCGGCGAATCCATGAAGTGGCGTCAAAAAAGGCCTCAGGCGACTCGACGTCGTCCTTCAAAAGCGCCGGAAGGAGAAATTCGCCGATGACGTGCTTTGCGCCCACCGTCGTTTCTTCGTTGTACCAGGGACGCATGAAGGCGGAGCACTCGCCCAGCCCCAGACGCCCTTCCTTGTCGTAGAGCTCCACGAGAAGAAAATCCTTCACGACGCTCGTCCCGAAGCTCGTGCGAAAGCCCGTCTTGAACTGAAGCTTCATCTGCCGGATGACGGCTTTTTCAATACGCATGTCTGTGTCCATCCCAAAAAGGCAAAGAACTTCCCGCGCCCGAAAGCCCGAGAAGTCCCGTTGTGTTGGTTTTAAGCCGGCGGCTTACCACGAAGGCACCAGCGCGCCCTTGAAGGTCGTTTCGATGAAGGCCTTCACCTCAGGCGACCGATAGGCTTCAATCGCCTTCTGGTACGCCGGGTTCGACTCCGTCCCCTTTCGTGCGGCGATGACGTTCACATAGGGGCTCGTTTCGGTTGATTCCGAAAAGATCGAATCCTTCTGGCTGTTCAACCCCGCGCTGATCGCGTAGCCCGCGTTGATGACGGCGACATCGGTGTCATCCAAAGAGCGAGGCAGCGCCGCGGCTTCCAATTCCACGATCTTGATGCCCTTGGGGTTGGCGACGATGTCAGACGGCACGAGCTTCGTGGTGGAGACTCCCTCGCGCAACTGGATCCACCCGAGGCGCGAGAGCTCGTACAAAGCGCGGCCTTCGTTCGTGGGGTCGTTGGGCACCGTCACCGTGGCGCCGTCGGGCACCTCCTCCACCTTCTTGTACTTCTTCGAGTACCCGGCGATGGGGGCCAGGTAAGTCTTTGCGACCGGCACGAGATCCGTCTTGTTCTTTGCGTTGAAGTTGTCGAGATACGGCTGGTGCTGAAAAGCGTTCAGGTCGATATCACCCTGCGCGAGCGCGGTATCGACGGCAATGTAGTCGCCAAACGTCTTCACCTTGATTTTGACGCCCGACTTGGCGGCGGTCTTTGCAACTACTTCGGCGATCTGCTCAGAAGACCCCGCCGTCACGCCCAGAATGATTTCCTTCTCGTTCTTCTCGCCGCACCCCGTCAAGAGGAAGGATCCGGCAACGGCGGCCGCGACGGCCCCGATGATCAAGCGACGCTGCATTTTGGTTTGTCTCCCACGTATTTTTGTGAATGGCTTTGGACGGCGGGCTTCATTCGCCCGCCCGTAATAGGACGGCATTATGCGGGAAGGCGCGCCCTTCGCGCCTCAGCGCTTTGCGGTATTGCAACCGAAATCAAGCGCCAGCGCCTTTTTCCCAAACGACGGCACAAAAAAAAATCCCGGCCCGAGGAAATCCCCGAACCGGGAGAACCGGCGCTCAGCGAGCTGAGCGCCTCAGTTCCTTGGCTCTCAGGCCTTCTTGCCCATCACAAAGCGCCCAGCCATGTAGCCGGAGGTGTGAGCAAAGCCGCAGGCGTTGCCGCCGCAGTAGAAGGCGCCGTGAACGCCCGCCACCGTTTCGCCGGCTGCGTAGAAGCCCTTCACCGGCTTCAGATCCCAGCCCAGAACCTCGAGGCTGTCGGTGACGCGAACGCCGCCGCAGGAGAGGTTGTTCCACGGCTCCATGCGAACCATGTAGTAGGGGCCCGTGCCTTCGATCTTGTGCGTCTGGTCCTTGCGGCCGAACTGCAGGTCGTTCTTCGTCTCGACAGCCTTGTTCCAGACCTGGATCTGTTCCTTCAGGCCTTCGAGGTTGACGCCGGACTTCTGGCAGAGCTCTTCAAGCGAATTGCACTTGAAGAGGTTCTTGCACTTCGCAAGCTCTTCGTCAACGCGTTCCTGCGTCCAGGACGGCAGACCGAAGAGGGCGCCGATCTTGTAGGACTTGCAGGTTTCCTTCCACACGGCTTCGTCCATGAAGACGTAGTGGCAGCCGTCGGGATTCGACGCAAGCTTCGGCGTGATGTGGCAGATGCCTTCCTTTTCCGTGATGAAGCGCTTGCCGTTCTTGTTGATGAGGATGCCGCCCTTGCCGGTGAAGTACCAGAAGCGGCAGTAGGGGCCGTTGCGGCCGTTCGTCACCACGCCGCAGGGATAGGACGCGATGTACTGCATGTGAGACAGCGGAACGCCGACGTCACGCACGGCGATGCGAAGCGCGGTGCCGTCGTTGGCGGTGCAGCCAATCGCGACGCCCTTGCCCGCGACGGAGGGAACCCAGAAGTCCAAGGACTGCGGGGTGCCGGTGATGCCGCCCGTGGCGAGCACGATGCCGCGGTTCACCTTCACTTCGTAGGTCTTGCCGGAGTCGATGTTCTTCGCCTGGATGCCGACGACCTGATTCTTCTTCGCGTCGTAGTAGATCTTGGTGAGCGGGGTCACGGCGTAGATCTTGATCTTGCGCTTTTCGATCTGCTTCGTGAGAACGTCGATGTAGTCCTTGCCCTGATAGCTTTCCTGGCGGATGGCGCGCAGGTTGCTGTGGCCGGCATAGGGTTCGAGGTGATGCGGCGCGAGGCCGTTGTTCTCGAGCCAGTCAAAGGCTTCGCCGGAATGCTTCGCAAAGAGTTCGACGGGTTCGCGCAGGCTCATGTAGGAGCCGTAGTCCATGATGTCGTGCGCAAATTCCTGCCAGCTGTCCTTGGCGCCTTCACGCTTCTGGATGGAGGAGCCGTAAGCGGTGAAGAGGCCGCCGCACATGCGGGTGGCGCTGTGGTAGGGAGACACGGACTTGTCGAACACGACGACCTTGCCGCCCAGATCATGGGCCTGGCAGGCGGCCATGAGGCCGGCGCCGCCCGCGCCGAGAACGGCGACGTCAACGGTCATGGTCCACTTGGCGGGGAGCTTCGTGTCAGAGGAAGCGGCAAAAGCCGGGAACGCAGCAGCGGCAGCAGAGCCGGCGGCGGCAGCCGAGAGAAGGCCGCGGCGGGAAATCATCTTATCGGTCATGACTTATTCTCCCTTGAACTTGACATTCTTGAACGCGTGGCAGTCCTGGCACATGAAGCGGCTCTGGCCGTGCATGCTGTGGCATTCCGTGCAGTTCACGCGGCCCATGTGGGAATCATGGGGATTCGGGGTCATGCCCTTCGTCGCCTTCGCGAGCTGCGCGTAGGAGACGTGGCAGGTCAGACACTGGCTCTGTTCCGGAGCCTTGAAGGGCATCGCCTTGTGGCAGGCCGTGCACTGCAGGGACGCATGGGAGCCGTGGGCGGGGCCGCCGGCGGCGGACGAGACGGCCGGGAGCGCGAGAAGCGCAACGGCGGCCGCAGCGGTCATGAGGGTGGCAAATCTCATTTTTGAACTCTCCTGAGTGAATTCGTTTTCGTACCGAAGGATCCGGGCGAGGTAAGCAATTGGCTCTAAGCCTCCGGCCTTCCGAACTGGGGCGAACTGTAAGCTTAAGGTAAGACTGGAGCTACCTACTCAGGTATAGGTTGCTTGTAACTATTTGATAGATCGTCATTCTTTCGATACCTCTCACCGCCTTTAGCGAAAATTAAGCCGCCTTTTAAAGGGCGTTTTCTGAGGCAAACGTCATAAGGAAAAACCCGAACGCAACGTCGCTCTTCCGGGAAGGCCGCCTTTTGCCTCCCCCGTCTGGCGTAGTCCGAAGCCATGGCGCTCGCGACCGTTTCCTAAATGGAAACGCGCGGAATAAATCGGCGACACGGACAAGCCGCGCCGCCACTAGAATGACGAAACCATTTTTGCCGGTCAATTCCAGCCGGCGCGTTTCTTTCCTTTCCGACGATCATGGACTTCTCCCTCTGGCTTTCCTTCTTGACCGTGAGCCTTGTGCTTGCCGTCGCTCCCGGCCCTGACAACCTCTTTGTGCTCGCGCAGAGCTCGCTTTACGGCGCCAAAGCAGGCCTTCTCGTCGTTCTGGGTCTCTGCACCGGGCTCGTGTGCCAGACGCTTCTTGCGGTCTTCGGGATTTCCGCCATCATCACGGCGCAACCCACGCTCATGTGGGTGATTCGTCTGGCGGGCGCAGCTTACCTTTTATACCTCGCCTGGGGCGCCTTTCAGTCAACCAAGTGCCAGACCGCCGAAGAAGGCCGCGCCATTGCGCTCACGCCCGTGAAGCTCTGGCTGCGCGGCTGGTTCATGAACATGACGAACCCCAAGGTCCTCATCTTCTTTCTTGCCTTCTTTCCGCAGTTCATCCCAACGGGGCTCTCAGGAAAGCCACTCGTGCTGCAGATGGCGATTCAGGGCGCGACCTTCATCGCTGCCACCCTGCTTGTCTTTGGCGCGATCGCAATCGGCGCCGGGAAGCTCGCTGACCACATGCGCAGCCTGCGCTTTCAGCATGCGCTGGGGTGGGTGAGCAGCGTGATCTTCGTGGCGCTTGCCGTCGCCACGCTCTTTTCGGCGTAGCCCATCGTGAAGCTTTCGCAGCTGGAAGTCTTTCTCGAAGTCGCCCGCACGGGAGGCGTGCGCAGCGCCGCCGCAGGCCTCTGTCTTTCGCAGTCTGCCGTCACCAAGGCGCTTGCTCAGCTCGAGGCCGACCACGGCGTGCGGCTTTTTGACCGGACGGGAAAAGGACTTCGTCTGACGGAAGCCGGCGAAAAGCTCCTCCCCTGCGCCCAAAGCCTCATCGCGGGCGCGGAGCGCGCCCGCCGGGTGCTCGCCGACTACGGGGAAAAGCGGCAGCGGGAGCTCCGAGTCGCCGTGGCGCCCGCAGTGCCCGCCAAAGTCGTCGCCGAGGCGCTCGAAGACTTCAAGGGGCGGTTTCCAGAGACGGAAGTCACCTTCACGAGCGGCCTCTTCGCGGACGCCGCGCCCCTCATCCTCACAGACAAGCTCGACCTGTCGCTTCTCATCGTTTCCGACAACACGAAAGGCGGCGTGGCGAAGTTCACGCTCGAAAATCTCTTCACGATCCGCTACGGCATCGTGATGCGTAAAAAGCACCCGCTTCGACTTCAGCCCGAGCTGTCGTGGCTAGCGAAGGCGTCGTGGCTCACCACCAACAGCCGCGCCACCACAGCGCGGGAGCTCGATCAGGTCCAGAAAATCGCCGGCATCGCGCGGCCTGAACTCGTTACGTACTGCGACAACCGGACGGCGGAAGCGCTTCTGGCGGCGAGCAACGCCGTGGCGCTTGCGCCCTTGAATTGCCTTGAGGAGCCGGGCTCCGCACTTGCTGCGATTCCGGAGAATCGTTTTTCGATGCCGCTTCTTTGGGGCGCCTTTGTCGCGCGGCGCGATGCGGAGCTCACGGCGCCCGCGCTCGCCTTGAAGGACGCCCTGCGCCGCGCTGTCGAGCGCTGGACCTCCTCGCACCCCACAAGCGCCCTGCAGGCCGTCCGGTGAAGATTCGCCTCAGCGGACGCTGTGCTCGCGAATCGAGCGCGCGAGCGTCACAAGCATCTTCGTTTCATCCAAGGGCTTCACGAGGTGAGCGTTCATCCCCGCCTCCAAGCTGCGGCGCACGTCGTCTTCAAAGGCGTTGGCGGTCATGGCGACGATGGGGACGCGCCGGGCGTCCTCGCGCGGCATGGCGCGGATGCACTTTGCCACTTCCAAGCCCCCCATCTCGGGCATCATGATGTCAAGGCAAACGAGGTCGAAATGCCTCGCCTCCGAGGCTCTAAACGCCTCCACGGCGAGCTTGCCGTTCACAACCGGCGTCACTTCCATGCCGGCGTTTTCCAAGAGGAACTGCGCAATTTCGAGGTTGAGCTCATTGTCTTCCGCAAGGAGCACGCGCTTTCCCTTTAAAAGCGCGCGATCGGCGTCCGTGAAGGCCGCTTCTTCGGCGGGCGCCACAGACTTTGCAAACGGCAGCTGGATCGTGAAGGTCGTCCCCACATTCCGCGTGCTCTGCAAGGTGATCGTGCCGCCCATGCGCTTGATGAGCTCGTTTACGATGGCCAAGCCCAGCCCCGACCCCTGATACATCGTGCGCGCCGTGGTCTGCTCCTGCACAAAGACTTCAAAGGCATGCTTCTGAAATTCCTCGCTCATTCCAATACCGTTGTCTTCGCAGCGGAATTCGAGCGTGACACGGCCGTCGGCTTCTCCAAGGCTGCGGCACGTCACCTTCACTTCGCCCAATTCCCGGTTGTACTGCACGCCGTTGTTGATGAGGTTCAAGAGCACGCGCTTCAGGCACACGTCGCTTCCCGTCAAGTGCGGCGGCAGGTCGCCCTCTTCGGTGAGCGTGAAACGCACGCCTGCGGAATCCGCCTTCAATTTCCCCACGATCCTCACTTCGTCCAGGAGCTTCCTCAAATCAAAGGGCCGGTCCTCGATCGTGATGTGCCCGGTCTCAAGCTTCGTGAGGTCAAGAATGCTGCTCAAGAGGTTCAACAGGTACCCGGAGGCCTCCCACACCTTGCGGCGGCACTCGGCCTGCTTTTCGGGGTCGTCCGCGTAATGTTCGGCAATTTCCACCATGCCGCGAATGCCGTTGATGGGCGTGCGGATGTCGTGCGACATGTTGGACAGGAAAAGGCTCTTCGCGGCGTTCGCCTCATCCGCGCGCCGCCGAGCTTCTTCCAACTCCTGATTCTTCGCACGCACGGTTTCAAGGAGCGTCTTCTCAGCTTCCGTGCGCCTTAGCTGCATCACGTAGCTCACGACGGCGGCGACCGCGAGCAAAAAGAGCATCGCAAAGATGACAATCCCCGTGCCCCAGACCTGCGAGAGGCGCTTGGAAAAGCCGTCCAACGGAGCCGTCACGACGCCTTCGTCCAAAAGGCACAGAAACTTCGAATCCGGATCGCTCCTCACCGGCATGTAGGCCATGAGCTTAGAGGCGCCGTGGACCCGCACCGAAACGACGTTCGCCGCCTTCGCGTCAAAGTCGTCCGCAATCGCCTGCGCCTCAGCCTTCGTGAGAATGCCGCTTTTCTGCAGCATGTCCAGGAACGACTGATCCGACGTGGGATACCGGTAGTTGTTGCTCACCCGCACCTGATTGCGGGGCCCCAGAACATACACTTCCATGCGGCCACCGTACTCCGAAATCATCGGGAGCGCCTCAAACCAGCCGGGCTTTGTGAGAATGCCGATGCCGCGGTAGCGGACGCCATCCAAAAAATACGGCTCGTAGGGCGCCACGGTGAGAAGCCGGGGCTTCACCTCGCCCGGCACAAAAACGAGCTGCGCCACGCGTCGCCCCTCGCGAAAAAGCCGCCCCACGTCTTTGTCGAGCACGAAGTCCGCCGTCTCGCCAAACCACCCGGTGCAGCTGCCGTCGTTTTTCACAAAGACGGTGCGCATGCGCGGCTCAGCCGCGGCTTCCTGGGAATTGGAAAAATAGTCGGCCAGCTGCGCCGTCGTGATGCGGCGCTCCTGCCGAAAGAGAAAGCGCTCCGTCTGGTCAAGCCGCTGGTTGAGATCCTCCATGCCGATCACAAACGAGAGCTCGGCCTGCTTCAACTGAATGAGCAGGCTCTGACGCGTGTTGTCCTCGATGTAGCGGTCAGTCTGCAGCCTCACGTTCTGATAAAAGGCGACCACCACGGCAAAGACGCAGAGGAAGATGACGATGACGCCGATCCACTGGTAGAGAAGCTTGCGCACGGAAGAAGGCACTCCGCAGGAGGATTAAAAAATGTTTGATTTTAGCGAACGCCCTGCCTCTTTCGCCTACGCCAAACGTCGGAATAACGCGCCTTACGCCTGCCGGCTGCGGGCGGCCACCATGTCGTAGACCGCCGTCGCACGCTTCAAGCGCTCAAGCCCCGCCTGCCTTTCCTCATTGCGCCACCAAATCACGAAATCGTGCAGGACGTCGCTTGAAGCCTCGCGGTCGCGGCGCGTCACGATGCAAAGCTGCTGGGGCTTGCGGCGCCAGCCAGGAAGCACCGGCACCACCTCCCCGCTTTCAAGCTCGCGGATCAAGTGCTGCGGCACGCAGTCAATCACCACCCCCAGATCATCCATCAGCATGTGGTTCAACGTGAGCTGCGCGTCCGTCATGAAGATGCGCTTCCACTTCAAGACCAGCGTCTCCCCGGTCTTCTCTTCAAAGAGAAAGCTTGTCATCTTGTGCATGCCCTGCCGCAAGAGCAGCCCCGTATGGTCTTTCAAGTCTTCCGGCGTCTTCGGAAAGCCGTGCTTGTCGATGTAGCCGCGGCTTGCCATGGGAAAGGCGGGGGCCTCGAGCACAAAGCGCACGACGAGGTTCGTCGTGACCGCCGGGCGCTCGGTGAAGGCGGCATCAACGCGCCCCGAGAGGACGTCCGCCACGGGACAGGAAGACTTCAGATAGAACTGCACGCCCGGATGCTCCTCGCTGTAGCGAAAAAGCTGGTCGTGCAGATAGCACTGATTGAGATCCGTGGGGGCGGCAATCGTAAGGACGCTGCGGTTGTCGTTGTCAAAGTAGTCCACCGCCTCCCGAAAGCCCTGCTCCAAGGGCGCGACGGTGTCTGAAAGATAGTGTCCCTTGTCCGTGAGCACGAAGGGCCGGACGCTGCGGTCCAGCAGCTTGTAGCCTAGATCCTCCTCCAAGTCGCTGATCAGATGCGACACGGTCGGAGCGTCCATGCCGAGGATCTGCGCCGCGCGAGAGACGGCGCCCGTTTCTGCGGTCGTCAAAAACGCCCGCCAGGCGATGAGGTTGTCGGATTTGCGCATCGTGGTTCTCCTTGGGAGCGGCGTTCGCGGCCGGGATGTTTCTCTCGGCTTCTCCTCCTTTCGCGGGAGGGAGCCTCCGTCTTTTTGCCTAGCTCCTTTCGGGGCATTTTCCCAAACTCGATTGAAAGTTGCCACGGATTAAGAAATTCAACATGTGAATGGAAAATTTCAACAACTGGCATTCAGTCCCAGGCCGCACAACAGTTTTATTTGTTTTCAATGCGCTACAAAACATCTCCACCAAAAGAACTAGGCCGCTTAGAGAGTTGGGAATTATCTCAATCTCTTTTGGCGAATTCCCCCTGCCGTCTTCGAAGCGCGCTTCAAACAATGCGGTCAAAGGGCGGCGCGTTCGACGAGGACTGACCGAGGCGCCAGCCGCCCCCCTCACAAAACAAACCAGGAGAACCTCTCATGACCCACAAGACCCTCATCGCCGCCGCGGTGCTCGCCGCCTGCGGCGCGGCCGCCCAAGCCGCCGACGTTCAAGTTTACGGCGTGATCGACACCAGCCTCGTTTTTGAAAGTGTCAACAGCGGCAACGGCCGCGTCAACCAGACCTACATGTCCTCGGGCGAAGAATGGGGCTCCCGCTGGGGCATCCGCGGCAGCGAAGACCTCGGAAACGGCGTCTCCGTGGGCTTTGACCTTCAGAGCGGCATCAAGTCCGACACGGGCGAGCTGCAGTACAACCGGCTCTTTGCCCGCGAGTCGAGCCTTCACGTCAAAGGGGGCTTTGGCAAGATCGCCTTCGGGCGCATGGACGGCTTGATCGGGCTTCGCGGCCAAACGGGCAAATTGAAGATGCTCTCCGCCTTCGGCGACGGCTACGGCCCCTACATGCCGAGCGTGAACAACGTGATGCAGGAGCCCTCCTACGTGGACAACTCGGTCTTCTACGAGACGCCCACCTTTGCTGGCGTCACCCTGCGCGCCCAGTACGGCATGGGCGGCGTGAGCTTCAGCCAGCCGGCGCACAGCCTCGTGAGCGCGACGGAGAACAAGTCCTCGGCTGACCGGTACCTTGCGATGACGGCGACGTACGCGGGCGGCCCCTTGAACCTCTTTGTGGGCGTGGACAGCGTGCGCTACAACGCCGCCAAGACCTGGGCGAACGGATATCAGCACTCGGAGAATTCCTTCTCCGTCACCGCGGGCGGCAACTACGACTTCGGCGCCTTCCGCCTCTATGCGTCAGGCCAGTACTTTGACGAAATCGACAACGGCGCCATCCGCAAGTTCGCTACCGGCTTGAACGCCTTGAAGGGCTACGGCGCGTCCCTTTCCGCCGACATTCCCGCTGCGGGCGGCAACATCATGATCGCCTTCTCGTGGTTGGAGGGTGAAGCCGCCGACAGCGACAAACTGAACAAGGACACAGACGTCGAGCGCCTCATCGCAGGCGCGGGCTACCAGTACCCCCTTTCAAAGCGCACCCACCTCTACGGCGTTGTAAGCGGCGGGCGTGACAAGGTGGAGGCTTCGAGCACCACGCGCACCAATTACTACAAGGCCGTCGCCGGCCTGCGCCACGTCTTCTAAAAGGGCGCCCCAACCAAACCGCCGGCTGAGCTTTCGGCCGGCGGATGACGGAAAGACACATGAAAGAACTCAAGATCAACAGACGACACCTCCTCGCGGCCAGCGCCGCCGCTGGCGCTGCGGCCGCCTTCGGCGACCTCGCCGCAGGCTTGAAGACCGCTGACGCCGCCGAAGTGAAGGCGACATCCGTCGACAAGGACGGGAACGAAACCCGCATCGTGAAGACCTGCTGCCGCGCCTGCATTCACAACTGCGGCGTGCTCGCGCACGTGAGAAACGGCCGCGTCGTGAAGATTGAAGGCAACCCCGAGCACGGGATGAGCAAGGGCGCCGTGTGCGCCAAGTGCTTGTCCGGCATTCAGGCCCTCTACCACCCCAACCGCAACAAGTACCCCATGATCCGCGTGGGCGAGCGTGGCGAAAACAAGTGGAAGCGCCTTTCCTGGAAGGAGGCGATCGACATCCTCGCGCACAAGTTGATGGAAACGCGCGAGAAGTACGGCGCCGAAGCCGTGATGTGCACGACAGGGGGCGGCGGCAACCCGGCATTTCGCTCCATCGCCCGCTTCTGCAACATCTTCGGCACCCCCAACTGGTACGAACCGGGGTGCGCACAGTGCTACCTCCCCCGCACGCTTGCCTTCGGCATCCAGTACGGCGGCCCCTCCACGTCGATCGCCGACGAAGCGTGCCTCGATCTCTACACGCCTGACGCCCCCAAGCACTTCAAGAACGTCGTCTCCTGGGGCACGGACGTCTCCTACAGCTGCCCCGCGGGGGGCGGCCGCGTCTTGACCGAACTCCGAGAAGCCGGCGTCAAGACCGTATCCGTCGACCCTCGCTTCGTGCCGGACGCCGCGCGCGCCGACGTGTGGTTGCCGATCCGCCCCGGCACAGACGTGGCGCTTCTGATGGCCTGGATCAAGAACATCATCGACACGGACCGCTTTGACCACGACTTCACGATGAAGTGGACGAACCTGCCGTACCTCGTCAACGCGAAGACGAAGATGTTCCTCCACGGCAACGACATCGACCCAAGCGGCGACCCCAAGGACTACGTGGTCTGGGACAAGAAGACCGGAAAGCCCCAGCCCCTCGCCTACCCGTGGAACAACGCCTACGACGTCGAATTGGACAGCGCTCACACCGTAAACGGCGTTGAGATGAAGTCGGGCTTCCGGCTTTTGAAGGAGCGCGTCGAGCCGTGGACGCTGGAGAAGGCCTGCCAGGTGTGCCGCCTCGAAAAGAAGTCCGTTGAAAAGGCAATCGACATCTACTGCGACGGCCCCGGCGGGATTTCGCTGGGCGTTGCAACGGACCAGAACCCCAACTCCGTTGAGGCCGCCAAGTGCGCGGTGATTCTGAACAGCATCATGGGCTACGTCGAAAAGCCCGGGACGCTCATGCAGCGCTTCCCCTCGCCCGGCTGCTCGCCCGCGAACTCGCTGGCGCCTCGCGCGGGGCACATGCTCCCCGAAGGGCAGCTCACGAAGCGCCTTGGATCCAACGAATACAAGGGCCTTCTGCAGTGGAGCGCGGGGCACGTCTCCTCGTTCCTTGACGCGATTCTCACTGGCAAGCCCTACCAGCCGCGCGTCTGGATCGAGCGCTCCGGCAACAAGATGGGCGTGCTCGCGCAGCCCCAGAAGTGGGTTCCCGCCTTCAAGAAGATGGACTTCATCGTCCACATGTTCCTCTATCCGACGTCGTTCACAAACTACGCGGACATGATCCTTCCCACGACGGAATGGCTCGAGACGAACCACATCGTGGAAACGCTGAACCAAATCTTCGCGCGCCAGGAAGTGGTGCACACGTGGGAGACGGTGGACGAAACGCTCATCTGGTCGCAGATTCTCATCCGCTGCGCCGAGCTCGGCCATGAAAACTGCATCAAGGCGATGGATCCCAAGATCATGGGCGCGGAGCTTCCGCTCTGGCGCACGATGGAGGAGCTTCTGGACGCGAAGTTAAAGAAGTACAACCTCACCTGGAAGAGCTTCATCACCGAGCACAACCCGTACACGTGGATGCCCTTTGACAAGTGGTGCGGCTACAAGGTCTACGAGCGCATCAGCCCCAAGACCGGAAAGCCCACCGGGTTCTTCACGCCCTCCAAGAAGATCGAGCTCTACGGCGAGGTGTACATCAATCTCGCGCGCACCGGCAAGCCCTACGCCAACCAGCCGCTGCCGCCGGCATCTCACGACTACGATCCGCTCCCCTTCTACATGGAGCCCACGGAGAGCCCGGACAACGAGTACGGCAAGAAGTACCCGCTCACGATGACGAACGGGCGTCTCCCCATGTTCCATCACGGCACGCTGCGCAACAACCCGTTCCTGCGCGAACTCTATCCCGTGCCCGAAATCTGGATCAACCCGAAGACCGCCAAGAAGTACGGCGTCGCTCAGAAGGACTGGGTGTGGGTCGAGAACGACCGCGCGAAGATCCGCGCCGTCGCGCGCCTCACCGAAGGCGTGAGCCCCGAAACCGTGTACATGGAGCGCTTCTGGCTCCCTGAGAACCTCCACACCAAGACGGGCGGCTGGCAGGAAGTGAACGTGAACTGCCTTTCGCGTCAGGAAGGCCCCTACAACGAAGTGGTGGGCACCTACACGCTGCGAGGCTATCAGGTGAAGATCAGCAAGGCGCCGGGCGCTCCCGAAGGCGCGTGGGTAAAGCCCGATCAGTTCAAGGTCTGGCTGCCGCAGCCCACCGATCCCGCGCCGCACCCCACGTTTTAAGGTTGAATTGTCATGACTCAGAAAACATTCGTCATCAACGTCGATCGCTGCATCGGCTGCTACGCCTGCGAAATCGCCTGCAAAAATGAAAACGGCGTGCCGCTCGGAATGCACTACAACAAGGTGCTCACTGTGGGGCCCGTGGGCGCATTTCCGAACATCCAGATGTACTTTCTGCCGGCACTTTGTCAAGTCTGCAAGGACGCGCCCTGCGTGAAGGTTTGCCCCACGCACGCCACGTACCGCACGGCCGACGGCCAGATCATGATCGACAAGGAGAAGTGCATCGGCTGCAAGATGTGCATGGCGGCCTGCCCCTACGGCGCCCGCTCCTACAATCCGGAGACGAAGGTCGTCGAAAAGTGCACGATGTGCAACCACCTCCAGGCCGTGGGCGAAGACCCCGCCTGCGTGAAGGTGTGCTGCGCCAAGGCGCGCCTCTTTGGCGACATCGACGACCCCGAGAGTGAAGTTTCAAAGGCGATTCGCGAAGCGGGGCCGGAAAACGTGCACACGCTCGCTGACTACGGCAACCATCCGCAAGTGCGCTACATTCTTCACAAGAAAAACGGCAAGTGGCTCTCGCAAGCCCCCAAGATGAGCTAAACCTCGAGAAGGAGCACCTCATGGGAAACGACTGGATCAACGCCGCTTTTGCGGCAGCAGACATCGCGGCGGCAGCCCTTGCCGTCGCGCTCATGGCGGGCGAATGGATGCGCCGCCCGATGGCGGGGCTCGTGAAGACCGCCGCAGCGGGCGTCGTCGCAGCGCTCGCGGCGCTTTGCCTTACCGCCGCCTCGCTCGGCCGTCCGTCGCTTTTGATTGAGGTGCTTCGAGATCCCCGGTCGCTTCTGTTTTGGAAAGCGGTGCCGCCCTTGGCGATCGCTGCCGCGCTCGCTCTCTACGCGGTGCTTCAGTACCGGAGCGCCTCGTGGCGGGCGGTGAGAGGCGCGGCATCGGCAGCCGGCGCCTTCGGCCTCATTGCGTCTGCGGCATTGGGCGTCGTGCAGAAGCTCCCGCTGCGGCCGATGCTCGACACCAACCTCCCCGCGCTGCTTTTTCTCTCCTTTGCCCTCTCGGCGGCGGCCGTTCTCGCGGTGCGCAGCAACCAGCGCGCCGCGGCCGCGGCGCCTTGGGCGGCCGCCGTCTTTTTCCTCGTGTCAGCCGCGGGCTACGGCACCCTCATGGTGCGTGAGAACGAAGTCTCCGGCTGGGCGCTCGCGATGGGCGGCGCCATTGCTCTTTTGACACTCGGGGGGCTCTGGGCTGGCGCAAAGATCTCACAAAAGCCGGCGGGGCTCGTGACGCTCGCCGCCTTCCCCACGGCGGCCGTGCTCTGCCAGCTCTTGATGCAGCGCTTCATGGTCGCCCAGTGGCACTTTTTCTAATCGCTTTGACTTGATCCGCTATGAACAACACCGAATTGAAAATCAGCCTCATGAAGCTTCGGAGGGACTTCTACAAAGTCCTCTCCGGTCTTTGCCTCAAAGAAATCACCGAGGCCGAATTCCAGACCCTCCAGGCTGCGGCGCTCCCCAACTTTGAAGACAACGCCCTCTTGACCCAAGGCGCGGCAACGCTTGCGGCGTTCCTCAAGAATCCCCCGGAGAACGTCATCGAAGAGCTTGCCTGCGACTACGCGCGCGTTTTCCTAGGCGCGGGCTGCATCAAGGAAACCGTCGCCTATCCCTATGAGTCCGTCTACACCAGCCCCGGCAAGCTCGTCTGCCAGGAAGCCTGCGAAGTGATGACGAAACTGCTCAAAACCGAAGGCCTGGCGAAATCGATGAAGGACATTTTCGAAGACCACGCGGCGCTCGAATTCTCCCTCATGGCCTGCTGGTGCGAAAAGACGGCGGACGCTCTCGCGGCCGGCAATGAAGCCCAAGCAGACGCCCTTTTGGAAAAGCAGGCCGACTTCGTGAAGCACCACCAAGAAAACTGGATGCCTCGCTGGACTGCGGACATCCGCGCCTGCTGCGGCACGGACTTCTACCGTGCGGCGGCGGACTTGATTGAAGGCTGGATCGTCGAGGAGGCGGCGCTCTTTAGCCTCTAGCCCACAACGCTTTTCCCCACAAAAACAACAAAAGAAGCACTCCAAAATGCCTGAAGTCCACCTCACCACCAAGCGGCGTCTACTCGAAGCCGCGGGCGGCGTCACCCTGATGGGATTCCTCGGGGGCGGCGCCGCGGCGCTTGTCCGAAAGGACGACGCGCTCCTTCGTCCGCCCGGAAGCCGGCCCGAAGCCGACTTTCTCGCCCAATGCCTGCGCTGCGACCGCTGCCGCAGCATCTGCCCCCAAAACGTCATCCGCACCGCGGACCTCGCCGACGGCTTGGTGCAGCTGAGAACCCCCGTGCTTGACTTTCACTCGGGGTTCTGCGACTTCTGCCTGAAGTGCATTGACGTCTGTCCAGCGGGCGCACTCGCGCTCGTTGACAAGACGACGGCCAAGGTAGGCCTCGCGGAACTCACCGACAACTGCATCGCCCTCCGTACGGGCGCCTGCAGCAAGTGCGTGGACTACTGTCCGGAAGACGCCATTCACTTGAACGGCAGCAAGATCCCCGTGATCGATTCCGAACGCTGCAACGGATGCGGCAAATGCGAAGCCTTGTGCCCGGCGAACGTCATCCAAAGCTACAAGGGGGGCCTGCGCGGCATCATCGTAAAACCCTTGAAAAAGAAGAAGGAGGCGTCATGAAGCATCTCTTTCGACCGAAGGCCGTGTGTTTTGCCGTCATCGTCGCCATTCTTCTGGCAACCGCCTTCAAGCTGGGGCTTGGGACCTACTGCGCCGCGGGGCTTGAAACGATCGCGTCGCTCTGCCCTCTGGGAACCCTTGAAAACTACGCCGCCTCGGGCTCCATCACGGCGCGCTCGCTCATCTTTCTGGCGCTCCTTGTGGCCAGCGTCCTTCTCTTCGGCCGCTACTTCTGCGGATGGTTCTGCCCGAGCCTTTTGGTAAAAAGCGACCCCGCAACGCAAAAAAAGAAGTGCATTCCGATTCACCCGGAAAAACCCGCCAAGGCGCAGCGCTCGACTTCGAGCGCTCTGCCGCTAGGCATCCTCGCGGGGAGCCTTCTGTCGTCCGCCGTCTTCGGCCTTCCCGTCTTCTGTCTCATCTGCCCCATCGGTCTTTTCTTTGCCTTCATTCTGGGCGCGTGGCACCTCGTCGCCGGCACCGACGTGCAGTGGCTCACGCTCGCTGCACCGATCGTCCTCGTCTTTGAATGGATCGTGCTGCGGCGCTGGTGCCACAGTTTCTGCCCGATTGGCGCACTTCTCACGCTGCTCTCGCGCTTTAACAAGACATTCCGACCGGCAGTGAACGAAGCCAAGTGCCTTGCGCATCAAGGCGAGCCCTGCCAAGTCTGCCGCACGGTCTGCCCGGAGGGAATCGACCTCACGGCGGAAAACCCCGACCTCTCGCGCTGCACGAAATGCCGCCGCTGCGCAGCGCTCTGCCCACAGCAGGCGATTTCCTTCCCGTTCTTCGCAAAACCCGCTGAAAAACCCGCGGACAAAACGCCGCCCCAGATGCCCTTGACGCCCGCATCAATCGTTCGCCGCGACACCGTGCAGGCCGAAGCCGGCCGCTGCCTTCTCTGCGGCCGCTGTGAAGCCGCCTGCCCGCAAGCCAAGCCCATCGCCGACGTCATGCGCCTTGTGAAGCTCGGAAAGACGCGTGCCGCCTCGGACCTTCTGGCCGCTCCCGGGATGCTCTCCGACATCTGCGGCGCGGTGTGCCCGAGTGACGCGCTCTGCGAAAAGGCGTGTCCGCTTGCGAAAACCGGCGAAGCGATCGCCATCCGCCGCATTGAGCGCGAGCTCGCCCACGAGCGCCTGCCGCGCGGCCTTCTTCCCGCAAAGCCCTCCGTGCACGGCAAGAAAGCGGCCGTCATTGGCTCCGGCCCGGCAGGCCTGGCGTGCGCTGAAGTGCTGCAGGCGGCGGGCGTCACCGTGACGATTTTTGAAGCCGAGCCCCGCGCGGGCGGCTGGCTTGCCTACGCCATACCAGCCGCAAAGCTCCCCAAATCAGCCGTTGCCGCCGTCGCCGAACGCCTTCAAAACGCGGGCGTCACGATCCGCACCGGCTGCCGCGTCGGACGCGACATTGAATGGGCCAAGGTCGTGGCCGACTTTGACGCCGTCTTCTGCGCGACGGGCGTTCCGACGCCTGTCGCCTCCCCGCTCGCTTCGTCCGACAAGACGCAAGTCGCCGAAGCGATCGACTTCCTGCACGCCGAAGCCCAAAGCCAGCTCGAAACGAGCCGCTGCGGCACGGCCGCTCGCGGCAAGCACGTCGTCTGCGCCGGCGGCGCCACGGCCTTCGATGCCGCCTCCGTCGCCCTCGCGCAGGGCGCTCTCTCCGCCACGGTTCTGATGCGCCGCGCCGAAGCGGCCGTGCGCGTGTCGCCCGCGGATGTGGGGGCGCTCAAAAAGCGCGGCGTGCGATTCCTCTTTGAAACAACGATGGAAGCAACGGATGCCGACGAGGCACTTTTGCACATCCGCACAAAGGGCGAACCCGCGACGATTGAAGCGGACCTCGTGCTGCGCGCCTTCGGGTTCCGCGGCTTCCTCGACGAGGCGCTCAACGCTCTCGGCGTGGCTTACGACGACGCTGGCCGCCTGGTGACAGACGAAAGCCACCGCACGGGTTGCGCCAAGGTCTTTGCGGGGGGCGACGCCGTAACGGGCGCCACGCTCGTCACGAAGGCGGCGGAAAGCGGACGGCTTGCCGCCCAGTCGATCCTCGCCTCCTTCGAGTAAGAAAGCTTCTCTCTTTGGGCCGCCGGTCTGCCCTCGGATCGGCGGCCGGTTTTTCCTTCCGCCGAACAAGGCGCGGCGCGCGCGGACTTCCTACAATCTGCGTCAGATCGTTTCAACAAAGCTGCCATGGTTCTGCGCCTCATTCTCGCCTCCGTCCTGATGCACGTCGCCTTCTCGTCGCTAAGGCTCGTCGTAAGCCTTGACGCGCTCGCACACGGGGCGGCCTCCTTTGATGTGGGCTTCATCGTAAGCCTGCTCGCCTTGGGCCCCACCTTCACTGCCGTCGCCTTCGGCCGCTTCATCGACCGGCGCGGCACGCGGCTGCCGATCCTGATCGGCTCGGGACTCCTGGCTGCGGCGTGCCTCATCGGCCTGCTTTTTCCCGTGCACGAAGCGCCGCACCTTCGCTTTCTCCCCCTCTACGCCGTGGCGCTCATCGCAGGACTCGGCTTTCTCTTCATCACCATGGTGGGCCAGAAGGCGGTGGGGTTCATTTCCACCGCAGAAAACCGACAGACGAACTTTGCGTGGCTCGCGATGGGAATGTCCGCCTCGGGGCTCGTGTCGCCCGTGATGACGGGCTACTTGATTGACGGCGCAGGACACGGTGCGGTCTTTGCTGCGGCGCTCGCGTTTCTCATGGCGGGGCTTGCCGTCTTCGCGGCGTCCTTCAAGTCGCTTCCCGCTACGCTTGGCGCCGCGAAGACGGCGGGAAAGCGCGCCTCGTGGGATCTTGTGCGCGTGCCGAAACTGCGCAACGTTCTCATTGTCTCAGGGCTAGTTTCCATGGCCTGGGACCTGCAGCACTTCATGCTTCCCTTCTACGGCCATGCCGTGGGGCTCTCCGCCACGGAGATCGGCTGGCTCACGGGCACCTTCTTCTCAGCGACCTTTCTCGTGCGGTTTCTGATGCCCTGGACCTCAAGGCACTTCACGGAGTGGCAGTTTCTCACGCTCACGCTCGCCGTGGGCGGCGCGGCCTACGCGCTCTTTCCGCTCTTCACGTCCTTTGAAGCGCTGCTCGCGTCGTCATTTCTGCTCGGACTCGGCCTGGGATCGAGCCAGCCCAACGTGATGAGTCTCCTGCATTCCGAAGCTCCCGCAGGACGCGTGGGCGAAGCGCTCGGCATCCGCACGATGTTCACGAACGCCTGCCACGCCGTGCTCCCCACAACGTTCGGGGTGCTCACCGCGGCGCTGGGCGCCGCGAGCATCTTCTGGGCGATGACGGCGATTCTGGGAAGCGCCGCGATGATGACGCAGCGTCGGAAAGAACCCCGCTAGTGCAGCCAGCGGTTCATTTCCGCGGCGAGCTTTGCAAGGTCCACGGGCTTGGCAACATGACCGTTCATGCCAGCCTTTTCAGCTTCAGCCACGTCTTCGGCGAAAACGTCCGCCGTCATGGCGACGATGGGAAGCTTGGCGGTGTCCTCGCGACCGAGCGCGCGAATCGCCCGCGTCGCCTCGTACCCGTTCATCACCGGCATGCGAATGTCCATGAAAACGAGGTCATAGCGCCCGGGATTCGTTTTCACCCGTTCAAGCGCCACGGCACCGTCTTCGGCTGTGTCGACCGTAACGCCCACGCTCTGCAAAATTTCCAGCGTGATCTCACGGTTGATCTCGTTGTCCTCCACGAGCAAAACGCACCGCCCGGCGTAGTCCGATTGAGAGAATTCCGCAAGCGAGAGCCGGCTCTTGGCGGGCGTCACCGCCTCGTCAGCGCCCGCCTTCGGGAAGAAGACCGTCACTTCAAAGGTGCTTCCCGCATTCGGAGCACTCTTCACGCGAATCGAGCCGCCCATAAGGAGTACAAGGTTCTTCGTGATGGACATCCCCAGCCCCGTACCCTGCTGCGCCTGCACGAAGTCGCGCAACTCGCGGCTGAAAGGTTCAAACAGGGTCCTCTGGAACGCCTCGGACATCCCGATGCCGTTGTCGGAAACGCGAATCTTGAAGCACGCAGACTTTGCTTCCGGCGCGGGCTCTTCAAGAACCGTGACCTCGACGCGCCCTTCGGGCGGCGTGTACTTCACGGCATTGCTCACAAGGTTGACGAGAACTTGCTGCAAGTGCAAAGGATCGCCCAGCACCTCGTTGTGCACAATGCCTTCGGTGCGCCAGACCATCGTATGGCGGCGTTGCTCGGCGGACTCCTTTACAAGGCTTCGCACCTCCTCCACCGTCTCCCGAAGGCCAAACGCCATCTTTGACATCTTCACGGCGCCGCTTTCAATGCGGGAGAGGTCGAGCACCTCGTTGATGAGACCCAGCAGATACTGGCTCGATTCCGTGATGCGGTCAAGGCAGTGCCTCACGCGCTCGACATCATCGACATGCATCCCCGCGATCGCCGACATGCCGACGATCGCATTCATCGGCGTACGGATGTCGTGGGACATATGGGAGAGGAACCTCGACTTTGCTTCGTTCGCGGACTTCGCCACGTCGCAGGCGAGCTGCAGCGTGCGACGGATCTTCAATTCAGCGTGAAGATGCTTTGTGTTGTCCTGCGCGATCAAAAGAAACCGCTGCGCCTCGCCCGCCTTGCGCCGCATCGGAATCACCGAAATATCGGTGTAGGCCGTGACGGGGCCGGGCGACAAGCACTGCAGTCGCCAGGGTCGTTCGCCGTCTTCGGAGCGCCGCTTCATCTCGTCCGCCTTCAACACGTCTTCCAAAGGCGTCTTCAAGTACATGGGCGACATCTTTCGCGCGAGCAACGCCACAAGGTGCGTGAAGCGGCCGTTGGCCGGGTACTCCAGTCGCTCCATGCCGCTGCGGTGCTGGTAAAAGGAATAGCGGTCCGTTTCGGGCTCGCAGACGACGTACCAATCGACAAGTCGATTCATTCCGCCCAAGAGCTCGTCTCGAAGCGTCTCTTCCGTGACGAGCGGTTCAACGGTCACCGGATTCTCCCTGTCGTCCGTCACATCCTGCACGTACATGAGGATCTTGCGCGGCCGCCCATCGGGATGCCGATCCTGGCAGAGAAAGACATGCTCGCCCCAGATCATCCGGCCGTCAGGCATTGGATGACGAATGCTCACCGCGAGCCGGTCGCCGCGCGCAAAGACTTCGTCAAAATGCGCTCGGGAGAGCAACCCGCGAACGCGGGCGCGGTCATCCGGCTCGACGAAGCGGTCGATGAAGTCCGCGAGCTGCTCGTCCCAGGTTCTCGACTCGATGAAATACGGCGCTACGGCATCTTTCCCCGCCAGCAACTGAAAGCGATTCAGTTCAAGATCAATCGAAAGTTCGCAAAGCACGTTCTGCGACAGGGCGCGATAGAAAACCTCCCGGCGAGTCTTCAGTTCGAGCGCCGTGCGCTGCTCGGTGATGTCCACCATGACGCCAGCGAGCCGGTGCGGCGTTCTATCGCGCCGGCGCACGATGCGACAAGTGCTTCTAAACCAGCGCACCTCGCCCGTCTTGAGCTTCAAGGGGCTCTCAAACTCGAGCGCCTCGCAGTCTGGATCATGCAGCGCCTCGTGCACCCGAAACCAGTGCTCGCTGCGCTCGCCTTCCGCAACGCACTTCTTCCAGGACTCCACCACATCCGGGAAGTCCTCATAGCCATCGTAGCCCAGCAGTCGCCGAAAGCTCTGGCTCCAGTGCACGACAACGGGGTGCGCCTTCTCGTCGTAGTCCACGCTCCAGTAGCCGTAGAGAACGATCTTTCGAACGAGCGCGAGCTCCTGCGAGTCGCGGCTTCCCTGCGCCGACATGACCCACATGGCGCGGCCCTGCTCGTCCGTGCTGTCGAGCCGCACCGTGCGCATCAGGACGGGCGCCTGATGGATGCGCTCAAAAACGTAGCGTGCTTCCCGAGGGGACTGAGCAAACGACGCCGGATCAAAGGGAAAATCCCCTGTGGGGCTGATGAGGTGCGCAAGCGACCCTTGAGAATCGCGATAGAAGTCCTCGCCATCCGGGGCATAGCCCAAAAGCGTGAGAAAGAACCGGCTCACGCAAGCGATGGTAAGCTTTTCGTCGTAGTAACCTGCAATGACGCCCACAGCGTCGTTTTCGGCGAGCGCGTCAATCATGGAAAGACGAAGCTTCGTCGGAACGGCCGCACTCGTCAGCTCATTCAAGACGGGTTCTACGAAGGTGTCCGCCACGGCATCCATCAATTGCTCCTACGCAATCCGGCATGGCTTGAAGAGATTTTGCTGCCTGCCGTCAAAATATGTCACACTTTTCGGAGGGATTTTCCGCCTGCAGCGCCCTCCGTCTCATGCATTTTCCATATAATAAAAAACCGTGTCAAGGCCCTGTCGGCGGGACTTCACTGCCCCCCACCGCAAAATTTTCGTTTTGCGACAAGGGCTAGAACGCCGCGTGAGGTGAAACCCTTACGTTGTGATCGATTTTTTCATTGTATAGACGAAAGGCGAGACCGTTTTGGGGACATTTCCAAAGATCCTTTAGAAAAGATTAAAGAAATTCCTCTTGTTTACGTTTTTATTTCGTATACTCTGTCTCGGTAAGTAGTCCTTTTCCCTCTTTGTTAAAGGAAGTGTGCATGCAAGATAACGATAAAGAAGCTGCACGCCGGCCCGCTCGACGCCGGCAGACGACGTCTTCAGAAAAGAAGCCGATCGGCCGTCGTCCCATCGGTCCCAAGACCATGTCCGTGGTCCTGCAGGTCCGATTGACGGATGAAGTCCGCGAGGCCGTCACCGCCATGGGTGGCAGCACCTGGGCGCGAGGCGTGCTTGAAGCCGCCTTGAAACGCGCAGCAAAGCGCGGTGAAGAACTTCCCCGTGCCTATCTGAAGACATTGTCAGTCAAAAAGTCAGCTTCAGCTGACGACTAAGGCTTCCGTCCAGCTTTTGGAAGCGAGAAGCACATTCAAAGCGGCGTCCTCGGAAAGCGCCGCTTTTGCTTTCTGCGTCGGATTTTTGCCTCTCAAAAGCTCAAGAAATCCTCAGCTGCGGGCTTGGCGACCAGCATCTCCTCGCGCCACTTCGTCTGAAGGCACTTTCTGAACACCGACGCCGCTGTCTCCATGGCCGGCAGAAAGCGCGCGTCCTTCACGGCAGCCCAGAGCGTCTTTTCCGCCGTGGCCTCCCCCAGCGAATGGAGCGTTACGCCGGAAAGGCGCTTTCTCACGCACCACAAGTTCAGGGGCGGCAAAATCGTCCATCCGAGTCCCGAAGCCGCAGCCTCTGCCACGGCCTGCGTGTTTTCCAACGCAATCGACTGTCCGGCGGGAAGCCCCAGAATCCTCAGCAGGCGCTGAGCCTTCTGCCAGTCCAGCGACTCCCGGCGATAGGACACAAAAGGCAAGGCGAGCTTCGGCAGCACCTCGGAAAGCGGCATCCCGTCCACGGGCGCCGCGCTTCTCGGCGTCACAAGGCAGTAGCGCTCCGTGCAAAGCCGCCGAGCCAGAAGGCGCTCCGCTTCAGGAAGATCGGGCGCCACCGCAAGGTCCGCCTTTCCTTCGGCAAAGCGCTTTTGCACCGCGGGAATCAAGCCCGTCTCCGCCGAAAAGGCAGCCACCGTCGGAATCAGCGCCGCCTCGATTTCGGCGCCCGCAAACGCCCGAGCAACTTCAGAAATGACGAGCCGCAGCGACTGCACCTGCCGCTTGGCAAGCCTCGCGACGCCGTCCGCAAAGACCTGTGACTCGGCAAGATAGCGCCGCGCAAGCGCTGCCGCCGCCTCCCCCTCCGCCGTAAGGCGCATCGGACGCGAGGCCCGGTCAAAAAGCACAACGCCCCAGCTTTTCTCCAGCCGCTCAATCGTTTGCGTCACCGCCGAGCGCGACAGGTTCAGCGCGTCAGCGGCGCGAGCCAACGACGTTTCCGCCGCCCGCAGAAAGAGCGCCACGGCAGCCGGATCTATGTTGGGCGACGCGTGCGTCATGCCGCAGACTTCACGCGAGCCACGATGTCGGCCGCGTGCCGGCGAATCTGCGAGTCAATGCGGACCTTTTCGCTTTCAGGCGTCACGCCCGGCAAGTACATCATCGAGTAGGACGCCACAGGCTCTAGCCACGTCATGCCGCAAAACATCGCCGTCTGCTCGAACTGAACAAGAAAGTCCGAGAGACAGAAGTGCTCGGCGCCTGCAGGCGTGTACTCGTCCTCGCTCCCGCCGGTTGTCACCGAAACGAGAAGCTTCTTGCCCTTCAAGGCGTCGCCGTTGCGGCCGTAGGCAAAGCCGTAGGCCAGCACATCGTCAATCCACTGCTTCATCTTTGCTGGAACCGAGTACCAGTAGAGCGGGAACTGCCAGACGATGACGTCCGCCGCTCGAAGCGCCGCCTGCTCTGCGACGACGTAGGCCTTGTCGTCCGTCACCGCGTCCGCGACATGACGAATGTCGGCTTCGGGGAGAAGCGTCTTCAGTTCAGTGAGAATCGACGCCGTCGTCGAAGGACGGTGCGGATTGGGCTGGCCGTTGATGACTATCACCCGGGGCATGGGGGGGGACTCCAAAAAAGAAAAGTGCCTCATCGTAGCGCACCCAAGCGCCCCCCGACTTGTCCAGCGGTGCACGCCCGCTTAACACAGCGGTTCTCACCCGATGAACTTCAGCCCAAAACGACGCCGCACGCCGACAATGACTGCCTTTCGAACCCCAAGGCCTGTGCCATGAATCCCTTTGCCATCATCCTTCCCGACTTTCTCATCATCTTTCTGGGCACGATGCTTCGAAGCCGCCTCCACTACAGCGACGACTTCTGGCAAGCGACTGAGCGGCTCGTCTTCAAGGTGCTTTTTCCGCCGCTCCTTTTTCTCTCCGTCGCACAAAGCAAGCTCACGCCGGCGTCCGCCGCGCTTTTTCTTGCGACCGGCGTGGCGTCAATGATGCTCGCCGTTGCGGCAGCCGCCTCCCTTCGCTTTTTCGCAAAGGACAGCCTCCTCACCCACGCCTCGGTCTTTCAATGCGGCTTTCGCTTCAACACCTACATCGGCTTTGCGATCTGCTCGCAGCTTTTTGACGACACGGGCTTTGCGCTGCTTGCGCTTCTCATCGCGTTCTGGGTGCCGATCAGCAATACGATTGCGGTGAGCGTCCTTGCCTCCGCCGTCGCCAAAACAGAAGGGAGCGCCCTCGCCCGGCGCACCCCCGTCTGGAAGACCGTCGCCGGGAATCCCCTCATCATCGCCACGCTGCTTGGCCTTGCGTGGAACATCACGGGCGTCCCGGTTCCGAGCGTCCCCGCCATCTTCTTGAAGCATCTTGGCAGCGCCTCGCTTGCGATGGGACTTCTTTGCATCGGCGCCGGCCTGCGGCTCGAATCGTTCCGAGGCCATGCGGCGCTCATCGCCGCCTCAACGATCGAACGGCTCATCGTCGTGCCGCTCATCGCCTGGGGTGCAGGCGAGCTCTGCGGACTCTCCGCCGTAGAAGCCGGCGTGCTCCTTCTTTTTGCCGCGCTTCCCACCGCCCAGTCCTGCTATGTCATGACCGCCACGATGCGCGGCGACGCAGCAACCGTGGCAGGCGTCACGACGGCGCAGACGCTCGCCGCCATGGCAACGCTACCGCTCTGGACCCTCGTCATTCAATCGCTGGGCTGAGCCAAAGCCGCCATCGAACGCCGCACGGCGCGAAAATAAAAGGAGCCGCGCCCCTTCGTTCCGCCCGAAAGCAGGAGAAGCGGCGCGGCTTTCTCGCAAAGTTCCGTCGGCTTACGAGTTCTTTGCAGAGCGCATCGTGCGGCGCACGAAGACAGTAATCACCGCCGCAAAAGCGAGGAACCCCAGCACGTCCGCGGTCGGCGCAAAGTCCGGGCCGACGAGCGCCAGAGGATCGGCGCTGCCGCCCGTTGACACGGCAAAGACCA
>CAVACW010000015.1:0-34004 GCA_963587345.1 uncultured Oscillospiraceae bacterium | reverse complement strand
AAAAAATCCCAACCGGAATGCTGGTTCCGGTCGGGATTCGGAATCGTCGGAAGGCAAACAAGAAAACCTTCCGACGGGGGAGACCTTCTAACTAATCAATCAGATTAGAAGCGGTGGACGATGCCCATGCTGACTTCGCAGCCGCTCGGCTTCACGTCCTTTTCGCCAGTCTTCTCAAGCTTTTCCTGAGAGTAGCCGGCCATCGCGTAGAGGGCGGTGCGCTTGGAGAGGCTGTAGTCGTAGGCGGCAGCAACGGTCCAGCGGGTGAAGTCAACGTCAGCCGTGTTGCTCATGTCGCGGTAGTTGACCGCAAACTTGGCCGTGCCGCCGAGCACCGGGTAGTGCATGCCGAGGCTGGCACCCCAGCCGTCAACAAAGCCGTAGTTCTTGGCGAAGGAGTTGATAATCCCATCCTTGGCAACGCCGCCGCGGGCGTTGACGTTCAGAAACTGGTTTTCGAAGTACTGGCCGAAGGCAATGACCTTGAAGCCATTGTCAAAGGCGTAGTTGCCGCCGAGGGTGTAGGTGTAGCCGTCCTTGACGTTTTCGGCGCCCGTATAGCCCTTGAGCGTTTCAAGCGTGCCCCAGTTCGTCGTGTCAGCAACGAACACGGCTTCGAGACCGGCGTTCTGATAGCGCAGAGCGACAGAAGCGTAGCGGTCAGCAGAAGCCTTGTTTTCCGTACCATCCTTCGTGGAGTCGTTCTGGAAGGAGTACATGGCGTAGCCGGTGAAGCCAGCAAACGTCGGGGTCTTGTAGGAAATGGCGTTGTCCACGCGGGTCCACATGGAGGCGGTGGCGTAGCCAGAGCCCATGGCGGAGGTGTAGTTGGCCAGCAGCGGATCGATCGCGCGGAAGAGGCCGTTGGCGCCCAGCACGCTGCCGAAGATGTTCAGGCGGCCGAAGGAGAGGGCGCCGAAGTCACCGGAAAGCGTCATGTTGGCTTCACGGCCAAAGAGGCGACCGCCCTGCTTGGTGTCGAGGGCGCCCGTGTCAGCTTCGAAGCCGGATTCGAGTACGAAGCCGAGCTTCAAGCCGTTGCCGAGGTCTTCCGACCCCTTGATGCCCCAGCGGGAGCCGAATTCCTGACCATTTTCCATGGAGAACTTGTTCGTGTTCTTCACACCGTCCACATCGGAGTTCGTGTGAACATAGGAAAGGCCCGTGTTGATGAGGCCGTAAACCTGAACGTCAGCAGCGAAAGCGGAGCCAGCGAGGAAGGCCGAAGCCACGCCGCAGGCGATAAGAGTCTTTTTCATTTGTCTGATTCTCTTTTGTTTTTGCATGAACCGGCGTGGGGCGCCGATTCGAAAATAGCTTAAAGGCGGTCGCCTTTTTCAAGGCAAACCGCCTTTATTGTGCCAAATTACTTGGCGCTCTTCATCTGTTCGATGGCGGTGCGGGCAGCCGTACGACCGAAGATCGTGCAGTCAGCCACCGCGACGGTGCCGAGACGGACCATGCCGTGCACGCCGCCCGTCACTTCGCCAGCGGCGTAGAGGTTCTTGATCACGTTGCCGCGAGCGTCAACGACCTGAGCCTTGTTGTTGATCTCAAGGCCGCCCATGCAGTGGTGGACGCGCGGCCACAGACGGCAGACGTAGAAGGGGCCGTTTTCGTTCACAACCGCGTCCTTGAACATCTTGCAGTTGAAGTCCGGATCCTTCTGGTCCTTGATGTAGCTGTTGAACTTGTCGTTCTCGGCCTTCAGGGCGTCGTACGGGATCTTGTAGTAGTCAGCGATTTCCTTGATGGTGTTGAACTTGCGGATCGTGCCGCGTTCCTGCACCTTCTTGAACATCTCGGGGGTCATGTTGTGGTTCACGACCTTGTTCATGATGTTCGTTTCGCAGGAGTAGATCAGCACCGGGTGGCCGATGGCGACGATGGCGTCAGCGCGGACCTTGCGGTTGCCGGTTTCCATGATGAAGCGCTTGCCGGTGGCGGGATCGATCATCGGGCCGTAGCCGACGGTGGATTCCACGAAGAGCGGAGCGAGACCAAAGCCCTTTTCGTCGGGGCTCGTCCACGGTCCGAGCTGAATCCAGTCCATGTGCACGGTGTTCGCACCGATCATCTGGGCGTCCTGAATGATTTCGCCCGTGGCGCCCGGGTGGTTCGTGGAGGTGAAGTCAGCAGTAAGGCGCGGATCGTGGTCCATGCGCATCTTCACGTTCTGAGAGAAGCCGCCCGAAGCAAGCAAGACGCCGTAGCGAGCGCGGATGTAGTCCACGCGGCCGGACTTTTCGTTGCCGAAGCGATAGTTCTTGCGGGCCTTCACGCCGATCACCGCGCCGTTCTTGTCAACGATCAAGTCGTCGATCATGGTGCGCAGTTCAACGGGGATCTTGTATTCCTGGCACTTCTTCAACATCGGGTTGATGAAGCCCGCGCCCGTGTTTTCCACCACCGCGTGGCTGCGGGGAACGGAGTGGCCGCCGTGGTAGGTCACGGCCTTGAACTTCACGCCCACGTGGTCTCGGAGCCACTCGTAGTTGGCGACGGATTCGTCAGCGATGTGGCGAGCGAGGTCGGGGTGGGCGATGCCGCCGCCTGCCTTGCAGATGTCCTTGAAGAGAAGGTCGGCGCTGTCCTTGATGCCTTCCTTGGCCTGCATGTCCGTGCCCGCAGCGGCGATGGCGCCGCCGTTGATGATGGAGTTGCCGCCGGCGGTGGGCATCTTGTCCACGACGAGGATGCTCTTCATGCCGTTTTCGTGGGCTTCGAGCGCGGCGGCGAGGCCGGCAAAGCCGGTGCCGATGATAAGGAAGTCAACCGTGCGGTTCCACTTGGCGGGAGTCGGAACAGCCGCGTTGGCAGCGGTGGCGGCGGCGCCGATGGTGAACGCGCCGGCGGCGCCCAGAAGGCTGCGACGGGAAATATCGATCATGGAATTTTCTCCTTCTCTCTGTCGATTTGTTTTTGTGTGAAAGGGAGGCTCGCGGGTGTTCGGGGCGTCTGGCGGATGAACCGCAGGGCCTTGAAACCCACTCCTCCTTTTTTCGTATGTCAGATTAGTTCGCCTCCTCCAAAAGGAGTACCCGCTGGGTAGAGGCATCTCGTTAAGGGTTTCGATGGGATGGATTGCCTACGCAGTAGGCCTTAATGCTAGGGGTTACCCCGTATACCGAAAGGAGGAATTCGAAAAACGGTAGAATCGGGCAATGACTAAGTAGAAACACCGAGTCGATCTCCGCTCGGCGAAATGAGGAATAACCCCTATGTCCGAAGAGTCCATGACCTTTGTGGGCGCCGCGGCGCTCCTTTTTTTCTGCGTGCTGGTGTTGCATTCGCTCTGGCAGACGGCGAGAAAATATCCGGCGGCAATCCCAGTAAAGCCCCATGGCGTCAAAGGCGGACTTTTCATCGTCGTGGCGTTTCTTTTTGCCGTGGCGGTGGCGGACGGCGGCAGCGCCGCGAACATCCTCCTTTTTATTAGCGAAAGGACGCCAGAGGGGTTGCCGGCGGAGGTGATCCTGCGCTACGGCACGCCCGGCATTGCGGGGAGCGTCTTGTGTCTCGCGGCCATTCACCGTCTCGTGACGGGCCGGGACAAGAAGGCGCTTTTGTTTGCGGTCCTTCTCATGTGGGTGGCGGGGCCCGTGAACGAAATGCTCGCGTGGTGGAGCCAGAAGGGGACGGCGGACGTCATGCCTCTGGCCCTCACCGGCTGCGGCGTGGCGCTCTCGACGGTCTACCTGTTTCTTGCGCCCCGCGCTCGCCACACCTACGGCCTGGGCTGAAAAGTTCGCTTGCCGTTCTAAGCGTTCTGCCTATTGTCTCCCGAAAGGCCTCACGGTACGATTCGCCGCGATTTTTCTGGGGAAGGGCCCCGGACAGAAATTCAGAGTGCAGAACTTGCCCGTCAACAAGCGAAAAGAGCGGCGTTTCCCTAGAAGCGCTCGCAGGGCCGGTTCTTTGGCGAGGTGAGTGACATGCTTTTTTCCAAAACCGCGGCGGACGGCACGGATCGCGTGCGCGTCAAAATTTGCGGCTTGACGCGCGAAGACGACGTCGTCGCCGTGACGGACGCAGGCGCGGACGCCGTGGGCTTCGTGTGCTACCCTGGGAGCACGCGCTTTGTGCCGCCCACGCGCCTCATGAGCCTGGCGTGCCTCGTGCCCGAAAGCGTCACGAAGGTGCTGGTTTTTGTGAACCCCACCGCTGAAGAAGTGCGCGAGTACTTGTCGTTCTTTCCGGACGCGACGCTGCAGTTTCACGGCAGCGAGTCCCGCGCCTTCTGCGACCAGTTTCATGCGCCGTACCTGAAATCCGTTCACTTTGACCGCCCCGAGCGCCTGGCGGAAGCGCAGGCGAACTACCCGTGGGCGGCGGGGCTTTTGGCAGATGCCAAAAGCGAAACCTGGGGCGGCGCCGGCATCAACGCCGAAGAAGCGGCCCGAATTCGCCAGAAGATCACGAAGCCCTTGCTTGTCGCCGGGGGCTTGAAGGAAAACAACGTCATTCAGGCGATCAAGCTTTTAAAGCCCTGGGCGGTGGACGTCTTGGCGGGCGTTGAGGCGGCGCGCGGCATCAAGGATCCCGCAAAGGTGAACGCCTTCATGCAGGCCGTGCGCCGCGCTTCCGAGCAGGCGTGAGGTCGGCGCCATGACAGACGCGGTGAAGGACGCTGCCCGGCGCACGCCGCAGGAAATCCTGTGCGACCGCCGCTGCACGGATGAGGAGCTTCTGAGCCTCTCGCACGATGATCTCCTGCAGTTTGCAGAAGCGATCCTCCATCCGCTCGAGTCCGGTGAGGCGCTGAAAGCCGCTGTTGGAAACCGCCAGACAATGACGGGCGACGATTGAGCCCGCCGTTCGCCCAAAGAAAAACCGCCGCTTCCTTGCAAGGAAGATCGGCGGTTTTTTGTGTCCTCCAGCCAGAAGGTGCTGAGGAAAGAAATCCAAGTTGCTGCGACAAGATCCCGAGAGTGATCACAATGAAGTGCGACGGTTCCGTATAATGAGCCGCGGATCTCTTTTGCAAGGAACTCCCGTCGTCGGCTCTCGGCGGCGGGCCTTAAAAAACAAGCCCGGCAGTCTGCAAACTTCCGGGCTTCGCAACAAAGGAGCTACGAGATGCACAGCAAATCCAATCTCGTGTACCTTGGCGCGTTGGGCTTATTATGGCTCAACGGCGAGCTCAATGTCAACATTGACATGACGCTTTCCTTCAGTGCCACGGTCCTTGTTCTTTATGCGCTTTTGAAGCGTTAAGAACATCGCCGCCGGTCTTCGGATCGGCGGTTTTTTACATTTCTCGACGAGACTAAGCCGACGGGAAGAGCCAGAGCTGCAGCGCGAAGACTGTGAAGATCACCGCCTCGCTCACGATGCAGGGCACGAGCGTCTTGAAGAAGTCGCTCTTGAAGTAGTTCAAGGTAATCACCAGACACATGTGAGTGGGCGTCACCATCTGGCCGCCTACGCCGCACACCAAGGCAATCGCAATGTAGTCCAGGTTTCCGGCGGGCGCCAAGGCCGCGACGATGGGCATCACGATCGCGACGTGGCCCTGCGACATGCCGGTGAGAATGCCGACGATGAGGGACAAGATGCCGATGATCCATTCCACCGGCAAGGGCGCCTGCGTGATGGTGGCGACGATCTGGTCCATGAGTCCCGTGCCCGTGAGGAGCTCGATGAAAAGGAAAATGCAGAAGACGTCGCGAAAGAGCTTCCACTCCAGAGCGCCAATGAAGACTTCCTTCAGGGTGACGGAGCGGTGGCAGGCTTTGAGGAGCGCCCACGCGAAGATGGCGGTGAGTCCCATCGATTCGCCGGCGGAGAGCCCCACGATCAGCATCAGGGCGAGCATGAAGAAAATGGGCGTGAAGCAGAGGATGAAGTCTGCGCGCTCCTTCTTCAATTCCTCGGGCGAAATCTGCGGCCGCACGGCGGGCTTCATCTTGACGCCCGCCAGAATCGTGAACCATCCCACGACGAAAGCGAGCACCGAGAGCCACATCACGTGCAGGATCACGTCGCCCACGGGGTTGTTCGTGATGGCGCAGGCAAGGATCATCCCGGGGACGATGGGGCTTGAGAATTCAAAGATGTGCCGGAACCAGAAGTTCGCGGCGGCGAGCGTCTCGGGCTTGAGGTCTTCGCCTTCGGCGAGCTTTTCCACGATCGGCGCCGAAAAGCGCGCGCCGCCGATGCTCGGAAGCAGCCCCAGAAAGGCCGGCATCACCGCCAGCGAAATCTTCTTGTTGGGGGTGAGCTGCTGCAGGTACTTCACCATGCCCGCCAGGCACCCGCTCTTGCGAAGTTCAATTTCCAGGCACACCACAAAGTAAAGGGCGCCCACCAGATCCCAGGTGCGGGATCGGAGCAACATGGTTTTCGCAGAGTTGTAGAGCAACTGCAGGTCAGGCTTTTCCACCGCCCAGAGGGCGAGGCCGCAGATCAAAATCGCGGGCCCCAGCGGCACTTTGAAGCGGAGCATCACGATGAGTCCGGCGATGGTGCACGCCAAGAGAAGGAAGATGAACATGATGTGAAAGCAGAAAGTGAGGGCAGGCGGGGGTGCCTGCGGGAGGCGCGAATTCTACGCGCGGGCTTTCACGCGCGGTTTGGGAGAATGATCCCAAAGGGCCTCGAAGGGCGCCTTCGGGGAATCGTCAGTCGCCAAAGGCCTTCGTCGGCACGCCCGAAGCGTTCACGGTGTCGCGCAGGAATTCGGGCGGGAGCACCGCAGCCGTCTTGAGGTTCAGGGGATCGTAGGCTGTGGTCCGGGGCGGCGTGAACATGCCGTCCACGTCCGCGGGCTCAAGGCAGGCCATCAATTCGGCGGGCACGCTGCGAATGTCGTCGCGCGCGAAGGCTTCCGTAAAGACGCCGCCTTTGGCCGTGCCCGCAAAAAGGCCTTCGGGCACCTGCGTCACCCGCGTGTTGGCAAACGTGCGGGTGAAGTTCTTCGCCAGCGGCGTCTCGCCAAAGAGCTCTTCGGGGACGACCGCCAAGGGGGTGTCAAGGAAGCATTCGGAAAAGTCGGTCACGAGCGGCGTGCAGTTAAATTGCTGGTCGCTCACCGCCGTGAGGCCCGAATGGGCGAACGTTCCCGCAAAGGATTCGACGCGTATCGTCGGGAAAAAGAGCGCTTCCGGCACGCTCGTGAGCTTTTTGGCGCCCGCAAAGAAACGCTCGAAGCTCGTGCGGTGGGTGTTTCGCACGAAGGCCGAGGCAAAGACCGACGTGAGGTTCGCAAGTTCCGCGCCTGGCGCGAGCCAGAAGGCGTCGGGGCTGGGCTCGCCCGTTGCGGGATCCGCAATCGTGGGGATGATGCCGGTGATCGCCGTCGTGGATTCGGGAAGGGTCACCGTCTCCGCCGGCCACAAGCCGCCCGCGTCCACCGCGAGTCGATGGACGCCGGGCGCGAGGTCCCAGGTGAATTCGAGCGCCGCGCCCGCGGGCCAGTGCCTGACGACTGTTCGGCCGTCCAACGTGACCGTGATGGTTTCAAAGGCCGGAGCCAGCGTCGCCTGCGGCGCAAAGCGCAGCGTTTCGATGCGGCGCTTGGGACTCTCGAGCGTCAGACGCAGCGGCAGGGGCGTGGCGGAGTGAAAGGGCGTGGTCATTCAAGATTCTCCGCAGGCGCTGGGGGCGGTTCAGGAGTGGCCGGGACTGGGCAGGGCGCAAAGTAGTCGCGCTCCGTGCGGCGGGGGCGGCTCGCGTAGCTAGCGGGAAGGCGCGAGAGCTTCTTGCAGAAGGCAAAGGCGCCGTCAACGCTCGCACGGGCGTTCACAAAGGCAAAAAGCGAATCGGGGGCGGACGAGAGCGCTGTGCACCCCGCGAAGGCTTCATCCAAGTTCGTCACGTCCTTGCCGATGGCGTCAAAAAGGTTCGAAGGGACGCGCACAAGCTCGCGGGCGTCCGCGGCCCAGCCGCAGAAGTTCCCTTTTTCGGTGACGTTGCGCGGGAAGAAGGCGGGCAAGGGAGACGCGATTTCCGTCACGAAGCGCCCGAGGCGGAAGGGCCGCACGGGTTCGTTCGGGGTGGAGAAGAGCGTCACTTGATAGATGCCGTCACGGGCGTACTCATGCGTGATGGCCGACACGTCATTCCACGCGACGGACTCCGTCGTGCCGTCGCCCCAGTCGATGAAGAAGTCCCCGCTTTCGGCAAAGTCCGTGGGGTAGAAATAAACGATCGGCGCGCCTGCAGACTGAGCGCCAGCGTGCCAGAAGAAGGTGAAGGGGGCGTCGTCAGCGGTTGCTGCCGGCCGAACGCAGCCGAGATCCGCGCGCAGTTCGCGCGGGAAGGCGGCAAAAAGCGGGAGCGGTGCGCCAGCAAGGAGTCCCTCGGCGCAAGGGGGCACCGGCGCGGGCGCAAAGGGATCGGCAACCGACGCGAGCTGCGGGCAGTTCGCAAACGCCTTTTCGACGGCGGTCGCTTCGTGCACGTGGCTGAGGAACCCTGCGGGCACGGCTTCAAGCTTCGAACCCGCAAAAAGACGGCGCGCGGAGTCGATGTGCTTCACGGGCGCAAAGAGGTCGGGGGAAACGGCTGCGATCTGCGACCCCGCAAAGGCGTCGTCAAAGTAGGCAAGGTGCGGGTTGTTCGCCAAAAGATCCGCCGGGATCGACGCGAGCGCGGAATACGCGGGTGCCGGCGGTTCCGCCAGGGCGGTTTCTTCGCCTTCGGCGGCAGCTGGCGCGTCGTCCGAAGCCTCGGCGCCGCCTGCCTCGCTGGTTTCGTTCGGTATGACAGGAAGCGGCGCGGGCACCAGGGGCGGCAGGGTGTCCGAGGGCAGCAACCGCCCCCGCTCGTCCGTTTCGCCGATCGTCAAGGTGGGCAGAGCGCTCGTGATGGCGGTCGTCTGCAGCGGAAGCCGGGCGAGCGGAACGAAGCCCGAGGGGCAGCCGATCGTCACGTGAAAGACGCCCGCGTGGCCGTAGGCGTGAGAAAACTCAGCCGTGGGGAAGGCGTCCGCAGTCTCCATCATGGTTTCGATGTCGTCGCGGCTCGCTTCACAGACGACGAGGGTTTCGCTGCCGTCGCCCCAGAGAATGACGAGGCTTCCCAGTGCGTCGTGCGCGGGGCCCGGCACTTTGAAAAAATGCACCGCGGCCGTGGCGTCCTCGTCCGTTACGGCGACGTCAAAGGTGCAGGTTGCGGCGAAGTACGGCGCCGGGGCGGGAGCGAGCGTCGTCATCCTAAAACTCCGTCATCGCGGGCGCCGTCTCGGCAAAGAGCGCGAGAAGGCGGTCAAAGCCCGTGAAGTTCAAGGCGAGCCGGCAGCAGGGCTTTAAAACGGCCTTGGGGCGAAAGCCTACGCCGAGCCCTGCGGCGCTCACCATGAGAAGGTCGTTGCTCCCGTCGCCCGAGCAGACAGCGTTTGCCATCGTGCCCCCCAAGGCCTTCACCGTGCGTTCCGCGAAGGCGAGCTTTCCCGCGCCGTCCACGATGGGGCCGCCCGCCATGCCGGTGACGCCGCCCGTGAACTTTCCGTCTTCAATGCCGATCACGTTGGAGTGGTAGCCCGTCATGTGAAGCATTTCCGCGACGCGGCTAGTGCACACGGTGAACCCCGAGCTCAGCACATAGGACTTCACGCCGTGACGGTTCAGGGCGTCGATGAGTTCGGGAGCGCCGGGGTTGACGCGGGTGTGCGCCATCACGGTTTCCAGCACCGAGGCGTCCATGCCCTTTAAAAGCGCGACGCGCGCCCGAAGGCTCTCGGCGTAGTTCTTGATCGTCCCTGCCATGGCGGCCGCCGTGATTTCGGCGCACGCTTTTCCGGTGCCGCACAAGGCTGCCATTTCGTCCAGCGTCTCCGTCGTGACGAGGGTGGAGTCCATGTCAAAGAAGAAGGCCTTGAAGGACGTGATCGATGTCGCGGCGTCCCAGTAGAGGCTGTCGGCGCGGTGCGCTTCCGCGAAGTTCTGAGCCTTTACGCGCCGCGCGGCGTCCGTGGTGACGCCGTTGAATTTCAACGTCCGGCCGTCCGCCGTTTGAAAGCGTTTTTGCGGGGCGAGGATCGCCGTTAATTCGTCTGCAAAATTTTTCGCGGGGGCGTCGGCGCAGAAGACGAAGGCGTCGGGAGAATGGCGTTCCATCACGCAAGCGCTCCTTCAAGGTGCTCGGCAACGTCAAGCCAGTTGCGGGACTTGCCCGTCATGGACTCGATCGTGACGCGCCAGACCTTTGCCCAGGCACCGCCCTTGCGGATGTAATCCAGGCTCTCAGCCGCTTCGGCTTCGGGCGCGTGCTGCGCACAGATCGCAAGAAGCGCCTTCTCCTTTTCCGCGGCGTCGGTCACAAGCGCGGCCGTGCCTTCGACGATCGTTGAGGCGTAGTCCGTCGAGTACTCCGCGGCAATGCGCTCTTCGTACGCGACGAAGCAAAGCGACACCGCGGGGTGCGCCGCGAGGTTTATTGCCTTGCGGCTTTCCGGCGCCTTCGTGCCGTGAAAGTAGAGGACGTCGTCAATGAGCGCGGCGTTCACCGGAACGCCGTAGGGGCGGCCGTCCTCGCCCACCGTGGAGAGCACGGCGTAGTGGGCGGCGCGAATCACCTTCATCGCGTCATCGTGAGAAATCGCACGGTCTTGCCGGCGCAGGGGAGGGTGGGTCATACGTTTTCCTTGGTTTCGGGCACGGCCGACAAAAGCGGGTTCGTGATCGTGCGCACGGCGCGCACGCGATCGTCGAGCGAGCCCGTCTTCACCGTCATGCGCACCTTGTCCGGGCCCAGCATGCGGAGAATGGCCGGGTACTTCTGGAGAAGCTTGATCATCGCCATCGGTTCAAACGCCGGACGCGCCTTGAAGGAGAAGACGATCGCCTCGTCGGCGGCGTCAATTTTAGCGATGCCGATCCGCGCGGCCGCGAGCCGCAGGCGGTGCGTGGCGATCAGGGCCTTGGCGGCGTCGGGCAAGGGGCCGAATCGATCGTTCAAGTCGTCGATCACGTGCTCGAGCTCCGAGACGTTGTCCGCGGCGGCGAGCTCCTTGTAGAGCCCCAGGCGGCTAGCGACGTCAGGAACGTAGTCCGAGGGAAGGAGCGCTGGCAGGTGCAGGTTGATTTCGCTCATCGCCGCAAAGGGCATCGAGAAGTCGGGCGTTTCGCCGCGCTTCATCGCGCGCACGGCGGATTTGAGCATCTGGTTGTAGAGGTCAAAGCCCACGTCCGCGATTTCGCCGCTCTGTTCGTCCCCGAGCACTTCGCCCGCGCCGCGGATTTCCAGGTCGTGCATCGAAAGATAGAAGCCGCTTCCCAAGTCTTCGAGGTTCTGAATGGCTTCAAGGCGCTTTACGGCATTCTTCGTCACCGCGTCGTCGCCCGGCGTCATGAGGTAGGCGTAGGCCTGATGGTGGCTGCGGCCGACGCGGCCTCGCAACTGATGCAATTGTGCGAGTCCAAACATGTCCGCGCGGTGAATGAGGATGGTGTTGGCGTTGGCGACGTCAATGCCCGTCTCGATGATGGTGGTGCAAAGAAGCACGTTGAAGCGCTGCTGGTAGAAGTCGCGCATGATGTGCTCGAGCTCCCGCTCGCTCATCTGCCCGTGCGCCACAGCGATGCGGGCTTCGGGAAGGAGCTTCTCCAGCCGCTCCTTGCGCGCTTCAATGGTGCTCACTTCGTTGTGAAGGAAGTAGACCTGGCCGCCGCGCTTCAATTCGCGGATCACGGCTTCGCGGATGAGTTCGTCCGACTCGCGGCGCACGAAGGTTTTGATCGCGAGGCGCTTTTCGGGGGCCGTCGCAATGACGGAGAAGTCGCGGATGCCTTCCAAGCTCATCGCGAGCGTGCGGGGGATCGGGGTGGCGGTAAGGGTGAGCACATCCACCTCGGCGCGCAAGGACTTCAGCTTTTCCTTTTGCCGCACGCCAAAGCGGTGCTCTTCGTCGATCACGACCAGTCCAAGGCGTGCAAACTCAATCTTTTCACTTAAAAGCTTGTGGGTGCCCACCGCGATGTCGATCGTGCCGTCCTTCAACCCCGCGATGGCGGCGGTGGTTTCTTTGCCGGAGCGAAAGCGTGAAAGTTCCGCAATCTTGACGGGCCACGCCGCAAAGCGGTCGCGGAAAGTTTGGGCGTGCTGTTCGGCCAAAAGCGTCGTGGGGCAGAGCACCACCACCTGCTTGCCGTTCATTGCTGCCACGAAGGCAGCGCGCAGCGCCACCTCGGTCTTTCCAAACCCCACGTCGCCGCACACCAGGCGATCCATGGGGCGGGGCTTGCCCATGTCTTCGATCACCGCCGTGATCGCCGCCGCCTGATCGGGCGTCTCTTCAAAGGGGAACCCTTCGCAGAATGCTTCGTAGTCCGTAGAGTGGCGCACGAAGGCGTAGCCCTTGCGAGACTCTCGGAGGGCGTAGAGGTTCAGGAGCTCAGCTGCGGTGTCGCGCACCTTTTGCGCGGCCTTTTTCTTTGCTTTCTCCCAGTCGCCGCGGCCAAGGGAGTGCAGGGGGGCGTGCTCGGCGTCCGCTCCGGTGTAGCGGCTGATGAGGTGGAGCTGCGAGACCGGCACAAAGAGCTTCGCGTCGTTCGCGTAGTCAATGCGCACGAATTCGCTCGTGCCTTCGTCGCTTTCGATGGCTTCAAGCCCGATGTAGCGGCCCACGCCGTGATCGAGATGCACGACGGGGTCCCCCGGCTTAAGTTCAGAGATGTCGCGGATCGCGGCTTCGACGCGGGCGCCGGTGTCGCGAAGGCGGGAGCGGCGCCTCGTGGCGCGGATGTCGTAGAGCTCGCTTTCGGTCAAAACCGTGACGGCGGGGTCTTCGGCTTCAAAGCCGTTCGCGACCGGGCCCACGGAGAGCATGACCTTGGCTTTGGACGCAAGAAACGCGGGGAAGTGACCGGCTGAGGCGGTCTTGATTCCGTTGTCGGAGAGCATCTCTTCGAGTCTTGCCGTGCGGCCGGGGCTTGTGGTGCAGATCAAGACGCGGCGCTTTTGCACCGTCGCCTTGTCAAGGTAGAGCTTTAATTTCGCCAAGGGTTCCGCGGCCTTGCGGCTGATCGCGACGTCCAAGGGCGCGGCAGCGGGCGCGGTTTTCAAGAGCAGGCGCGCAAACGGCGCGAGCCCCTTGAAGAAGTCGTCCGCCTTGGCGATGAGCTTTTCAGGCGCGAGCGCCGGGCGCTCCTCGTCGTGCGAGAGAAAGCGCCAGCGGTCCGTGACTTCCGTGAAGTAGCGGCTCACCGCGGCTTCCGTGTCGCCGTACTGGGCTATGAGGGTGTTTTCCGGAAGGTAGTCCGTGAGGCTCACGGTTGATTCAAAGAAAAGCGGCAGGTAGTACTCAATGCCGGCCGCGGCGAGCCCTTCGCCCATGTCCTTGTAGACGGGGCTCTTGTTGGGGTCGCCCGGGAACGTTTCGCGCCACGCCGCGCGAAAGCGCGCCTGCGATTCCTTGTCCATCGGAAATTCGTGCCCCGGAAGGAGGCGGATTTCGTCGATCGCGTCCGTGGAGCGCTGCGACTCGGTGTCAAAGCGGCGGATTTCCTCGATTTCGTTGTCAAAGAGGTCCAGGCGGAATGGCGCATTGGAGCCCATCGGAAAGACGTCCACGATGCCGCCCCGGACGCAGAATTCGCCCGGCGCCATCACTTGCTCGACGTTGCCGTAGCCCGCGGCGACGAGGTTCGTCTTTAAAAGGTCTACATTGATCTTTTGGCCCTTTTGGTAGAAGAACGAACTCCCCAGAATGAATTCGGGCGGGGCGATTCGCTGCGCTGCGGTGGCGGCGGAGGTGAGGATGACGTCCACGGGAGCCTTGGCGTTGGCGGCTGCGTCTTTTCCCCGGGCGTGCATCGCCAATTTCCAGAGGGTCTCGAGGCGTTCGCTCACGAGGTCTTCGTGCGGACTCATCGTGTCGTAGGGGAGCGTCTCCCAGTCAGGGAGCACCGAGACCGTGATCGTGGGATCAAACCACGTGAGTTCGTCTGCGAGACGGATCATGTCGCTCGCGTCCGCGCAGATGAAGACCGTGAGGCGGCGGGCGTCCTTCGCTTTTCTCACCACGGCCGCGGCGGCGCATCCGGCGGAGAGGCCGGGGAGGGCTTCGGCGACGATGCGCCGGCCGGGGACGGGCAGCGTGAGGTCAGAAGGGAAGACGCGGGGAAAGTCGGAGGACGCCATGGCGCAAGTATCCAGTCAATGAGGGGGTGATGATAGCCAACGGGGCGGCCAAATGGCGGAAGCGTCGGGGCTTCGGGCAGGTTATGGCAAGTGGCAGAGCGCCTTGAGTTCGCGCGCGGCGGAGGCGTTGGGCGGCGTGAGTAGCGAGACGCCGTTTGCCAGCCGCTTTTCTACGGTGAGGAGGCCTGTTTGCGCCAGCAGCGTTTCGGGCGAAAGGGCGCCGGGGTGTTGAAAAGCGTCAAAGTGAAGGGGCGTCACGGCCTTGGGGGCGTCGGCGTCGTCGGACAGGAGGGGGAGCGCAGCGGTCAAGGCGTGGCGCAGGGCGGCGGGGAGCTTCCCGTCGGGAAAACCAAGCTCGGGGTGTTGCAGGAGTTGGAGCACTGGTTCTGTCATGAGACAGCGGTGCTGGCAGGCAAAGTCAAAGGCGAAGCCGCCGTAGCGGCGATTGAGTTCCGTGAGGAGATCGGACGGCGTCAGGCCGAGCGTTTCGGCGGCGCGCTGAAGCTCCGCGGGTTCGATCGATTCTGACGTGAGGCCCGTGCACTCGGCGGCTCGGGCGTCGTTCGTGAGGTCGGTGAGGTAGTTGAGCGCGGGCTGGAGCGTCTCGTCGGCAAGCTTCAAGACGCCGGTGAGAAGGAGAAAGCGCAGGCGGCCTTCATGCGACTTGAGGAGCGCAAAGAACTTGACGAGCGTCGCGCTGACGGCGCGGAAGGCATCGGCGTCGGAGAGGGCCGCTGCGAGCGGCGCGTCGTAGTTGTCGATCAGTACGACGAGGGAGCTGGCGGGCTGCGTCGCGAGCCAGAGGCGGAGTGCTTCGAAGAAGTTGAGGTGCAGGCTGGCGTTGTTTGTGAAGCCGACCTGGCTGAAGCGGGCTTCAAGGAAGGTTTCGAAATGGGCGCCGAAGGCTTCGCGGGCGGTGAAGGGCGGAAGTTCGGCGAAGTCGAGTGTGAGGACGGGGTGAGGCGTGGTGGTGAAGAGCGAATGGAGCGCGAGAAGAAAGCGCGTCTTCCCGAAGCGTGGCGGGCGAAGGAAAAGGTAGGAGCCGCTGGACGCGGCGAGGGATTGGAGAAAGGGTGCCGGCGGGAGAGGATCGGGAGCACGATGGGGGCGCAGGGCGGCGGGGAGAAAAGGCATGGAATGGCGGCTGGAGATGGGTGAAATTCATTGAATTTTAGTAATAGAAAAATCCCCCGCATCGTGAAATGCGAGGGATTGGCGGTCTAATTCAACTGTCCGAGGTCAGACAGCGTGGAAAGCCCGAATTAGAACGTGTGGTTCAGACCGATGCCGAGCTGGTAGTTGTTGACAGCGCCAACATCACTGAGAGACTTCTGGCCCTTGCTGTACACGCCGGCAGCGTAAAGGCTGGTGCGCTTAGAGAGCTCGTAGTTGTAGGCAACGCCGAAGACCCAGGCTTTGCCGTTTTCGCCTTCTTCAATATCGATGGGCTTGATCTTGGTGTACTGAACGGAAGCACCGAGCGTGCCGTTGCCAAGCGGAGCCGTGGCACCGAGCAGGAAGCTGTCGGTCTTGATGGAGAATTCATTGTCGAAATCGTCTTCGTCCCCTTCGGCTTCATGCGTAACAATCAGATCCTCAAAGAGGCCGTCGCAGAAACTACCGAGAGACATGTGTTCCGTGTGCTGGTACATGAACGTAGGCTTCACAACTTCAAAGTCCCAGGAAGCGCCGAAGGTGTACGCGCTGCCGGATTTTTCATCAGCATCGTTGGCATACTTGAAGCGTTCAGCAACTACGCTCACGGCGAGCGGACCGTTTTCGTAAGAAGCGCCCAGACCGTAGTAGTGATCCTGCTGTCCCCAGCCCGTGAGCTTCTGGTCGTTGCCGTCTTCGAGAGACATCTGGAAGGAGAACTTCAGGCCGTCGATCGGGGTGAGTTCAATATCGATGGCATTGTCGAACGCCATGTCGCGCGTGGCAAAGAGGCCCATGCCGCCGTTGCCGTAGGCCGCTTCGAGCGGATCAAAGCCGCCGACGAGGTCAAAGTCGCCGCTAGCGGAAGCGAGCGAACCGCCGAGGTTGCCAGCAGCGAGCTTCACCGTGTCGTTGCCGACCCAGAGGTAGGCCATGGAGTCGAAAATCTTGTCGCTGTCGTTCAGAGCGCCCGTGTCAGAAGCGAATTCGTTTTCAAGAGCAAAGCCGACCTTCCAGCCGTTGCCGAGTTCTTCTTCGCCGGTCAGGCCGAACACAGAGTCACCAGCCCAGGCAGACTGCATTTCAAACTTGTTGCTGGCAGCGTCCTTGTTGTAGACGGCCGCCTTCTTATCAGCATCGTAGGAGCCTTCATTAATGCCAGCCTTGGTGTGCGTGTACACGAGGCCCGTGGACACAGACCCGTAAAGGGTCACGTTGGCGGCGAAAGCCGAGCTGGCGAAGGCGCCGAGAACGGCGACCGCAGCGAGAGTCTTTTTCATTTGAGAATTCTCCAAATCTGGAAATTAAGAGTGTTTTGAGGACGAAGAACGCAGGTGCGCACCGTCCTCTGAATGTCAGAATGGCGCGGAGTTTAATGAGAACCGTTCTCAGTACGCCAATTTTTTGGAGACGGAAATCCACTGGGAGTGAATGAGCTTGGAAACGAGTATTGGCAGGCGATGAAAGGGCGAAATGCTAGGCTTGAATGTAAATTAGAAATGAAAACAATTCTCACTCAAAAATAAGATTGAGTTTGAATGAGAATGTTTCTCATAAAGAATTAGGCAGAAAGACCTGTGACAAAGTTACAACACCGGCGGAGAAGCCGAAGGCTGAAAATGGAGGACTCCGTGTGCTGAGCAGAGCGGCAGCGGCTTTGGCGTCAGACGGGGCGTTCGGTGGAAAAGCCGCGGCTCGAGGTTTTCCGAGGGGGCGTCTGTATCGCCGGTGAGAATCCGGGTGACGTTGGGCGCCGCAGAGGAGTTGCGTTATGCCGGGGCGCACGATGGCGTCGAACTTTTCGCGACCGTCTGGCAGGCATCACCGCAGCCGGCAAGACCGAAGCGCTGCACGCCAAGCAGTCCGCCGGCAGACTGCCATTGCGGAAGACAAGGATGACTCTGCACCGCCAGCAGGGCGTCGCGGGCGACGGCTGGGAGGGCCGCGAGATCATCGGCAGGCTTGACAGCGATCAGCACGGCATTGCCGGAGGCGGTGTCGAAAAAGTGCAGGAGGCTTGTGCCGTCGGGCTTTTCGGTGAGCTCAAAGCGCCGGCGAACGCAGGCGAAAAGGCGGCGCAGGAGCGAGAGGAGCAGGTCACGGCTCGTGTCCTTTTGCAGCGCCAGGCGAGGAAGCCAGTGCTGAAGCACGGCATTGACGCCGCGGGCGTCGCCCGAGGCAAGGTGCGACGCGTAGGCAGCGCTGGCGGCTTGAAGCTCGGGGCTTCTGTCGCTCAGGAAGCGGTCCGCGATGACTTGGACGAAGGATCGGGTGCTTTGGTTGGCCAGGCGAAGCGCTGCCGTGTTGTCGGCTCCGCGGCGTTCGAGGGCGAGCCATCCTTCGTGATAGAGGCGCGAGAGCTGAGCGTCCGTTTCGGTTGAGGTCAAACTTTCGACGGAAAGCGTTTCCATAAGGCGGACGGAGACCGATTCGCCCGCGAGGAGCACCTTGAAGCGATCGGTAGTTGTCAAGTCTGTGTTCCGATTTTTTTAAACAACTCGATGCTCGCTTTGGTCGCCTTTCGGCAAGCATCGAACCTAATGCCGCAGCTGGGTAGCTTCGGCTGTGAGGCTATCGCCTCCTGAGGGCTCGCCCTCAGACTCCGAGGATATTTGTAGCTCAAAATCTGTGGGGCCCCCGCTGTCGGGTATGGTGGCGGCATCTGATACTGCTCAAGGCCGCCTCGCCGGCGACGTCCTTGCTAGAGGCCATTGCCGCCGCTGCCAGGATCGAAGTCAAACGTTAATCGACAGGTCAAACATTAAAGCTTATTTCAGGTCAAACTAAATAGCCTGTGTACACGTGTATCAATGTTGCAACACGTTTCCAGTTTCACAAACAAACGCCGCACAGATCAGTTGGATCGTGCGGCGGTGTACTTTATGAGTGAGCGCTGTCCCGGCGAAGCCACTCGGCAAACAGCGGATCGTAGACGCGGTACCCTTGATCAGTTTTTTCTATGTAGTCGGATTTGATCATGGATGCAGCCGCGGCTTGCACGGAGCTTGAAGACAGAAGATCGTGACGCCGGAGAAATAGCGTACTTTGGATTTCTTCAACGCACCTCTCCTGAGCAATAGCAATGATCAGAGATTGCTGATTTTTTGTGAGGTTTTTCAAATCGCGCAAGTACCCCATGGCTCCTTGAGAAATGGCATCGTTCAGCGTGGCATCAAAGTATGCAGCGGTGCTGGCGGTCGCTGGCGGCAATTTGGCGAAAAGAATGTTGAGAAGAAATTGAACGTAGTAGGTTATTCCATCGACCTGATCGTAGATTTGGTTAAAGACGTCGACTGTCAATGCTTTGCCATATTCGCTGAAAAGATTCTGAGCAAAGCGAACGTAGATGTCGCGATCGATAGGTTGCAGGTTGACGAATGAACCGCCTCGGAAAAACGGGCGCTTCGGTTCGGAAAACATTGAAACAAGCAGGTGTTCCTTGCTCCCTGAGTAGATCAGTCGGATGTTTGGGGAAAACTGAATGATGCTTCGAAGATCCGCTTCGACACTCGCATCCTTGTACTCCGCGACCTGCTGAAATTCGTCTATAGCAAGAATGACAGGACGATCGAGAGAGTTCAGGAAAGCAAAGATTTCTGAGAGAGCTTGTGGTGGATTCTCTACGCCTCCGATATTGATGCCGAAACTGGGTTCGCCAGTTGTCGGATCGATGGCAACAGAAAAACGCATTGATTTGACAGCAAGCGTCAGGCGTTGCAACAAGCTTCGCTTTTTGAGTTGATGCAAGACGGCAGAGCTGAGCCGATACAGGAACATCTGCAATGAGTCAGTGGGCATGACATCACAGTAGACGCAGTAGAACTTTTCCGTGATCTGCGGTTGCATGAACAGATGTTGAATAAGGCCAGTTTTGCCTATGCGACGGGGCGCGGCTAGAACAACGTTGCGGCCGTTTTGTATGTGCTCAATGAGAAGGTGGGTTTCTGTTGTGCGATCGCAAAAATAGTGGGGAGCCAAGTAGGCGCCAAAGAGAAACGGATTTGTTATGTACAGCATCGTTATGTTACCTTGCGTTATATGCAGTTACGTTATGTAGAGTTGCGTTATATGGGTCTACGTTACGTAAAGCTGCGTTATGTGGTGTCTTATGATTGTAGCAAAAGCAAGATTATGGGAGCTGTCGGTTGATTGAAAAAGAGAAGGCCGCGCCGTCCTTGTGAAACGGCGCGGCCTTTGAAGCCGTCAGAAACGCTGGCGCGAAACTACTTCGTCACCCTCGCCTTCTTGAAGAGCTCTTCGAGATACTGGTTGGTGCGCTGTTGCAGGAGAGCGTTCTTCAACTGCGGCGCGTACGCGCTGTAGTCCTGCCAGTTCTGCGCGGCGCGCTTGCCCTCCAACTTCACCACATGCCACCCGAGACGCGTCTCCACGACCTTCGGGTTCACTTCACCCGTCTTGAGGTTTGCAAAGCCGTCCGCGAACGCCTTGTCAAACATGTTGGGGGAGGTCCACTCGATGAGCCCGCCTTGGCCGCGGTTCTGCTGGGTGTCGATGGAATTGGCTTCCGCGAGCTTGGCGAAATCCGCGCCGCCCTTCACCTGACCCAAGAGTCGCTCGGCCGTCACCTTGTCCTTCACAAGAATGTGGCGCACGGACACTTCGGTGTTGCCCCAGCGCTTCTTGTTGTCTTCAAAGACCTTCTTCGCATCAGCGTCGGAGACCGGGTGATTCTTGGCGTAGTCGGCGACGAAGGCGTTGGCGAGGATGTTGTCCGTGGCGGCCTTGATCGCCTTCTTCACGTCGGTGCGTCGTTCAACCTTTGCCTTCTTCGCTTCCTGCAGAAGCACCGTCTGGCGGATGAGCTGGTTCTTCACCGCTTCTTCGAGTTCAGGCGTCTGCTTCTGGCCGCGGGCGACCAAGGCCTTGATGACTTCGTCCTGCTCGGCCTTTGTCACGGTCTGGCCGTTCACCTTGAAGTTCGCCGTGGCGGCGCAGGCGCCCTGAGCGCAAAGCGCGGCGGCGATGAGGGAGAGCGAAAGAATCTTGCAGTTCATAGTAATGTCCTACCGTTGGAAATTAATGGTGGTCTTCGAGGCGCTCGGCGTTGGCGGCGGGCTTTTTGAGTTCGCCCGTGAGCTTGGCGATCCAAAAGCCCAGCGCCACCGTGAAGGCGAGCGTGAGTCCCAGAATGCCGAAGAGCTTGAAGTTCACCCAGGTGTCGGTTTCGCACGTGAAGGCGACCAGAAGGTTGAGCGCCCCAGTGATGAAAAAGAAGGCGATCCACGCCAGCTGCATCGTGTGCCAGGCGGCGGGCGGGAGCTGAATCTGGGCGCCTAAGAGCTTCGTGATGAAGTTGCGTCCTGTCACATGCGCAAAAAGGAGAATCCCGGCAAAGACCCAGTAGAGGATCGTGGGCTTCACCTTGATGAAGGTGGCGTCGTGAAGAATCAAGGTGAGGGAGCCGAACACCACGATGATCGCAAGCGATATCCAGAGCATGGGCTCGGGCTTCTTGCCTTTCAAGAAGACGATCGCCACCTGAACGATGGACGCAATGATCGCGACCGCCGTCGCAGCGAGAACTGGCGCCTGCTCAGGGTCGAGCGTGCCCCCTAGAATGGGCTGAAGCCATGCGGCAAGCGCATCGGCGTTCGCCTGCCCCAGCTTGAAGGCGGCGAAAAAGAGAATGACGGGAAAGAGGTCGAAAAGAAATTTCACGGGATGCGTCGTCCAAAAGGGCGTCAAGGTCCGAAAGATGAAGGCATTCTACGGCGTTCTTTGTGATCGTAGTCTTAAACTCGTGCAATTTTCCGTGTAACCGAACGTGTCGGGCTGTGAGTGATGTAACATCCGCTCACCGATTTTTCCCCGCTTCCTAAGGAGCGGCGGCGCCGGTGCGGCTATTCTCATTAGTCACATCCGCCGCCGGGGCTTCCTTTTTGTGCGCGAGCAGCGCCGGCCTCTTTTGGGAAAAATCTCAGGACACACCATGTTCAAAGAAGGATTGAAGAAACTCATCATGACGACAGCCGCCTGCGCGGCCGTGGCCGCCGAAGCGGCCGCGCTGCCTCAGCTTCAGCACACCGTGGAAGGCATCAAGAGCTACGAGCTTGCGAACGGCTTGAAGGTCGTTCTTTTTGCCGACCAGAGCAAGCCCACCGCCACCGTGAACACCACCTATCTCGTGGGCTCTCGAATGGAGAACTACGGTGAGACGGGCATGGCCCATCTCTTGGAGCACCTGATGTTCAAGGGGAGCAAGAACTACCCCGATCCCACGCGCGAATTCACGCGCCGGGGCTTCCGAATGAACGGCACGACGTGGATGGACCGCACGAACTACTTCGTGAGCTTCACCGCCAACGACGACAACATGCGCTGGGCCCTGGGCTGGAGCGCTGACGCGATGGTGAATTCCAACATCGCCAAGAAGGACCTCGACACCGAAATGACGGTGGTGAGAAACGAATACGAGATGGGCGAAAACAAGCCCGTGAGCGTGATGCTCAAGCGCATGCAGGGCGTCCTCTTTGACTGGCACGCCTACGGTCGCAACACGATCGGCGCCCGCAGCGACATCGAAAACGTGCCCATCGAGAACATCAAGGCGTTCTACCAGAAGTGGTACCAGCCCGACAACGCCGTCCTGACGGTCTCCGGAAAGTTCGACGAAACGAAGGTGCTCACGTGGATCACCCAGACGTTTGGGAAGATCCCGCGCCCGACGCGCGCGCTCCCTGCCGAATGGACGGTGGAGCCCGTGGCGGACGGTCCGCGCTACTTTGAAATCCGACGTCCGGGCGAAAGCCAGCTCGTGGCCGTGGGCTATCGCATTCCGTCGGCTTTGGCCTCTGACAACAACGCCGTTGAAACCGCGGTGGATGTTTTGTCGAGCGCCCCGCGCGGGCGCCTCTACAAGGCGCTCGTTGAAACAGGGCTCGCGGGCCAGGTTTTTGGCTGGGCGATGTCCGCGAAGGACCCGAGCTTCGTGATGTTCGGCGCCATGGTGAAAAAGGGCGACGACGTGAAGAAGGTGCAGGAGGTGCTGATCGACACGGTCGAAAACGCCTTCAAGAAGACGCCTGCGGACGCGACCGAGGTGGGGCTCTCCCTCGCTGAAGCCGCGACGGATTTTGAGCGCACCTTGAGCGACCCCGAAGAATTCGCGGTGGAGCTCTCTGACTACATTTCCTTGGGCGACTGGCGCCTTTACTTCTGGGATCGCGACGCCACGGCGAAGGTGACGCCCGCGGACGTGAACAAGGCGGCCGAAACCTACTTCGTGCGTGACAACCGCGCGGTGGGCGTCTTCATTCCGGATGAAAAGCCGCAGCGCGCGCCCTACATGACGGCGCCGAAGCTCTCGGACGTCTTGAAGAACGCGACCTTCAAGAAGGAAGGGGCTGTCGCTGAAGCCTTTGACGTGTCGCAGGCAAACATTGACGCCCGCACGGAAGTGACCGAGATCAACGGCGTGAAGGCGGCGCTTCTCCCCAAGAAGACCCGCGGCGAAACGGTGACGGTGCTGACGCACTTCAATTACGGCACGCTTGAGACGGTGAAGGGCAAGCGCACGCTGGATTCCTTGATCGAGCCGATGTTGACGCGCGGCGCCGAGGGAATGGATCGCACGGCGATTTCGGACAAGTTGACGCAGCTCAAGGTGCAGGGCGACATCCTCACCTTCACCACGACGCGCGACAACGTGGTGGCGGTGATTGACCTTTTGGGCAAGCTTACGTCGTCGAGCACCTTCCCTGAAAAGGAAGTGACGCAGCTCGTGCGCCAGATGCAGACGATGATTGAGGGAAAGAGCGACGACCCCGTCACGCTCGGCCGCGACGCGCTGATCCGACACTTCTCGACTTATCCTGAAGGCGATCCTCGCAACCGTCCGACCTCAAAGGACACGCTCGCGGGCCTCAAAACGGTGACGCGCGACGACCTCTACGCCTGGTACCGCAACGCCGTCGCGACGACGCACGGCGAAGTGGCAGTCGTGGGCGACTTTGACAAGGCGGTCGTGAAGGCGGCGCTCGCGAAGGCTCTGGGCGCCAAGAAGCCCGCGGACAAGGCGACGGATTTCGTGCGCTACTGGGCCGAGTACAAGCCTGTGAAGGGCGAGCGCATCGTGATCAACACGCCCGCAAAGGAAAACGCGGTGCTTCTGGCGCGCATCGACTTCAAGGGCTCGACCTTTGATGCCGAGTCGCCTGCTATCGTCACTGCTGATTGGATTCTCGGGGGCGGCACGGGGCTTTCGAACCGCCTCGTGGATCGCTTGCGCCAGAAGGAAGGCCTCTCCTACGGCGTGGGAAGCCACGTCTCGCTGCCGAAGTTTGGCGATCGCGCCAATTGGTCTCTCTACGCCATCACGGCGCCGCAGAACCTTGCTCGGGCGGAGCTGTGCGCTCGCGAAGAAATCGCGCGGATCGTGAAGGACGGCGTTACGGAGAAGGAGCTCGAAGAGGCGAAGAAGGGCATTCTGGAGAGCCGTGCCGTGAACCGCGCGCAGGACGACTACCTCGCGCAGGGGTGGCTCGAGTTCCTTGCGACGAACCGCACCTACGCCTTCAGCGCTGAGTTTGAAAAGGGCGTGGAGAAGCTCACGGTGGCGGATGTGAACAAGGCCCTGCGCCGCATGATCGATCCCGAGAACGTGACCTTCGTGCTCGCGGGCGACAAGGAAAAGGCGGAGAAGGCGGGAAAGCCCTTCTAATGAAGCCTTGAAGCAGCGCTAAAACGAAGACGGGCGGTCGAAAGACCGCCCGTTTGTGGTTCTGGCGTTTGAGACTGAATGGAAGTCAGCCGCAGGGTTTGCCGTTGGCGTCGATGGTTTCCTTGGTGGACCTGCACTGCTTTCCGCAAAAAGCAATGCCATAGATTTGCACTTTGCCGACGCCGGCATCGATGTATTCGGCGTAGTAGCGTCGGTCATGGATCTGCTTAAGCGCCTGCGCTGCGGTGGCTTCAAGCGATGCTGCCGTTTCGGTTTTCTTCAGTTCCAGAATGACGGCTGTGTTGGTGGCGTTGTCCATGAACTGAATGTCGGAATAGCCGTTCCCCGCTTCTGCATTGGACTTCAAGTTGCGTCGCAGGGCGCTTCCGAGCAGCCCCAGCACGGTGCCGTGATAGAAGCTTTCGGCGCCGGTATCGCGAACACTGATGCTTCGGGTTAGAAAGTCTTGCAGCAAGTCATTTGCGGAAGCGCCATTGCCTTCGGACAGTGACTTGGCCAGCGAACGCCCGACATTGACGTAATCGTCGCTTTGATCGCTGAAATAGACGGCTATTTGGCGTTCGAAGCAGTCTCGAATCTCGTTATTGGGGATGCAAAGCTTGAATTGACCATTGCTGTCGATGCTGGAACTCGTCAGGTAGCCAGTGCAGTAGAGAAGGCTCAGCAGTTGGATCGAGGAATGCGAAGCATCGATTTCCGCGAAAGACAGGTCTTCTATGATCGGTGAGCTGACGGTTTTGCCCCTTAGCAAATCTCGGAGCGCTTCAAGGTGAGTTTCGTCCGCGTAGCGTAGAAATTCTGTGATGAGATCGTTGCCGCTGGTGTGAATCCAATAGTTCTGAAAAGTGACGTTTTCTTTGTCGGCGGCATCTCTGCAGAAACTCATCAAGTCCCAAGGACAATAAATCTCCTGCGTGCCGAAACGGTAGCCGTCGTAGTGTCGGCGAACGTCAGCCTCGTACTGGGAGAGACCAAAGTCGGCCAGAACTCGTCCGGCTTCGGCGGGGGTGAAGCCCACGGCGGCGGAAAGGCTGCTGCTTTCGGAGAGCGGGTGACAGCCAAAATGGTTCAGACCAGTGAAGACGCTTTCCTTGGCAATGCGCAAGCACCCGGTGACGACTGTTTTGAAAACATAGTCATTGTCGTCCTTGAGAGCATTGCCGAGCATGGTTCGAATCAAAGGCAACATCTCGTTGTAATAGCCATTTGTTCGAGCGTAATTGAAGGGGACGTCGTATTCATCGATCAACACGATCACTTCACGGTCAAAGGCTGTGGACAATGCCTGTACTAGGATTTTCAAGCAATCGACCAGGAGAATTTTCTGTTTTTGAATTGAAAATTCCTTTAATTCAGTATATTGCTTGAGATCGGATCGCGACTTTTCTGATAATTTTTGATTGGTCAGAAGAAGGTGACTGAAGTTGTCAACGGCGTCAGCCATCACGGACGAAAGCGTTGCTACCGCGTCCTCAAACGTATTGCTGCAGATTTCTTTAAAGGATAGAAAGACAACGGGGTAGCGCCCCATGTGAGCGTTGCAGAAGTCTGTGTTGGAAGCGATGTCAAGCCCCTTGAAAAGCGCTTCGGGTTTGGAGCGATCCTCGGGATTGGAATAGTTGATTTCAAAGAAACTCTGCAACGTGCGTTGCATCAGTGTCTTTCCGAAGCGACGCGGACGAGTGATAAGCGAGACGTCATTGCCATCGCGAAGGATGTCAGGAATGAACGATGTCTTGTCAACGTAGTAAGCACCGCGCTTGCGCAATTTAGCAAACGAACTGGCGCCAACGAGAAGCAACTTGTTTTCAGTCATGGTGTTCAATAGCCGATAGAAGGAATGAGTGGTGCGTCACGGCGAATATTAGCATTGACGATGATTGAAATTTCACGGGAAATTAAGTCGTCGGAAGCGTTGCTGGCGGCGCTTGGGCTGGAGAGAGACAACGCTGTGCTGCTTCTGTGACAGTTGCGCGGGCTTTTACGCAAAGGTCAGCGGACGGCTACGGCAGGAGCGGCGCCATGAAGTAGGGCAGAAAGACGATGCCGTCCGCCACCTTCACGTCGCCCTCGTGCAGCACGTAGGGCGTTGCAAGGTGCTCTGGGTACTTCGCAAGGCACTTTCGTAGCGAGGAGATCGCGGTGTAGCGGCCGCTCTTCACAATCACGGGCGAAATGCGGTTCCAGTCTTCGAGCGTGGGACTGGGCAGGAGAAAGTCGATCGCCATGCGCTCTTGGGCGGCGGGCGACGCTTTGGCGTAAAAGTAGAGCGGCCGGCCCGCAGCGTGCAGCATTTGCGCCACGGCGTTTTCGATCAGAAGGCCGTTTTGGAACGTGAGGTCGCCCGAGAGAATCCGGGCGTGGAGCCGCTCTTCCGTCATGGTCTTGGTGTCGAAGCTTTGGCTCAGGAGAAGTCCCGTGTCGGCGAGAAAGCACTTCACCGCCGGGCGGCGCAGGTTCGTCTGGAGGCCGTGCGAGGGCTCGTTCGCGCTGCGGCAGCAGTTCACGAAGCCCGCTTCGGAAAGACGAAAGAAGGCGTCGGCATAGGTGCGCATGGCGGCGTTGTCGCTCAGTGAAGCAAGTCGAAACTTCTTGTCGCGCTTTACGAGCTCGGCCGGAATCCGATCGAAGACGGCGAGGGCCTTGGCTTGGCGGCGGCTGGTGACGGAGGCGAGATCATCGCGCCAGTGTTGAAGGAGGCGGCGCTTGGCTTCGTCCACCGCATTGAGGTCATTCGTCGCGGCGAGACACGCCACCGCCTGCGGCATGCCGCCCGTGATGAGGTAGCGGCGAAAGGCGTCGGAAGCGCGCTGATGCAGTAGCGCACCCAGCGGACGGCGCGCAGCAAAGCTCGCCTGAACGGCGTGCCAAAGCGCCGCGTCGCCAGCAGCGTCGAGAAACTCCTCGAAGTCGAGCGGAAGGAGGTCGATTGTGTGCTCTTCGGACGGAATCAAGATGCCCTTCACGTGCTCTTTGATGGCAATCGATGTGCCGGTCTCAAGGTAGTCAAAGCGTCGGTCGGCGACGAGGTGCTTGACGGCTTCTCGGGCGCGTGGGCAGTGCTCCACGTTTTCAAGGAGGATCAGCGTGCGGGCGGGAGCGTCGGGAGACGGCCGCGGAAGTAGCGGCGTCTTCGGAAAGGCCGCTCCGAGGTTGAGAAAGAGCTGATCGAGGTCGTCAAGGCAACGGCCGAAGACGTCGCGAATCCACGGAGAGGCATTTCGGAAGTCGATCACGAGATGCGTTTCGTAGGCGGCTTGGGCGAAGGCGGTCGCAGCGTGCGTCTTGCCGACGCCGCGGGCGCCTTTGAGGAGAAGGGCGGCGCGGCCGTTCGCTTCCGCTTTCCAGCGCTTCAGCGCCTCGTTAATTTTTCGCAGCATGGAAGGATTCTCATCTTTTTGAGCTTTTCCGGACCATGAATTTACCTCTTTTTGAGATTTTCGAGCGACCGTTTTGACAGCTTTTTGAGATTTTGGCTCAAATTGCCACGTCAGGCGCCGCCTTGGGAGCGTCTTCCGCCGCCGGCTTTGCGGCGGTCTTTTCGTCAAAGACAGGGAGGCGGATGGTGACCGTGAGTCCGTGGGGCGCCGAGGGGGAGAGCTCCACTGTGCCCGAGGAGCGGCGGGCGATGCGATCGACGATCGCAAGCCCTAGGCCCGTGCCAGAAACCCCAGTGCGGGCGGCTTCGCCGCGCTCAAAGGGGCGCATCACGCGGTCGGCTTCGCTCATGTCAAGGCCAGGGCCCTGGTCGGCCACAATGAGGGAGGCCGTTCCCTTGTCGCGGCGCACCGTGATGGAAAGGTGCAGCCGGTCATCGTCGCTGCGGCCGTAGCGCTGGGCGTTCGTAATGAGGTTCTGCACGACGCGCGAGAGTTCGAGAGGATGCGCCGACACAAAGACGTCGGGCGAGACGTCCACTTTCTCCAGCCGCACGACGGGATCGGTGTCAAGCCGCGCTCGCTTGATGTATTCAAGCACGGTGTCCGAAAGGCTCACGCGCTCCAAGGGCTGTGTGCTCCGTTTGGCGTACGCCGCAAACTGGTTCACGATCATCTCCATCTGCTCCAAGTCGCTCACCATGGCGGCGTGGGTGTCCTCGGGGAGGTTCGCCATCTCGGTTTCAAGGCGCAGACGCGTGATCGGGGTTCGCAGGTCGTGGGAGACGCCCGCCAAAAGCACTTCGCGGTCCTGCTCCATGCGCGTGATGTCCTGCACCATGCGGTTGAAGCTGGAATTCACTTCCCGAAGCTCCTCCGGGCCGCTGTCTTCGGGGAGGTTCGCGGGCACGAGGCCCCGCCCGAACTGCTTCGCGTTTTCCGAGAGTTCGTTCAAGGGCTTGATGAGGCGTCGCGTGAGGACGGTGGTGGCGAGAATGGAGGCGACAAGCGCCGCGAGCGCCCACCACAGCCAGGCCGTGCCGTAGGGGGACTCGATGAAGGAGGAGCGCGTCATGAGCCAGTAGCTGTCGCCGTCAATTGAGACCGACACCCAGAGGCCGCGCTTGCCGTTCACCGAACTGGCCATCACGGTGTCTTTGCCGAGCTCGTCTCGCACGATCGCCTCGACGTCCGCAATCGACGTGCGGGCGTAGGAGACGCCGTCGGACAAGGGCACCACGACGTCGTCGTCTTCGCGCGGAAGAATGCGCAGGCCTTCGCGCTTGGCGAGCACCATCAGCAGGTCCGGGCGGTAGACGGGATCGGCGGACACGAGCGCGTAGCGCGTGAGGTTTGCCATGGAGACGATCTGCTGCGCCGTCCCCAGCGCGTAGGGCGTCTCGTTCAAGACGCGAAAGCTCTGCAGCCACCCCGTCACGCTGAAGACGATGAGGAGCATGATGAGAATGAAGGTGCGCCAGAAGAGGTTGGGAGAGCTCAGTTTTGCCACGGTGCGTCTCAAAAAGAAAAACGGGCCGACGTCGCGGTCGGCCCGAAAGAGGGATCAGGCGGCGGTCTTTTCTGCCGGCGCGTCGTCGTCCGGAATGAAAACGTAGCCCAGGCCCCAGACGGTCTGCAGGTACCGGGGCTTTGCGGGATCGGCTTCGATGAGCTTTCTCAAGCGGCTCACCTGCACGTCAAGCGAGCGGTCAAACGCCTCGTACTCGCGGCCGCGGGCCATTTCCATCAGCTTGTCGCGCGAAAGGGGCACCTTCGGGTGGCGGGCAAAGGCCTTCATCACCGCGAATTCGCCGGTCGTCAGCGGCACGAGCTCCCCGTTGCGGCGCAGTTCGCGGCGGCCGAGGTCCAATTCAAACGCGCCGAACTTCACGACGAGGTTGTCCTTGTCGGGTGCGCCCGGCTGATCCTTTTCCGGACGGCGGCGCAGCACGGCGTGGATGCGCGCTAAAAGCTCCCGGGGGTTGAAGGGCTTGGCGATATAGTCGTCCGCGCCCATTTCGAGCCCCACGATGCGGTCCACGTCTTCGCCGCGGGCGGTGAGCATCAGAATCGGGGTGTTGTCCTTGGCGGCGCGCAGGCGGCGCAGAATCTGCAGGCCGTCTTCGCCCGGCATCATGAGGTCCAGAACAAGCGCGTCAAAGCGCTCCCTGAGCCACAGGCGGTCCATGTTCTGAGCGCCGTCGGCGACGCTCACGGAGAAGCCGTTTTCACCGAGGTAGCGGCGCAGAAGGTCTCGCAGGCGGGGATCGTCGTCCACGACGAGGATCTTCGGCAGGCGCTGTTCGGCGCTCTTTTGTTCTGCAGTATCAGCCATTCTTCTTCTCCGAATCAACGAAATGAGCAAAGCCCAGAGAGGCAGGGCGCCTCTTGAAAGCCCTTGGTGGACGCTATTGTGCCCAATGCGAATTGCTCAGAAGGCATTGTAAAAAATCTTCGTTACAAATTCGGCCGCCGGCGATCGCAAATCTTTGGGTTTGAAACATTTTTTCACATCGATCTGCTGTAAGCTTGCGCCCATATCGTTTTCAAAGGACTGAGTCGCGTGACTTCCCGCGGACTGCAAAACTGGGTTTTCGCCGCCGGCGCGATGCTGGGAATGTCCCCCTTCGCGCTCGCCGGGAGCGTGCCTGCGAAGGCAGAGCCGGCGAATTCGTCGCCCGCCGCTGGGGACGTGGTCGTCTGGGACGCCATTCCGCAGTCCGAGCGCGCCGGACTCTGGCCCTTGCTCACCCACGAGCAGCGCCTCTTTCAGTGGCGCTACATGAGCAAGGCGGATCGCCAGCATTTGAAAAACGAAATGACGGACGATGAAAAGCGCCAGATGAAGCGGCGCTACGTGATCGACTCCCGCCTTTTGGAAGCCGCCGCCAACCGGCCGCAGCGTAAGCTCACGGCCGAGGAAAAGCGCCTGTTGCGCGAGCAGATCATGGAAGTGCACATCGAGATCCGCCGCGGCGTTCCCTTTGACTGCCAGGATCCTACCGACTGCCGCACGGGCGCCGATCGCGCCCGCCGCGCCCGAGACGCCGGCCGCCCCAATCCGCCGCCGCAGGCTCCGGCAGTTCCCTGAACCTCTTTTTCACCGGCCGCCCCATCTCTGGGTTTCCATGCGGCGACCGGTTTTTGAGTCTGAGCCCAATGGAGAAAAATCATGTTTTCTGCCTGGGCTTTGCTCATGGTCGCGGTCTGTACGGAAATTGCCTGGGGCTGCAGCTTGAAGGCCATTACGTTCTGCGATTTTGGCCGCTGGTTTGCCGCGGTGCCGGTGCTTCTGAGCTTTCTCAACATGTATCTGCTCGCCCGCGTGATGCGCGAGCTCCCGGCGGGCGTCACGTACGCCGTGTGGATGTCGCTGGGGTCCGTGGGACTTCTGGTGGCGGGCATGGTGCTTTTTGGCGAGCGGCTTTCCGCGTGGCAGCTCTTTTTTGCGGGCCTGTGCTTTGCGGGCGTCGTGGGCTTGAAGCTTTGCCCTGGCGCGTAGCCACGAGTGAGCGTGTCTGTTGCGTGTGTCCCGGGACGGTGTGCGGGCGGACTTTCTACTGACTAACGCCTAGAGCAAAGGCGATTGCGTCAACATTTTCTTCTGTTTTCGGGGCTTTTGTCATGCCGAAGGCGGCCGCGGGCTGAAAATACGGCCCCATGGGCGGCCGAAGAATGTCGTCCGACGCCACAAAAAGGAAACACAACATGCACATGTACAACTTTTTGCTTGCTTTCGTCATCTGCGGCGGCATCATCGTCATCGGTGAAATCGTCTCAACGCTGAGCAAAGCCTGGATCCCCTCGGTCTTCGTGTCCGCCGTCTTGCTGCTGGTGGGCTTTTGGACGGTCATCCCGCCCACTCTCGTGAAGGATTCGTTCCTCGTGCCCTTCGGCTCCACGATCTGCATCTTCCTTTTGATCACCCATTTGGGCACGATCATCAGCCTGAAGCAATTGATGCAGCAGTGGCGCACCGTCGTGGTCTGCCTCTCGGGGCTCGCGGGCATGTGCGTGCTCGCTTACTTCATCGGGCCCTTCTTCATGGACAAGACGCTCGTGATCGCTGGTCTGCCGCCGTTGACGGGCGGCATCGTCGCCGCGACCATGATGCAGAAGGCGGCGTTGCAGGCGGGCCTGACCGTGGCTTCTGTCTTCGCGATCGCCATGTACTGCGTGCAGGGCTTTGCGGGCTACCCGCTGACGGCCATTTGCTTGAGAAAGGAAGGCGAGAAGCTTCTCGCTGACTATCGCTCGGGGAAAATCAAGGTGTCGGCTGAAGAGCTCGCCGCCGTGGGCTCCGTGATGGCGGCGCCTTCGAACAGCGAAGGCGCTGGTCATCGCCTCCCGCTGCAGATCCCTGACAAGTTCAACAGCCCCTTCATGATCCTCATGAAGCTGGGCGTCGTGGCCTGGATTGCTTCCATGCTGGGGCCAGTTACCGGCATCTCGGGCGCCATCTGGGCGCTGGTGCTGGGTGTCATTTTCTGCCGCCTGGGCTTCTTGGATTCCAACTCGCTCGTGAAGTCCAACTCCTTCAACATCATGATGTACGCCTTGATCATGTTCGTGTTCGAAGGCTTGAAGGACTGCACGCCGCAGATGCTTGCGGACATCATCACTCCGATGATCGTTTTGATCGTGGTGGGCGTGATCGGCATGGCGGTTTTTGCGTGGATCATCGCGAAGATCCTTCACATGAGCTTCTACCTTGCGTTTGCCAACGGCCTTACCGCGCTCTACGGCTTCCCGTTTGACCAGATCATCACGATCAACACCTGCAAGGGGCTCACCTCGGATGAAAACGAGTACGCTTTCCTCATGAGCAAGATGTTCCCGTCGATGATTGTCGGCGGGTTCGTGACGGTGACGATCACCTCGGTCTTCATCGCCGGCATCTTCGCCCAGATGCTTTAATAGGACAGTTGTAGAAAATGATCAATGAGATCAAGGAAGCGGCCCAGCGCGCTGAGCCGTATCTGATTGAAATGCGCCGCTGGTTTCATGCTCACCCCGAGGTGAGCATGAAGGAAGTGGAGACGAGCCGCCGCATCGGCGAAGAGTTGACGAAGATGGGCCTTGAATGGCGCCATTGCGGCGCCGGCATCGGCATCATCTGCGACGTGAAGGGCGACAAGCCCGGCAAGACCTTCATGATCCGTGCGGACATCGACGCCCTCACGGTGACGGAGGACACGGGGTTGCCGTTTGCGAGCCAGAACCCGGGCGTGATGCACGCCTGCGGGCACGACTGCCACATTTCGACGATGTTGGCCGCTGCGAAGATGCTTTCCGAAATGCGCCATCTCATCCATGGCACCGTGCGCGTCATCTTCCAGCCAGCGGAGGAAACGGCGCAGGGCGCGAAGGCCATGATTGAAGAGGGGGTCTTGGATGGCGTCTCCGCTTGCTTTGGCATCCATGTCTGGAGCGACGCGCCCGCGGGCAAGGTGTCCGTGGACGCGGGCCCCCGCATGGCTTCGGGCGACACGTTCGCGATCGACATCATCGGCAAGAGCGGCCATGGCGCGCAGCCCGACAAGTGCGTGGATGCGACGGTAGTCGCTGCTGCCGTGATCCAGAACCTGCAGTCCATTGTGAGCCGCGAAGTGGCCCCCACCGAAACGGCCGTCGTGACGGTGGGGACGGTGACCTCGGGCTCGCGCTGGAACGTGGTGTCGGGGACGGCCCGCATGGAAGGCACGACGCGGTGCTTCAATCCGGCGATCCGCAAGGCGTTCCCGGAAATGATCACGCGCGTGGCGGAAAACACCGCCGCCGCCTTCCGCGCCGAAGCAAAGGTCACCTACACGGACCTTGTGCCCCCGACGATCAACGATCCGGCGATCGTGCCGTACGCCCAGGGCGCCGCAAAGGCGATCTTTGGCGACGACTGGGATGCGCACTACCCCGTCACGATGGGCGGCGAAGACTTCGCCTACTATCTCGAGAAGATTCCCGGGTGCTTTGCATTGCTGGGGGTTGGCAGCAAAGAATGCGGCGCCGTCTGGCCGCAGCACTCCTGCCACTATCGGGTGGACGAGTCGGCCCTCGTGAAGGGCGCGATGATGCACTGCCTCACGGCCTTGAGCTGGCTTGAAAAGAACGCGTAGTTCGATTCCAAGCGTGATCAGCCAAAAGCCGGCTTCTCCTTGCGATGGGAGGGCCGGCTTTTTAGTGGGAAAAAGCCGGCGGCAGGCAGAGCGCTTGAGGGGGATGGCGCGGCCGGTCTGCCGCCGGTCAAAGGCGGTAGGGACTTCTAGCGGGTGGCGGACTTCGCGTCGAGCTTTTCTTCGTGGAGCCACTCGGCGAGCACTCGCGCGACGTCGGCGTTGTTCTTTTCCGCAAACGGAAAGTGCGAGTTGCCGTGAATTCCTACGTCAGGAAGCTCCACCACGCGGGCGCGGCCGCCGTGGCGATTGACGGCGTCGGTCCAGAGGCGCGCCATGGCGAGGGCGGCGCGCCAGTAGTCAGCGTGCGGGTTTGAGCTGTATCGCTAGTGGCTTAGGTACGCTACGACACAGTAGTAGCCTGAGCCGCGAGTAGTTCATTCATTTTTTCTGCACTTGGCGCAAAATCGAATAAATTCAGGAAGTTTTGTACAGACTTCTTTATAGGTGCCATTTGCCACTGGTTATCTATTTTCGACGCGGTTATTTTACATAGCATCTGCAAAACGTCTTTGA
>CAVACW010000014.1:0-34426 GCA_963587345.1 uncultured Oscillospiraceae bacterium | reverse complement strand
GGGCGTTTGGTCTCGCTTTTTGCGGAAAGGCGTGCTTTGTGGTGAAGAAGGCGCTCGAGCTCTGAGTGCGGGCAAGCGGCCGATGGGAGAGCGCTTCTGGCGCGTGACCTGGGTCAAGGTTTTGTTGTGGAATCAGGGAAAACCCGAGGTCTGTCTTTCTGTTTTGTGACATAAACCATCTAAAATCAAAAGATTTGCTGTTGCAAAGGATGGCGGCCTTGGCGAGGCTGCTTCAAAGCTGGCGGCAGAACCCGATTTTTGAAAAGCAAGGGCGATCGAAAACGCCCGCAGGCCGGGGCGGCGCGTTGATGGCGGCGCTTCTGGCCAATGTCAGGTTGGTGAAGATGGATTCCGAACTCATTACCGATTTTTCCGTGCGCATGTTCGACGGCAGCCGCACGCCTTTTTGCGTCATCCGCGTGGAATTGAACGAGGACGGCGCTCCGGTGGACTGGACGTTCGCGTACTGCAACGACGCACTGGCGCGCCTTGAGGGACTGCCGCGCGAAAAGCTTGTCGGGCACCGGTTTTTTGACATTTTCCCCTCGGGCGACCGCAAGTGGCTGGCGCCTTACTACGACGCCGCCTACGAAGGAAAGGAGTGCGAGTTCGAGGACATCTCCGCGGAGATCGGCCAGTTCCTGCATGTTCGCGTGTGGCCCGCGGGCGTGCGTGGCTACTGCGCCTGCATGCTGGACGACATCCGCGAGCAGATTCAGGATCAGGACTATCGCCAGGGGATCATTCTCTCGATGGCGAAGCTCTACTACTCCACCTACTACATCAACCTGAAGGACCACTCCTCCACGGAGATCACGAGCACGGAGTCGATCCGTCATGCCGGAGGCTTTGGCGCTGACGCGCAGAACATGCTGAACCTCGTTTGCCGCGACTTGATGGAGCCCGCGTTCACGGACGAGATGCTGGAGTTCGTGAATTTGGCGACGTTGGACGAGCGCCTCTCGGAGAAAAATTCGGTGAGCCATCAGTTCATCGACCGCAACAAGGGATGGTCGGAAGCGATGTTCATCGCGGGCGACCGAGACGCCGACGGAAAGCTCACGCACGTCTTCTATGCGACGCGCACCATTCACGACGAGAAGGCGCGGGAATTTGCGCAAAGCCAGGTGCTTCGCGATGCGCTCGCCGCCGCCGAGCACGCCAACCGCGCCAAGAGCGACTTCCTGTCCGTCATCAGCCATGACATCCGCACGCCGATGAACGGCATCATCGGCATGACGGCGATCGCCGCCGCGCACGTGGACAATCCGGATCGCGTCAGAGACAGCTTGAAAAAGATCACCGGCGCGAGCAAGCACCTTCTCTCGCTCATCAACGAAGTGCTCGACATGAGCAAGATTGAGTCGGGGCGGATCGACCTCACCGAAGACAAGTTCAACTTGTCTGAGCTCGTGGACAACCTCCTCGTGATGATGAGGCCGCAGATCCGCGCAAAGCGCCATGACCTCGTCGTGAACATCAGCAACCTGACTCACGAGAAGGTGGTGGGCGACAGCCTGCGCATCCAGCAGGTCTTTGTGAACCTCTTGTCCAACGCCGTGAAGTACACGCCCGAAGGCGGCTGCATCAACCTCACGATTTCCGAAAAGCCATCGAACCAGTCGAAGGTGGGGTGCTACGAATTCGTGTTCGAGGACAACGGCATCGGCATGAGCCAGGAGTACGTGGCGAAGATCTTTGAACCGTTCACTCGCGCCAAGGACGTCCGCGTCGAGCGCACGCAGGGCACGGGGCTCGGCATGACGATCTCGCGCAACATCGTGCGCCGCATGGGAGGCGACATTCAGGTGGAGAGCCGCTTGAACGTGGGTTCCCGCTTTACGGTGACCGTGTACCTGAAGCTGCAGGACGTGGAGACGGTCTCCTACGAGAAGTTCGTGAACCTGGACGTTCTTGTCGCCGACGACGATCCCCTGAGCCTTGAGTCCTGCTGCAGCATGCTGGACGGCTTCGGCATGAAGACCGTGGGCGTCACTGGGGGCCGCGAGGCGGTGGACATGGTGTCGCTGCATCACGAGCAAAAACGCGACTTCTTTGCCTGCATCATCGATTGGAAGATGCCTGACATGGACGGCATCGCCACCGCTCGCGCCATTCGCCAGCGCGTGGGCAAGCAGGTGCCGATCATCATCATTTCCGCCTACGACTGGTCGGAAATCGAGCAGGAGGCGCGCGCCGCGGGCGTGGACGCCTTCATTAGCAAGCCTCTCTTCCGGTCGCGCCTTGCGAAGACCTTCAATTCGCTGTTGGGCGACCCGGCGGAGGCGCCGGGGGGCGAGGGCGTTTTGCCCCTGAAGCACTTGAACCTCACGGGGCGCCGCGTGCTGCTCGTCGAAGACAACGAGCTCAATGCCGTCATCGCCAAGGAAATCCTGGAAATGGCGAACCTCGCCGTGGAGTGCGTGGGAGACGGGTGCGATGCTGTGGACCGGCTCGCCTCCTGTGAGGACGGCTACTATGACCTCGTCTTCATGGACATTCAGATGCCGCAGATGAACGGGTATGACGCGACCCGTGCCATCCGCAGCATGAGCCGCAGCTACTGCAAGAGCGTGCCCATCATTGCCATGACCGCCAATGCCTTCGCCGAAGATGTGCAGTCGGCGCGCACCGTGGGGATGAACGAGCACGTCGCCAAGCCTTTGGACATTCCGACGCTGGCGCGCATTCTGGAAAAGTGGATCGTGGTGCCCGAAGGCGAGGCGGCGAAGTAGGCCGGCTGTTCGTCAGTCGAGGCTTTCCTTCTGGCGCAGTTCTTTCGGGAGCTGCGCCAATTGCTTTCTGGCGCTGTCATTGGCGCAGCCGACGAGAAAGGCATTTCGCAGCCGGCGCCGCAGCGTGAGAAGGCCTGACTGCAGGAGCACGACAAGGGGAGCGGCTTCGGGAGCGGGCGAAGTGAGAAAGGCTAGCGGGAAGGAGGATGAGGCCGATTGTACGGACGCCGGCGCATTTATTGTGGAATTTGAAGTTTTTGTTGGCAACGAAACAAGCCTTGGCGGCGCAGAGATGACGGCCTAGAGTGGAGTGCTTAGGGGGAACCCATGAGAAAATCGCTACGATTTCAGCCGCTGGTTATCCGTGATGAGGTGCCCCTTATGCAGTCCACGCTGCTCTTTTTCACCGACTTTGTTGGCATCGTCGCCTTTGCGCTTGCGGGCATTCTCGCCGCGGAAGGAAAGAAGGTTGACCCGGTCGGCGTCTTCGTCATGGCGTTCACGACAGCCTTCGGGGGCGGCATCCTGCGCGACCTCATCATCGACAACCGCCCCATGTACTGGATTGCCAACGAAGAGTACATTTGGGTGACGCTTCTCATGGCGCTCTTTGCCCCAAGCATCATCCATCGCTTCAAGGCGAAGTCGCTTCACACGCTCTTTATTTGGTCGGACGCCGTGGGGCTGGGATTTTTTTCGGCGGGCGGCACGTCGCTTGCGCTTTCAGCAGGCGTTCCGCCGTTGCCCTCCGCCATGCTGGGCGTCTGCACCGGCGTCTTCGGCGGCATGCTTCGAGACGTGTTTCTGAACCAGATTCCCATGGTGCTCTCGGACGAGCAGCCTTACGCGTCGTCGGCGTTTGCCGGGGCCTGGCTCTACATTTTGATGAACACGCTGGACGTGCCGGAATTCTGGGCGCTGCTCGGGGCGACGGCCTTCATCGTCGCCGTGCGCATGACCTGCTGGTACAACGGCTGGAACATCATCACGTACGGCAGGCGGGCGATGGAGAAGCTGCGGCAGGGACGCCGCTGACGACAGCCGAGCGGCTGCCGTCAGACGGGCCTCACTTTGCCGTGACGCCGGGGCCGGCCAAGGTGCTCACGCCGCCCGACTGCGGCGTCACCTCGATGCGCGCCGGGATGCGCTCCTTGATCTGCCCCACGTGGGAAATGATGCCGATGAGCTTGCCTTCGCTGTTGAGGCTTGCAAGAACGGAGAGCGCCGTATCAAGCGCCTCTTCGTCGAGCGTCCCGAACCCTTCGTCAAGAAAGAGCGAATCGACGTGCACGTTGCGCCCGGAAAGGCGCGAGAGTCCCAGCGCGAGCGCGAGGCTCACGATGAAGGATTCGCCGCCCGAAAGATTTTTCGCCGAGCGAGTGCATCCCGCGCGGTAGTGGTCCTGCACGTTGAGCGTGAGGGGGGACGTTTCGTCGGCTTTGAGGGTGTAGCGGTCCGTGAGCTTCACGAGCGACTCGTTGGCAAGATCAATGAGGTGTCCGAACGTGAGCCCCTGCACGAATTCGCGATATTTCTTGCCGTCGGCGGAGCCGATGAGATTCTTGAGCTTTGCCCAGAGGTTGGTCGTGTCAGTCTGGCGGTCAATCTTTTGTGAGAGCGCCTCGTTTTTGCGCCGCACTTCGTCGTCGTGCTTCAAGCGTTGGGCGCAGGCGCCCGCCGCCTTGTCGGCTTCCGAGCGCGCCCGCGCGACGTCGGAGGCGCGAGCTTTCAGAACATCGGCGGACTCGGCGTCTTGCAGTTTCTGAGCGATGGCGTCCTTTTCCTGCGTGAGCGTTTTGCGCACCTCCTGCAAGCCGTTGAGACGGTCCGCGGTGGTCTTGAGCTGCTTTTCTGCGTCAGCTATTGCGTCGGGCGTCATGACGGCGGCCTGCCACGCGGCTTCGTCGGCAAAGCCCTTGGCTTGCAGCGCCGCAGCCCAGACGGGCTCCGCGGCTTCAAGCGCCCGTCGGGCGGCGGCGGTTTCTTCGGCGTTGCGCGCCACAAGACCTTCGTCGAGCGTGAGCGTCTGGCGGGCGGCTTGTTCCGCGGCTTGCGCTTTAAGAAAGTCGTCGTCTGTCCTCGCGCGGGCGCCTCGGGCGGCCGCCTCTTCAGCGTCGGGCGACTTGTCGCCAAAGAGGGTCTGGCGTTGGGCGGTCTTCTCCTGAAGCGCGGCTTGAGCCGCTTTGGCGTCGGCGCGGGCGCAGGAGACTGTTTTGTCGGCGTCGGCTTGGCGTGCTGCGAGTTGCCGGGCGGTTTCGGTGAGCAGCTGGTCGTCCGCTGTCAGGCGGCGCAGGGCGTCGGCATTTTGAGCAAACGTCTTGGCGCGGCGGGCGAGGTCGTCCGCCCGATTTTTGGCCGCGGCGACGGTGGAAGCGGGGGCGCCGAAGGGGGCGGTGCACTCCGCAAAGTCTGCGGCAGCCTTGGCAAGCGCGCCTTGGGCCTCCGTGAGGCTTCGGGTCGCTTCGGCGGCTTCCTCTTGGGCGGCGTCTTGCTGGGCGGCAAGCGTTGTGCGGCGATGGGTGAGCGTCTGCAGCTTGCCTTCGGCGGCATTGAGCGTGTTTTGGTGCTGGGCGGCTTCGTCCTGCGCGGCGGCTGCGTCGGCAAGCCGCTTTCGAAGCTGGGCGGCTTGCTCCGCTGCCTTCTGCCGCTCGGCTTCTGCGGCGTCCGCAAAGTGGTCGGCGGAAAGCGCCAGCGCTTGGGCGCGAGCGGCAAGGTCCGCGGCCGCTTTCTGCGCCGCAGGCTCCGCGACAGCGATGGCGGCGGCGAGGGTCTTCACTTGCGCCGCGGCGTCAGAAAGCGCCTCCGTGACTGTCTTGACGGTCTTGGCGAGCGCCTTGCCCTTGGCTTTTTCTTCCTTCAGACGAGCCGCGGGCCCCGTCACGTCCGTGTCGGGACGATGTTCGGTGAAGGGATGGTGCAGGGCGCCGCATAAGGGGCAGGGGCTGCCGTCTTGAAGCGATGCGCGCAGCGCAGCGAGCTTTTCGATTTCGGTGAGTGCCTCAATCTGCCGCTGCAGCGTCTCCTGCGTGCTGGAGCAGAGGTCAATCGCTTCGTCGGCGTGCTTCTTTTGCGCTTCAAGCGCCGCTTGCCGGGCGGCTTCTTTAGCAAGCGTCTGGCGGTCAGCGGCAATTTTGGTCTGGGTTTCGGCGAGCGTTTTGGCGTCAGCAAGGAGCGTTGTCAGGGCGGCTTCGCGCGCAGTGAACTCGGAGGCTTTTGTCTGCAGGTCGGCCGTGGCGTCGCCCGCGAGGGCTTCGGCTCGCTTGGCAAGCGCCGCGTTGAGCGCCGTCTGGGCGGCGTCGCGAGCGGCCGTGGCTTTGTCGATGTCCGGGGCGATCGTCGTCATCGCTTTTTGGGAGGCGGCGAGTTTCTTTTGCAGGGCGGCGAGCTTCTCTTGAGCCGCGGCGGCTCCCGAGGCGGCTGACTCCCACGTCACTAGCGTAGCGGACACGGCAGGCAGCGCGTCGGCAATGGCGGTGTCGCCTTTAGCTTTTTCCTGCGCGGCCTGAAGCGCAGCGAGGCTGGCCTTCACGTTGGCGCGGTTGGCCGCGTTCGCTTGGAGGTCAGTCGCGAGTTTTTTGGCGAGCGATTCCGCTTCGGCGGTAGCGTCCGCCTTCTTTTTGGCGTCCACCGCGAGCTGCGGGAGCTCGCGGTCGAGCGCTCGCACCTTCGGCGTCAGCTGCAGCAGCGCTTCATAGGCCGTCTGGGCGGCCTCCTTCTTTTTCGTGCTGGCAGAAAGCATCGCTTGGGCGGCGACAACGGCGGCCTGCGCGTTCTTTTTTCGGGCGGCGAGCACGGGGGCTTCTTTTTCACGCTCCGCGACGGCGCGGCGGGCGGCCTTCACGGGTTCGGCGTCCGCTAGGAGCGTCTGCGCGCGGCGGGCGGCTTCAAGCTTTGCCGCAAGCGGCGCCTGCTCGATTTGCTCGGCTTCGGTGCGGGCGATGTCGGACGCGTTGGCGGCAAGCTTTTGGGCAAGCGCCGCGTGCCGTTCGTGCTGCGTGAGGACGGCCTTGAACGCTTCGTGGTCTTTGGCCAGCTGCTCAGCCTCATGGGACTTCGCCCGGGCTTCGGCTTCCACGGCCTGCCGCTCTTCCGGCGCCATCGTGCCCGAGGCGGCGAGTGTCGTTTGGAGTTCATCGAGCGCGGCCTTTTCGGCAGCGTGCCGCTCGTGCACGGCTTTGGAAATCTCGGTGTAGATCTCGGTGCCGGTGATGTGTTCGAGCATCGCGGCGCGGTCGTCGCTTTCCGCCTTCAAGAAGGCGGCGAAGTTCCCTTGCGCCAGAAGCATCGTGCGCTGGAACTGCTCAAAGTTCATGCCCGTGAGGCGGAGGATTTCAGCGTCGAAGGTGCGCTTTTGGTCCGCAAGGCCCTGCCACTTTCCGTCGGCCGTTTCTTCCCAGAGCTCCACCTGCGGGGGTTGCAGCTGGCCGTTTTCCTTTCCGTAGGCTCTGCGCTGCGCCCATCGGGCGCGGCAGCGCCGGCCGCCGGCGCTGAACGTGATCTCGGCCATGGCGTCGCCCGTGCCGCGCGTCATGAGTTCGTTTTCACTCTTGCTCACGGTGGACAGGCGCGGCGTTTCGCCGTAGAGCGCCATGGCGATGGCGTCAAGGATCGTGGTCTTTCCCGCGCCCGTGGGGCCCGTGATCGCAAAGAGTCCGGTTTGCGCGTAGGCGTCGTGGGTGAGGTCGATCGCCCATTCGCCTTTGAGGGAATTGAGGTTTTTGAAACGGATGGATTCAATGCGCATGACGGTTACTCCGCTTCGCGGGTGGCGAGCTCTTCGAGGATGGTGCGGTAGGCGACGCGAAGCCGGTCGGCTTCTTCGCCCTTGATGTCGGACTTTTCCAGGCAAAGGTCGAAGGCGCTTTCAGGCGTGAGCGCTTCAACGCTCTCGGCGTGCTCCCGGCGCGACAGCGTCGTGCGGCGGATGGCGCGATCCGTGAGGCGCAGCAGCTTCAGGGCGCTTGTGGCAAGAAGGTCGGTGACGGTTCTGACCAGCTCGGGCGCCGAAGACGTGCCGGTGTGCTCCACGCAGAGAAAGCCCGGCGTCGGATCGGCGGCGGCTTCCTTCACCTTTTCCAGAATCGTCTCGGCGTCGCCTTCGATCTGAACGAGCCGGTCGAAAGCAGGAACGGCGAGTTCGGTGACGGCGGGCGTCTTGCCGTCAAACGTCACGAGATTCACGACGTGCCGGGAGGCGCTTTCTGAAAAGTCGAGCGCCATGGGCGAACCTGAGTAGCGGTGCGCCGGGTTCTTCGCAACGACCTGCGGCTTGTGAAGGTGCCCGAGGGCGAGGTAGTCGATTTCGGCGGGAAAGATGCTGTCTGGCACGTCCGCGAGCGACCCGACGTAGAGCTCGCGCTCGGCCGTGCCCGTCGTGCCGCCCGCGGCAAAGAGGTGTCCCATTGCAATGAGGGGAATCGCTTCGCGAATTTCGGGATGGCGGCTGAGGGCGGCGTCCGTGACGGCGCGGTAGTGCTTTTCCACGGCTTCAATGAGGCGCACGCGCCGGTCGCGCTGCGTGTCTTCGTCCGTGAGCGTGTGAAGGTCGCTTTCCCGCAGAAACGGCACGGCGCAGACCACGGCGCCGGGCGTGCCGTCAGCGTGGGTGAGGAGCACCACTTCGTCGGCGGGATCGGGGGTGGCGCGGCCGATCACGGAGACGCTGAGCGCCGAGAGAACCGCCTTGGGGGCGTTCAGGAGCATCGGGCTGTCATGGTTGCCGCCCGTCACGACGACGGCGCGGCAGGGCGTTTCGCTGCGCAGTCGTGCGAGAAACGAGTAGTAGAGCGTCTGCGCGGCGGTGCCGGGGACGGTGGTGTCAAAGACATCGCCCGAAATGAGAAGCGCGTCGCAGGCTTCGCGCTTCATCGTGTCGATGAGCCAGTCGAGAAAGCGGGCGAAGACGGCGTCGCGCCGTTCGTTCATGAGCAGGCGCCCGAGGTGCCAGTCGGAGGTGTGGAGGATTTTCACGGGAAAGTACTATGCAGGTGACTGACGCAGGGCAGCTTTGTTGCCAGCGTCGATGAAAGATTGGACAGGAGGACTTGAAGGCGAAGATTGGATAATTTGAAACGAATCAACTTTTTTCGATTTTGTGGACTTTGATGCTTGGGGGATCAGGCCGCTCGCCTATCGAATTCTCCGCTTCGAAAGAGTTTTTCAAGGTTGTTGCCTTCTCGGATCTCGCGGTCGGTGCTGTTGGAAAATGAGGTGAGTGCCCCGTCAGAGATGACAAAGCAACAGTCGGGCCTCGTTATGTCTGTCTGGAGCAGATGGGTGTTGTTCGTCGTGAGCATGGATTGAATAGGAAGCTCTCGGGCAATGCGGAATACGGATTCGGCAGCTTTGAAGTGGTAGGAGGCGTCAAATTCGTCCATAAAGACGAAACTCGCGGCTCGGAATGACTGCATCCTGTAAAAGAGAACCGCCAGAGCAAGCGTGCCGCTGGAAGCAGCGGAAAAAAATGGCAGACGGCGCTTGTGACGGAAGTAGAGGCCTTTGCTACCGTCGGGATTTTCGACCACTTCAAGCTTTTCTGGCACATCGCGAGCGTTGAGGAAGGCTTCGAAATCTGAGATGAGGTTCTTTTCAATCAAAAAACTGTCCAAATTTTCAGTTGTTGTTCGAAGGTCTATGAAGTTGTTGTCATTGTCCATGCGGCGGAACCAGAGCATGGCGCCAACAAAATCCATCAGCTCTTTGATGGGGGAGTTGTCGGCAAGGACGGAATTGTTGGCGATGTAGCGAAGAAACGAGAGACGGCCGTCGCGAAAGACCCAGTTCAGTCGTTCAAAGCCAAATTCGCCAAGATGCGAAAAGTCCGATTGGCCAGTGCGTTGATTCCACGAAAAAACAAGATGGTCGTTGATGCGCAAAGACTCGCTGACGAGTTGAGCGGGAGTCAGTTTTTCATAGGTATAGCGCACCTCGCCTGACTTCAACGTGAAGGTGTAGTCAAAGCAAGCTGGTTCCGTCGGGTGGTCGGCGTTGAGGTAGAGGTTGTAGAACTCGGGAAGGCGGAAGCGGTCCGTCAGGTGCTGAACAATGTCAAAGAGCGCAAGGCCTAGATTGGTTTTGCCCGAGGCGTTGCGGCCATAGACCAGAGCCGTTTTCACCAGAGGCGTTTCGGTCGCAGTGAGGCAGGCGAGGGAATAGCCGTAGCTTCTCACGTCGCTGAAATCGATGTCGAGAGAGCGGAATTGCTTGAAATTATTGATGACAACACGTTTCAGCATGGAGGTCCCTTGTGGAATGTTCTCTGGAAAGTTTAGTTGAAAAACCGGTTGCTGTAAAAAAATTACAGATGCAGCCCAGGCGGTAGGCAGGCAAAAAACAGTGACATGCTGGCAGTGGTGGTCTGCGGCAATATCGGTTTGCGCCAACACGATCGGAGACGAGGAAGGCAAGGTAAAATTATTCGTATCTTCATCGCTAAAGGCCATAGTTTCAGGAATTTGTCATGGGACATTTTCTCAATCCGGGGAGCGCTGGCTTTGCCGCTGTTCTCAACAACGACATCTACGTCGACAAGTCAGAACTAATTGCTGTTATGAACAGTCGACTTGGAACGGCGAAGAATCTTGTCTGCAGCACGCGTCCGCGGCGTTTTGGAAAGACGTATGCTGCGATGATGCTGTCTGCCTATTACTCTCGGGGAATCGATTCGTCTGCGCTCTTTGACAAGCTGGCGGTGGCCAATCCGCCCTCAACGGATCCGTTGCAGGTGCGGGAGCGAAAAATTGCTGAATACCGTCGGCATATGAATGGGTATGACGTGATTTTTTGGGATATTGTCAAGTTTTTGTCTTATTGCCCTGATGATATAAATCGAATCATTTCTGTTATAGAACAGCGTACGACGGATGAACTGTTGGAAGAGTTTCCTGATGTTGCACCTCATAAAACGATGCCGCTTAATGAGCGTTTGGTTGCCATCAGCCTGAAGACTGGACGCAAGTTTTTTGTCATTATTGATGAGTGGGATGCCCTTTTCAGAGAAGCCGAAAATAATAAAAGACTTCAGAAGAAATATATTGATTTCCTTCGAGGGCTTTTCAAAGGAAGCGATGTCCAGCAGTATCTGCAAGGATGCTATATGACGGGCATCCTGCCGATCAAAAAGTACGGCACGCAATCAGCTCTCACCGACTTCGCGGAGTACACGATGGTGAAGCCTGGGGAATTGGGGGAATTCATTGGCTTTACGGAGAAGGAAGTCAAGGGGCTGTGCGAAGAGCGCAGCCTGGATTTCAATGAAATGCGCCGTTGGTATGACGGGTACCACTTTGTCGGGGTCGGCCATGTCTACAACCCTCGGTCTGTGGTGGATGCCATTGAGTTTCGGGAATGTGCTTCTTATTGGACAGCCACGGCATCCTACGAGTCGCTCAAGACATACATTGAGCTCAATTTTGATGGCTTGCTGGATGCTGTTACGGATATGCTTGGCGGCGTGCGGCAGAAAGTGGACGTGGTCAATTTTGAAAATGACCTCTCGACCATCAACGACCGTGATGATGTTTTAACGCTGCTCATTCATCTGGGGTACCTTGGTTATGACTCGAAAGCTAGTCAGGCATACATCCCTAATGAGGAAATTCGACAAGAGTTCATTCGTACGATGAAAAAGGGCTCCCGTCGGGAGCTCGTGAAAGCCATCGATCTCTCGGACAAGCTGTTAAAAGCCGTCTTGAATGGTGATGAGGCTGAAGCGGGCTACCTTATTGGCGAGGCGCACAACGCTGGCACCGCGCCGACGTTCTACAACAATGAGCAAGCATTGCGTTCCGTCGTTGTCATGGCGTTTCTCTCGGCTGTGGATCATTACCGACGGTTTGAAGAAATCGCTGGCGGTCGTGGCTATGTGGACTTGTGTTTCCTTCCCTACAAGGCTTCGCCCAAGCCGCCGCTTGTGGTTGAGTTGAAGTGGGGCAAGACGGCCGAGGAGGCCGTTGCGCAAATCAAAGAAAAAAACTATGTCAACTTCCTTCGCCAGCAAGGGCTTTCAGGTGAAGCCGTGCTGGTGGGCGTGAACTACGACGTCAAAACAGGCGAACACTTCTGTCGAATAGAAAGAACCCAGATTTGAGGGGAAAATTCGTCTTTTCAGAGATGGCGAGGATAAGCAGATGACTGAAGCTTTGGCAACAGCAGACGTTGAGGCACTGCCTTGGAGTGAGGCGATGTTTGATGCGCTTCGTGATGAAGGTCGCATCTATGTGGACAAGACCGTTCAGATCGCTTCGCTTGCCCGGCAGAAGAGTTTCTTTTGTCTGACGCGTCCCCGCCGCTTTGGAAAAAGCCTGCTGGTGAGCACGCTAGAGTCGTTGTTTGCATACGGACTTCGGGACTTCAAAGGTCTGGCGATTGAAAAGAGCTGGACCGATCGAACGTATCCGGTGGTGCATCTTGATTTTTCAAGGCTCAGAGATGTCGAGACGGCAGAGGAGTTTGACCGGCGATTTGAAGACTGCCTTTTGGGGGAGTTTGTTCGCGTGGGTTTCAATTACGACGCGAGCAACGTGCTTCGCTTTGAATCGCAGCTGCGAAACTGGCTGAGGGCGCTTCCAGTGAAGAGTCTGGTGATTCTGGTGGATGAGTACGATGCGCCGCTGGTGGCGACATTGGATCGTCCGAAGCTGTTTACTACCATTCTCAATCGTTGTCAGTCGTTTTACTCCCTGCTCAAGGAAGTGAGCGGCAGGCTCCGCTTTTTGTTTTTGACGGGCGTGACAAAATTCCAGAATACAGATCTTTTTTCCACTGGGAATTTCATCACGGACATTTCGTTTGATCCAGCTTACGGGACGCTGCTGGGGTGGTCAAAAGACGAGATAGAGACGTATTTCGGCAGTTATCTTGATCAGGCGGCAAAGGCGCTGAACCTGAGTCGAGAAGCTTTGCTAAAGAAGCTGGAATGGTGGTACGACGGCTATGTTTTTGAAGAAACGGGGCGGCAGCGGGTGTTCAATCCGTGGTCGGTGTTGAGCTTCTTCAAGGCGCAGAAGTATTGCTTCGAGAATTACTGGTACACGAGCAGCGGACAGCCTCTGCTCTTGCGAAAGTATGTGGAGTCCCATTCTTTAGGGCAGACCCAGGACTACTGGTCGCCGGTTCCCGTGCTTTTGTCGGATCTCAAAGAGCCGCAAAGTCTGGCTACGATGACGCCGGTTATTCTGCTGGCGCAGGCGGGCTACCTCACCCTACGCTCCGTGACGGAAAACGGCGTGTGCTATCTGGGGTACCCCAATGAAGAGGTGGCGCAGTCGCTGGCCCGACTCATTGCTGACATTGCTTTGAAAAATTCGGCGGGTGTTATTGGCGACATGGCGGGACTGCCCAAGAAACTGGCATCAGGAACGCTTGACGAAGTAGTGTCGCTATTTAATGCGGCGTTTACTAATTTGAACTACAAATCGTTTCCTGTTGAGAATGAGGATAGTTGCCGGGCCATTTTGCAGACGCTGCTGATGGGAGCAAGCCTCATGCCGGTAGCGGAGGTGCACAACTCGCTGGGACGAAGTGACCTCGAGGTGGAGGCGGGGCAGCGGCACTGGGTGTTTGAGTTCAAGTACCTGAGGTCGCAGCGCTCAGGTCAGCGTGAGAAGACGGCAGTGAACAAGCTGCTTGAAAAGGCGCAAGAGCAGGTAGTTTCTCGCCGTTATGGGGAGGGAACGCTCACAGGGAAAAAACTTATGAGAGCGGTATTGGTTTTTTCCCGGTACGAAAGAAAGTTTGTTGCCTGGCGTATGGTGGATTGAAAAACGCCGGCGTCCGAAGGCGCCGGCGGCGGGAAATTCACCGATCAGCGAATCAATTCATCCATTGCTTCTCGATCTTTGCGAGCTCGCCGCGGCGGGCGAGAAGATCCCACGCAAAATTCATGGCCCGCGTGTAGTCCGCGTCGTCCGTGGGCATCAGAAAGCCCATGTAGCTCACTGGCGTAAGCGGCTTGTCGAGGAACGCGGCGTAGAGTTGCTTCGGGAACTTCTTCGCGTAGAGCTTGGCTTCGGCGTTTTCCGTGATCATCACGTCGCCCTTGCCAGCGGCGATGAGCTCCGGGATCTCGTAGTTCTTGTCGTGCGTCGAGACCTTGGCCTTCGTGAGGTGCTCCAGAACGAACTTCTCGTTCGTGCCGCCCGGGTTCTTGATGACGCGAACGTTGGGCTGATTGAGGTCGTTCACGCTCTTGAACTTGTTTTTGTACTTGATGTTGACAAGAGCCACCTTGCCAAAGGGAGCATAGGCGGGCAGGAAGTCCGCAAAGAGAATGCGGGTCGTGTTGCGGGTGATGCCGCCCACGCAGACGTCAAACTTGTTGGCGAGCAGGTCATCCTTCATCGCCTTCCAGGATGTCTGCACGAACTCCACCTTCCAGCCGAACTGGGCGGCCAGCGCCTTCACGACGTCAATGTCGTGGCCGGCGAACGTGTCGCCTTCCTTCATGGCAAAAGGCCGGTAGTCGCCGGGCGTGCCGACGCGAAGGACGTGGGACTGTTCGATGGCGTCAAGGCGGGCGCCCGCCTGAGCGGGGGCGGCGAGGCTGAGCATCGCGGCTGCGGCGCAGCCGAGGGCGGAGATGGATGTCTTCATGGTTGACAGAGCGCGGCGCAGGCGGGATTCCCGCGCTAGGCGCTAAAAAATGGTTTTTGTGAGGGCCTTTCGGACGCCGTGCGGCAGAAAGGCTAAAAAAGTGTAGTCCGTGCGGCCCATGGGCTTCTGCGGTGTTTTTTGTAGGTCGAAGGTCGTTTTTGTCGGGCTTTCAGCGGTAAGCGTTTGGCGGCATGGAAAAGGCGGACAAAAATAGAAAAGAAAAAAGTCGAAAGATCGGGAAAAACCTGATAGATTAACAATTTCCCGTTATGGAAAACCTTCCTTCGCCCTGAGCCGGGCGACTTCTCTCTTAAAAAGACGGTCGGCCCCGAAATGAACCGATTTGACTATCGCCTGATTCGCCAGTACCTGATGTTCTCCATCCTCGCTGAGGAGAAGAGCTTTTCGCGCGCTGCAAAGCGCCTTTTCATGACGCAGTCGCCCTTGATTGCTCAGATCAACGAGCTCGAAGACCGCCTGCACGTGAAGCTCATCGAGCGGTCGCCGCGCGGCATCTCGGTGACGCCGGTGGGAGAGAGCCTGCTTCCGGCCATTCGCAAGTTCGTGGCGCACGCCGAAACGATTGACCATTCGCTGCGCATGGTGCGCGAGGAGACGCGCGAGTTCATCACGATTGGCGCCGTGAACGAAGCGATGGTGTCCATCCTGCCGCCTTTTTTGAAAAAGCTGCGGGAAATATCGCCTGAGACGGCGGTCTATACGAAGGAAATTCTCTCCAGCGACGCCGAAGAGAAGCTTCTGCGGCAGGAGATTGACCTCGCGATCAGCTACAAGGCGGACTACACGTCGCCCGACATCGCCTGCAAGGTCCTGCGGCAGATGCGTCCCATGGTGGCGGTGTCCGAATTGAATCCGCTCTCCTCGCGGGAGTCGCTCGCGTGGACGGACCTCTTGGACGTGCCGATGATCGTGCTTCACCGGGAGACGAGCCCCTGCTACTGGGATCAGGTGATGGAGTGCTGTCGCCGCAACGGCCTGGAGCCCCGCGTGCAAAACGAAGTGGAGACGACGGCTCTGAAGATCTGCTACGTGAGCTGCAATCAGGGCGTGGCGATCATTCCGGAGCCCGTGAAGGCGGTGATTCCGCCCAACGTGCGCGTGCTGCCCATTCGCGACACGGGCGAAGAGCTGCGCCTTTACGCCGCTTGGCACGGGAAGACGTGGGAGGACGAGCACAAGGAGCTTTTCAAGTCGCTCGCGTGGAAGCTTTTGAGCTATCCCCTCTACCTTGAGCCAGAAGCCGCCCAATAAGGCGCCTCACCACTTGGCGCGCGGCGTGTTGGGACCGTAAAATCGATCGTTTCGATTTTTTTCGCCCGGCATGAGGGCGGCGTCTTTTTTGCATCATGAAGAAGCAGAAGATACTCGTCGTGGACGATTCCGAGATGAATCGCGCGATTTTGATCGGCCTCATCGAGGGCGACTACGACTTCGTGGAGGCCGGCAATGGCGCGGAGGCGCTGAAGATTCTGCGCGAGACGGACGACATCGACCTGATGCTGTTGGACATCATCATGCCGGTGACGGACGGCATCGGCCTTCTAGAGCTGATGAAGGAGAACGGCCTCATTCATGCGGTGCCAGTCATCATCGTCTCGGCGGAGAATTCCGCCTTCGTGATGCATCAGGCCTACAAGCTCGGGGCCATCGACTACATCAGCCGCCCCTTTGACACGCTCGTCGTGCAGCGGCGCGTGCGCAACACGCTGATGCTTTACGCCAAGCAGGAAGCGCTTATTGCGGGCGTAAGGCAGGTGGTGGACGATCAGGCGCACTACCGCACGGCGATTCTTCGCGCGACGGGGCTCATGGCCGAGCGCTTCATTCCCGCCGCCACGCGCCGCGCTCGCATCGTGCGCCGGCTGACGCCGACGCTGCTGCGCGCCTGGAAAGCCGAGGACGCGTCGCTCGAGGTGCAGGAGCGAGAGGCGGAGCTCACTGGCACCGCCGGGGCGCTGGCGGAGCTCGCCTGCCGCGACGCGGCAGAAGGCCGAAAGGCGGAGGCCGCCCTTTTTCTGGAGGCGCTGGCGACCATTGCGCCGCCTGACGGCAGCGAACGCCTTCTCGCAAAGCTTGAAGCAGCGGTGAAGACGCTCGCGGGCGTGGAAGCGCCGCAGGACGCGACGCTTCAGGCCTTGAAGCTCGCGGACGCCTACGCCATCGCTTCCGAAACCCTGCCGCAGCGCGCCGCGCAACAGGCCGCAGCGGAAAGTTCGGGGTGCAGCAAGACATTGCGTGCGGTTTTTTCTAAAATGACGGACGAATTGTCATCCGCGGAGGTCGAGGCGCCGGTTTCCGCCACGGACGGCGACGCCGACGAAGCCCGTCGGTGCGCTGAAGAGTTTTTGTCAACCCTTTTTGCAGGGAGTCCGGCGCAGCAGGGCGCAAGCCTCGTTTCTGCAACGGACGAAGAGAAGAGAAAATAAAAATGACGCTTGAAGACATGTACAAAAAACTGGGCGGCGACTATGGCGACGTGCGTCTTCGCATTCCGAGCGAAGCGCTCATTCGTCGCTTTGCCGTGAAGTTTCTCACCGACACCACGTTCAAGGACTTGAGCGAAGCCGTCACGGCGAAAGACTGGGAAAAGGCCTTTCGGGCGGCGCACACCATGAAGGGCGTGGCGCTCAATCTGGGGTTCGGCACCCTCTGCACGGCGTCGAGCGCTTTGACGGAAGCGCTCCGCGGCCGCGAGCCCCTCACCGACATGGCGCTCTACGACGCGGTGAAGGCTTCTTACGATGAAGCGGTGGAAGTGATCAAGGCGCTCTGAGAAGGCGCTTTTCTGGCGGGCGGGCCTGTTGGGCCGGTCCGCGCACGAAAAAAATCGGGCGGCAGTCGCTATGGACTGCACGCCCGTTTTTTTCGCCTGCGCGCTGCGTCAGGCGGATTTGCCCGCGAGGCGGGCGAGGACCGCGATGAGGTTGGCGGCATTAAAGGGCTTGGCGATATGGGCGTTCATACCCGCGTCCTGCGTCGCCTTCACGTCGTCGGTGAAGACGTTGGCGGTCATGGCGACGATGGGAATCGTCGCGGCGTCCGGGCGCGGCAGCGCGCGGATCGCCCGGGTGGCCTCAAGCCCGGTGAGTTTCGGCATCATGAGGTCCATGAGAATCACGTCAAAGCGGCCCGGGGCGTTCTTTTGGAAGGCTTCTAGGGCGGCTGCGCCGTCTTCGACAGCGGACACCTCAGCCCCCGCTTCGGACAAGGTGAGCATGGCGATTTCACGATTGAGTTCATTGTCTTCGGCGAGAAGCACTTTGAGCCCGGCGAGGTTCGAGGCGATGTGGTTTTCGGACTCTGCCGCCTCGACGCGGTTTTCCGTCGCTGTTTTGGAAATCAGCATCGGAATGCGAATCACAAAGGTGGTGCCCACGTCCTTTTGGCTCGTGAAGGCGATGGTGCCCCCGAGCTGTTCCACGATGCGCTGCGCGATCGCGAGCCCCAGTCCCGTGCCTGCGTACTGCGAGCGGGCCGACTCGTTTTCCTGCGCAAAAGGCGTAAACGCCTCCTTCTGGAACGCTTCGCTCATGCCGATGCCGGTGTCGCGGCAGATGAATTCGTAGGTGGCGGCGCCCGCTTCCTCGGCGGGCGTCTCGTTCACGGTGACGTCCACCGTGCCGCCTTCGCGGTTGTACTTCACGGCATTCGTGATGATGTTCATGAGAACGCGCCTTAGCAGCGTGGGGCAGCCCACGACGTCGTTGTGCGTCGTGTTCATCACAATGGAGAGGGTGACATGGCGGTTTTTGCTCAAGACGTCGAGCGTGGGCTGCGTTTCCGCAAACAGATGCTCGAGGCTGAAGGGCTTCACTTCCGCGGTCATGCGGCGGCTTTCGAGCTTGCTCAAGTCAAGCACGTCGTTGATGAGCTCGAGCAAAATGAGGGACGCCTCCCGGATGTGGCGGCGGCAGTGCTGTTGCTGCGCCGCGTCGTCGGGATGGCGCTCGGCAATCTCCAGCATCCCCAGAATGCCGTTGATGGGGGTGCGGATGTCGTGGCTCATGTGCCTCAAGAAGTTCGTTTTTGCAATGGAGGCGGCCTGCGCGTCGTGCGCGGCGGCGATGAGCTTTGCCTGATAGCTGAACTCGCGATTTTTTTCGTCCGTGACGTCGAGCGCGAGCACAAGGTAGCGCGTCGCGCGGCCCGAGGCGTCAAAGGACTGGCCCACGATGAGATCTCTCAGCCAGCGGCGGCCGTCCGTGGGGCCGACCGTTTCAAAGATGAATTCGAGGTAGCCCGAGGGGCTCTTTGCGAGCCGGTCGGCGACGGTCTTTGAGTCGCGGAAGGCAAGGTAGTCGGCGCGCTGCTTTTCGTCGGGGATCATTTTGGCGATGCGTTGGAGGGCTTCGTCATTGGTGACGCAGCCCGCGAGCAGCTTTTTGAGGCCCGGCGTTCCGCGCAGAATCGTCAAGCGGTTGTCTTCGGGCGACACGAGCAGGCAGTCGATGAAGACGGAGCTCACGGCCTGCACGGTGCGAAGCTGCTCGGCGACGGCCGCGGACTGCGTCTGCAGCGAATGAAGGCGCAGAAAAAGAATGGCCGCCTGCATGAAGGCGTACACGAGGAGCATGAAGCCCGCAAAGTACGCGCAGGGCATCAGCACGTTTTTCTGCGGCGAGAAGACGTAGACGTGCAGGTCGCGGGCGCGGGTCTGCGATCCGTACCAGGTGGTGCCGTCCATGTGCGCCTCCACAAGAGACGGCCGCACGTAGTCGGCGTTCGTGAAGCTCAACAGCGGGCACTCCTTCACGGGGAAGTTGAGCCACGCCTTCTTGTTGGTGTCAACGATGGTTCTGCCGTCGGTGATGAAGACAGCGCTCTCCAAAAGAAACGCATCATCGGGGAAAAGAATGTCCAGCGTGAAAAGACCGCTCTTTCGCTCGTCAAAGTCGTTGGCCATCGCCGTGAGGAGAATGCCCGGCTTGTCAAGACGAGCGACGGCCGCGTAGTCAAAGAGCGAGCCTTGAATCTTGACGCGGTCAAGGCTGCTTTTGCGGGGAAAGCGCACGATGTCAGCGATGGCGCTTCGATTGAGGAAGTCCTTCCAGTCCTCGTAGTGGATGCCGGCTTCAAAGACGGGCTTCAAGTTCTCGTCAAGAAGCATGATGCCGTCGATGCGCATGTCGCGGCGGAAGCGGTTGATGACCAGTTCGGCGGGGTCCTTCTCGTCCTGCATCTGGCGCGAAAGTTCTTTCGCCTTGTCCATGAGGCGCACAAGGCTGTTCACCTTGTCGGCGTCTTCAAACCGCAGCGAATAGAGGCTGCGTTCGCGCACGCGGTGCAGCGTGCGCTGAATCGTCTCGTCGGCGTTGGTGAGGCTCACCTGATAGACGGCCCAGAGGCCGACGGCAAAAAGGGCCAGAGAGGCGAGGATCGGGTAGAGAAAGATCTCTTTGCCGAAGCGGGCTAAAAAACGACGAGGCTTGGTTTCTTGGTCCATGGTGTCATTTCCTGAGGACGTCAGGCGCCGAGAGTTCGGCGTGGCCGTATTTCTTGAGGATGGCATTGATCGTGCCGTCCGCATTGAGTTCTTGGAGGGCGGCGGAAAGCGCGACGGAAAGGGCGGGATCCGCGTTCAAGGAAAAGGCGACGGCAACGTTGACGGTTGCCAGCGGCTCCTTGAGAAAGCGCCAGCGCTGGGGGGCGCTGCGGGTGAAGAACTGCAGCGCGCTTTCGTGTCCCGCGGCGGCGTCCACGTAGCCCGACTCGAGGCTGTGGAAGATCTCGGTGATGAAGCCGAGGCTGTAGATCGCCTTGGGCGTCACGACGCCGGGGTCGCGCAAAAGGAGGTTCTCTGCTTTGCTGTCGTGCGTCGTGGCGACGAGCTTGTCGGTGAGATCGGCCAGTGTTTTAATGGGGCCGTGGGCGGCGACGAGCACCATCTGACGGCTTTCGAGGTAGGGACGAGTCCACTGATAGTCGTTTTCGCGGCCGTCTTTGGTGAAGACCGTCCAGATGCAGTCGATGCGTTTTTCTTTGAGAAGCTGCTTTTTTTCGTGCCAGTTGATGGGGATGAATCGGGCAGTGCAGCCGAGTTTCCGGCAGGCGGCTTGGGCGATCTCAACGTCGATGCCTTCAAGACGCCCGTCGTCGTTGTAGTAGACGAATGGAACGTAGTGCGTGTAGCCGATTTTGAGGACGCGCGGCACGACCGCCGCGGCGGCGTCAGCAATCGCTGCGCAGACGGAAGTCGAAAGCGCGGCGAGGAGAGCGGCAAGCAGGGTCGTTCGGCGAAGCATGAAGGAAGGGAATGGTCCGGACGTTTTCGGCCGGAGAGAAATCGCAAACTCTATGATTATGGCATGCCGCTACGGATTTTCACAGAGGCGAGTGTTATTCTGATCATTGAAGTGGCGGAAAAGATAAGCAAGTTCGCGTAAAATAATTTGGCTCTGGCTCTGAAAAAAGTTTTCGGAGCCTCCTTTTTTGTGTGGAAGGTCTCGCCGCCCCCTCTTCTCTTGGAGAAAGGACGGCGAGCCGACTTTTTGCGCCCTCTGGCGGGACACTAAGGAAAGATGACAACCAGACGACTGCTTCTTGCGACGACGCTCGCCATCCCCGGCCTCTTCGGACCGGCCTCGGCGGGCTGGTTTCTGCATGCTGAGGATCTGCCGGTGTTGAAAATCGGCATTGACGGCGACTACCCGCCGTACTCCTTCATGAACGCGGATCGATCGGCTTCGGGGCTTGACGTGGAGCTTGCGACGGAAGCGTGCCGGCGCCTGAAGCTGAAGCCCGAATTCGTGCCCATCGCGTGGGATCAGAAGGCGACGCTTTTTGCCGAAGGGAAGGTTCACTGCATCTGGAGCAGCTTCACGATGACAGGGCGCGAGAAGGAGTACCTCTGGGTGCCGTACCTCTACAGCCGTCAGGTGATCGTGACGCGACGCGACAGCGGCATCCTCACGAAGTCGGATCTGGACGGCCGCGTGATGGCGGTGCAGTCAAGCACGCGGCCCGAGGCCTACATTCTCAAAAACGAGCCGGGGGCGCCTGCCCTGGCGAACATGCTCACGTTCCCCACGATGTCGGAAGCCTTCGTGGCGCTGCGCCGGCGTCTGGCGGATGCGACGGCGGGGCACGAGGCGGTGATGAAGCGCTTCATTCAGGAAGTGCCGGGCGACTATCGGATTCTGGATGAGGCGCTCGTCGCCGTGCAGGTAGGGGTCGCCTTCCCCTTGAATTTCGGTGATCCGTCTCTCGTGAAGCGGCTGGGGACGGTGATTGAGGCCATGACGCAGGAAGGCTTCGTGGCAGCGGCCGCCGACCGCTGGGGCCTGGACGGCAAGCGCGTGGCCTTGAACGCCGCGAAGTGCTGAGCCGTTTGAGCAAACCTGCGACTTCAAAAAATCGCGCGGAGCGTCTTGAGAACGTCCGCGCGATTTTCATTTCTGCCGGAGGATTAGCCGCCGCAGTGGTGCGCCGGCGCCTTGGGAGCGTCCGCTCCGTCAGCGGCGGGCTGCATCATCAAGCGGCCGTCGGGCATGCGATGGTAGCCTTCCGGGATCGGATGCCCTTCGGGGATCACGAGCCCCGAGAGGTCCTGCGGCATGTCGGCGCAGTGATGACCGCCTTCGGGGGCGGGCATGGCCTTCCGGTCGTGCCCGTCATGATTCATCGGCATGGCGTGACCTTCAGGAGCGCCGTGGTTGATGGGCATGGCGTGTCCCTCATGGCCGCCGTGATTCATTGCGCCCATGTCGTGGTTCATCATGGGGTGGCCTTCGCCCGGCGCGGGCTGCCAGCCAAACTGCATCGGATCAAACATCCCGAAGACCATGGCGGCGTGCGAGAGGATGAGGTAGGCTACGACGGCCGCCACGGCGGCGTGCCCCTTTTGCAGGGCGCTCTTCGTGCGGCCGATGAAGCCCGCTTCGAGAAGCCCTACGTAGAGGAAGGGAAGTCCCGCCGCCACATAGGCGACGGCGGCCGTCACGTCCACCCAGGTGCGCCATTCCTTGACGCCCGCAAAGTACGTGGCGGCGTAAAGCGAGAGCGCCGCGATGACAACGGCGGAAGCGTACGCGGAAAGCTTGTTGAAGGTTTTGAGCGCGCCGGCTTCACGAGGCTTCAAGAGAAGAAGGATCTCGCTCACGACATAGCATTCGGCGAGAAACATCGGCAGCGCCATGAAGAGGACGAGCAAGTGCCAGGAGCCCATCATGAGCTCCATGTAGTGAGTCATTCCCATTTGAGGAATCTCCGTAAAAAAGCTGAATTGACTGACTTGAGACGGTCCCTTGGGCGGGACCGCTCGGGGGAGTGAGAAGGAGGACGAAAGTCCTCCAGCAATCAGCTTCGAGGCGGAGGCGTGTCTGTGGAGGAGGCGATGCCGGTGTCAGCGGGGCTGCGGCTTGTGACGGCCGTGCGGGGCGCCGGCGAGAGCAGCGAAAGGACTTCGCTCGCGGGCAGCCCCGGCGGCGTTACGCAGCAGAGATGAAAGTGGCCGCAGAGCGTTGCGGCGCTTTGGGCGGCGCAACGGGGCGTGGAAGGAGACGCCGTCGTGTGGCAAAGGGGCGCGGCAGCCGAGTCTGAGGCCGTCGTTTGGACCATCGCGGCCGCCATGGCGCGCCCCGCTTCGTGCGCCGGACAGGCGAGCGCTTCGGGCGCCTGCGCCAAAAGCGCAGCCGCAGCGACGAAGAGCATCAGCAGCCGAACGAACACGAGCGTCACTCCGACGGTGAAAAAAGAATGACGAGCATTCTACTGGGCGGGCTTGGCTGTTTCTTAAGGAAAAGCACTGGGAGCTGGATCGGTAGTACGCCGAAAGGAGTAATGGCCCGTGCTGAAAATTAGCGGGCTTGGAGCGGACTATTCAGGGCCTTGATTTTTCGAGAAAGACTGAGGAGCCGCACTGAAAACTTATCGACGCCTTGCTCATTTTCGGCGGACGGCGTCATTGTTTAGTCCGCCTTGGGGCGGGAAAATCCTTCGCACCTGACGAAGACGCGTTGGGCTGGTCCTTTCCCCACAAGGCGGGAGCCCGCGTCTTTGGACTGAACATGAATAAAAGAGAAGGCGCTTTCGGCCGCGCTCAAGCGGCGAGGGCTCGATTCTCGGGAGAAAAGAACGTGACGATGACGGCTGTTGGACACTGGCACACGGATGAGTACGCGATGCGCGGTCATGATCATCCGGGCGCCGCCGAGCTCCCCTTGGGCTGGACGCCCTTGAGAGCGCTGGGCGCCGCGGCCGCTCGTCATGAGATGGGCGCCAACAGCGTGGAGTTCTCCGACTACTGCGAGCGCAATCGCGTCACTCCCGAGGAGGTGGATCGCATGATTCAGTGGTTGAGAGGGAGCGCGCTCTAACGCAACGATTTTTGTTTCCTAGCTGTATTTGTCTTCAGAGCTGGCAACAGCTCTTGCGGCTCGCCTGCTTTTCCGACAGGCGGGCCTTTTTTTCGCTGGCGTTCAGGATCAGAGCGCTTGAATTTTGAGAAGAGGCGGCGTATTGTGCGCGCTCTCTGTTCAAGATAATGGAATTTGATCCACTATGACGAATGTTGAAGCGGCGGTAGCGGCGAACGCCCGGCGTCTGCGGCGCGAGCGTCGCTTGACGCTCGAAGACGCCGCACAGCGCGCGGGCATCTCCCGCAGCATGATTTCTCAGATTGAAAACGGCGCCGCCAATCCGACGGTGGCGCTGCTGGCAAACCTTGCGGCGGCCTATCGCGTGACGCTCATGGACTTTCTGGCGGAGCCCGAGGCGGACGTGAAGGTGGTGCGTGCTTCGGAACTTGCGCAGGAAGCCGGGCCGGATGAGACCGTGCGCTTTTATCCCATTTTTCCGTTTGACGCTGAAAAGCGCTTTGAGGTCTACCGCGGCGAAGCCGAGCCGGGAGCGGAGCGTCGGGCAAAGGGACACTCGACGGGCAGCACGGAGTTTCTGATGCTCGTCGAAGGGACGCTTTCGGTGACGGCGGCAGGCGTCACGACGCTGCTTGACGCTGGGGACTCCCTAAGGTTTGCGGCGGCGGAGGAACACGTCTACCGCAATCCAGGCAAGTCGCAGGCGGTTTTTCTCGGGATGGTGAGCTACGGCGTGCCGGAGCATCCCGAAGGAGTGCTTTGAAAATGAGGTGCGAAACCCAAGTGACGGCCTCGTCGGAATTCTTCCGGGGCTTTCGTGCGGCGACGCCGATGATGATCGGATTCATTCCGATCGCGCTCATTCTGGGCGCGACCGGGGCGCAGACGGGATTGTCGCCGCTGGCGATCGGATTGATGTGCGGCATCAACTTTGCGGGCGGCTCGGAATTTGCGGCGCTCGCCCTGTGGTCGGCGGTGCCGCCGGTGCTGGCTATTCTGTTGACGACGTGGCTCATCAACAGCCGCCACATCATGCTTTCAGCGGCCTTGACGCCCTATGTGACGAAGCTCCCCTTGAGAAAGGCGCTCCTCGTTTTCTTCATCATGTGTGACGAGACCTGGGCGCTGGCGATGCAGGACATCACCAAGCGCCGCAAGGCGGGGCTGAAGGACGCCGAGGCGTTTTCCTTCGCGTTCTACATGGGCGTGGGCTTGACGCTGTGGCTCAACTGGTGGGGATGCGCTGCGATTGGGGCGGCGCTCGGCTCGGGCTTTGGCGACCTCTCGGCGTGGGGGATCGGCATGGCCTTTCCCGTGATCTTCATTTCGATTCTCGCTTCCATGTGGCCGGGCGCGAAGAAGTGTCTGCCGTGGGTGGTGAGCGCGGTGGCGGCGGGGCTCTCGTCGCTCGTCTGGTCTTCGGGCGTGAGCGTGGCCGCGGGGTCTCTGGCGGGGCTGCTGGTCGCCTGGCTTCTCATCATGGGGGAGAGCGACTATGTTTGAATTGAACTGGGTGGAGTTCCTTACGATCCTCGGCATGTGCGCGGCGACCTATTCGTCGCGCCTTTTGGGCTACCTCTTTTTAAGAAAGCGCGTGCTCTCGGTGCAGACGCGAAAGCTCCTGGATTGCGCGCCGGGCTGCGTCATGGTGTCGGTGGTGGCCCCCGTCTTCATGACGACGAACCTCGCGGATCTCATCACGCTCGTGATCGTCGTCATCGCAGCGCGGAAGGTGCCGCTGGCGGTGCTCGTCGTGCTGGCTGTTGCGCTGGACGCCTTGCTGCGCCACGTGATGTAGGACGGCTGTCGCGGGTTCAATCGGCCAAGGCGCTGATCTCGGTGCAGAGCTGGGCCATGGACTGGCGCGCTTCCTCGTTGGGACAGCCCAGCGTCATCAGCGAGCCGTCGCTCTTTTTGATCGTGAGATAGCCCGTTTGCGCGAGGACAACCGGCGGCTTGAGCGTCGCCAGACTCCAAGGCTGCGACAGCCAGTCCTCGGGCACGATCTGTGGCGCAGCGCCCGCTGCCGGCGTGTTTGGGCGACGGGCTTTTAAAAGGCGGATGAGAGCGGCTGGCTTTTCGTCGTTTTCTTGCCAGTAGTTCCTCAGGCCTGCGCGGGGATCCTGCAGAAACTTCAGCACCGAGTGCGGGCGGGCAAAGTACGGCAGTCGCTGGTTGTCATGGCGGCTTCTCTTTAAAGACGATTGGAGCGTGTAGAGGCATTCTCGGTCTGGTCTCGTTAAATTCTACTGGCAATTGCGCAATAGATGAATGCTGGCGGGGGCAAGGGCTTTCTCAAAGCGCGGGAACCATTCCCGCTAGAATGCGTCTCAACCGATGCAATTTGATGCCGGGCGGCCGTGGTGAAACAAACGCGCCGCCCTTTTTCCGATGGATGCTCTCTTAAGAATCTTCAGCTGGCTGCCGCTTTCCGCGCTGCATCGCCTGGGCGCCTTTCTGGGGGTGCTCGCGTTCTGGTGCGGGCCCAAGTACCGCCGCAAGCTCCGCACGAACCTGCGGCAGGCGGGCTTGGACGAGGAGCGCGTGATGCCTCTGGCGGCCCGTCACGCCGGCATGCAGGCCATGGAGATCGCCTGGGTGTGGAAGCGCTCCAACGCCGACGTGATGGCGCACACGACTGAGGACGAAGCAGCGGTGCAGGCCGTGGCGGACGCCGTGGCTGAAGGCAAGAGCCTCATCTTCATGACGCCCCACGTGGGCTGCTACGAGGCAAGTCCCGTCTGGGTGTACGAAAAGTGCCTGAAGCCTTTTGGCAAGGCCTTCACGGTGCTTTACCGCGAGCCCAAGCAGAAGTTCGTGCGCAAGACCGTCGCCGCGGGCCGCCTTCGCGAAGGGATGGATCCCGCGCCCGCCGACTTGTCGGGCGTGCGAAAGATCCTGCGCGCGATGAAGGCGGGCGGCGCGCTGGGGTGCCTGCCGGACCAGGTGCCGGGGCGCGGCGAAGGCGTCTGGGCGTCGTTTTTCGGTCGTCCCGCCTTCACGATGACCTTCCCCATGAAGATGGCGCGTCAGTTTGACGCGGCGCTCTTCATTGTCTGGACGGTGCGTCATCCGGGAAAAGGCTGGGAAGTGCATCTGCGGCGCTGGCATCTGCCCGACGAAAAGCAGGGCATTGAAGCCGACGTCGAGGCGATGAACCGCGAAATCGAGCGGGCCATTCTCGAAGCGCCCGAGCAGTACATCTGGAACTACAACCGCTACAAGCGCCCCAAGGGCGCGGCGGAGCCGCCCAAGGAGACGCCGTGAAACTGAACCGAATCCTCGCGCGCTTTTGGATTGGCGCGGTGAAGTCGCTTGCGCACGTGCCGCTTTCTGTGCGCCGCCCGATGGCCAAAGTCGTGGCGTGCCTTCTCTGGTGCGCGATTCCCGCGCGGCGTCGCGTGACGCTGACAAACCTGCGGCTTTGCTTTCCGGAAAAAACGGAAGCCGAGCGCCGGGCGATTGCGAAAGCCACCTATGTGCATCTGGCGCGCGCCGCGCTCGATCACGGCGTGCTCTGGGCGGGCACGGGCGAGGAGATTTCCCGGCTTGTGAAGTTTGAGGGGCTGGAAAACGTCACGACCGTGGAAGGCAACCGGCCGCTTATCATCGTGGCGCCGCATTTTGCGGGACTTGACGCCGCTGGGATCGCCTTCAACCTTCATGTGCGCGGCGTGTCGCTTTACCAAAAGCAGCGCAACCCTGAGTGGGATGCGGCGGCCCTGGCGGGGCGCAAGCGCTTTTCTGATCCCGTGCTGATTGCCAAGGGCGGCGGCCGGCATGACCTGATGGCGGTCATTCGCGCGATGAAGGAGGGGCTGCCCTTTTACTATCTCCCCGACATGGACTTTGGTGCGCGCGACGCGATCTTCGTGCCGTTTTTCGGCGTGCCGGCGGCGACGCTTGCGATGTGCGGGCGTCTCGCGAAGGTGACGAAGGCGAAGGTGTGCCTTTGCATCGCTGAGATGACGGAAGAAGGCTACGTCGTGCACGTGAGCGCGCCGTGGGAGAACTACCCGCAGGGCGACGATGTCGCCGACACCGTCCGCATCGTCACGGAGCTCGAAAGCTGGATTCGCAAGCTCCCCGATCAATACCTCTGGACGCACCGGCGCTTCAAGACGAGGCCCGAGGGCGAGCCGTCCGTTTACTGAGAACATTTCATGATTCTGCCTTTTGTGAAAATGCAGGGCGCAGGCAACGACTTCATCATGGTGAACGCCGTTGACACGCCTTTTGATGATTCGCCTGAAGCGATCCGACGCCTGTGCGACCGGCGCTTCGGCGTGGGGTGCGACCAGCTTCTCGTCGTGGAAAGACCGGAGCGAGCGGATGCCGACTTCAAGTATCGCATCTTCAATTGCGACGGCGGCGAAGTCGAGATGTGCGGCAACGGCGCGCGCTGCTTTGCCGTCTTCGTGCGTGAAGAGGGCTTGACCGACAAGATGGAAATCGTCTGCGAGACGAAAAAGGGGCTCATCCGGCCTCGCGTGGAGGCGGACGGCCGCGTCACGGTGGACATGGGGGCGCCCGACTTCGATCCGGCGGCATGCCACTTTGACGCCGCGAAGCATTCGCACCTCTCGCGCGACAAGGACACCTTGTGGCAGGTGAAGACCACGGAGGGCGACGTGTGGCTTTCCGTCGTCTCCATGGGCAATCCTCACGCCGTCATTGTGACGGGCGACGTGAAGACGGCGCCCGTTGCGGAAGTGGGAGGCGACTTGCAGGTGAGGCCCGACTTTGCGCAAAAGGTGAACGTGGGCTTTTTGCAGGTCGTGGACCGCACGCACGCCCGGCTTCGCGTTTTTGAGCGCGGCGCGGGCGAGACTGCGGCTTGCGGCACCGGGGCGTGCGCGGCGGCTGTGACCGGCATGCGCCGCGGGATGCTTGACTCCGCGGTTGAAATTGACATGGCGGGCGGCCGCTTGCAGATCCGCTGGGCGGGCGAAGGAGAATCCGTCTTTTTGACGGGGCCGGCGGAAATCGTGTTCCGCGGCACTGTTGACACCGAACAACTCAAGGCGCCTCAGGCGTTCTAAGGAAATCAAATGATTGAAGTTCAGCTCAAAAAGGGAAAGGAGAAGAGCCTGCTGCGCCGCCATCCCTGGGTTTACGACACGGCCGTGGGGCGCGTCGCGGGAAAGCCCTTCTCGGGCGAGACGGTGAAGGTGACGGCCTTTGACGGCCGCTTTCTGGGCTACGGCGCTTATTCTCCGAAGTCCACGTTGCGCGTGCGCCTGTGGACGTTTGACGAAAATGAAAATCCGGATGTGCCGGGATTTCTTGCCGCCCGCATTGAAAAGGCGGTGGCGGCCCGAAAGGACCTTCTTTCTCGCACGACGGCGCGCCGCCTTGTTTTTGGCGAAGCCGACGGCTTGCCCGGCCTCATCGTCGATCAGTACGGCGACTGGCTCGTGACGCAGTTTCAGAGCGCGGGGGCGGAATTCCGATTGCAGGAAATCGTGACGGCCTTGATGGACGTGACGGGCGCCAAGGGCCTTTTTGACCGGTCGGACGCGGCCACTCGGCAGCGCGAGGGGCTGCCGGTGCGCACCGGGGTTCTGGCGGGCGCCGAGCCCCCGGAATTGATTGAAGTCGTGGAAGACGGCGTGAAATACGGCGTCAACGTGCGTCTGGGCCACAAGACGGGCTTTTACGTGGACCAGCGCGAAAGCCGCCTCGCCGCCCAGCAGCTTGCTCGCGACTTTGAAAAGACGCACGGCCGCAAGATGCGCGCCTTGAATTGCTTCTGCTACACGGGGGGCTTTTCGCTGGCGCTCGCCCTGGGGGGCGCGGCGGAAGTGGTGAGCGTGGACAGCTCCGCGGAAGCCTTGGCGCAGGCGCAGCGCAACGCCGAGATGAATGGCTTTTCGCCCGAGTTGATGAAGTGGGTGGAGGCTGACGTCTTTGCGTTTTTGCGCGAAGCCCGCGAAAAGGGCGAGCAGTTTGACCTCGTCATCCTCGATCCCCCGAAGTTCGCGTCAAGCCACTTTCACGTGGAGCGCGCGGCCCGCGCTTACAAGGACATCAACTTGAACGGCCTGCGCCTCTTGCAGGCGGGCGGCCACCTCTTCACCTTCTCCTGCTCCGGGGCGATCAATCCCGACCTCTTTCAGAAGATCGTGGCGGGCGCCGTGATTGATTCCGGCAAGGACGCGTGGTGCACCGGGCGCTTTGGCGCCGGGGTGGATCATCCGCTTTTGATGACCTACCCCGAGGGCGAGTACTTGAAGGGCCTGCACCTTGAAGTGCGCTAAGCCGCGGGTCAGATCGCGAAAGTACCATGGCGCCTCTTGAAAAAGAGCGCCGACGCCCCCATATAGCGGGGCAACGCGAGGGCGCTTTTCCCAAAAGTTTGGGAAAGGCGCTTTCCTTTTGGATTGAGTGAGGCAAGCGATGCAGAACGAACCGATGGGCCAGATGCCGGAGCCCGAAATCCCGGTCACGATCCTGACGGGGTTTCTCGGCGCGGGGAAGACGACGCTCTTGAACCGCATCCTGACGGAAGACCACCAGCACAAGATCGCCGTCATTGAAAATGAATTCGGCGAAGAGGGCATCGACAACGAGCTCCTCGTGCACACGAGCAAGGAGCAGATCGTTTCGATGAACAACGGCTGCATCTGCTGCACGATCCGCGGCGACCTCTCGCGCATCCTCACGGACCTGCGCCTGCGCCGCGACAAGGGCGAGATCGACTTCGACTACGTCGTGATTGAAACGACGGGCGTTGCCAACCCCGGTCCCGTCTGCCAGACGTTCTTCATGGACGACGCCGTGGCGGCTTATTTCCGCTTGGACGGCGTCGTGACGATCGTGGACGCCAAGCACGGCGAGGAGACCTTGGACAAGCAGCCCGAGAGCAAGGATCAGATCGGCTTTGCGGACCGCCTCTTTGTGAGCAAGACGGATCTTGTCACCGAAGAGGAGTTCCAGAAGCTTCGCGAGCGCATCGTGGCGATCAATCCCCGGGCCCCCATTGAGAAGGTGAACATGGGCAACGTCCCGGTGGAGAAGGTGTTGAATCTCTGCGGCTTCAACATGAACGATGTGCTCGACATCGATCCCACGTTCCTCACGGGGGCGCATCATCACCATCACGACGAGGGCGTCGCGGCCTTTGTGTTTGAAAGCGACAAGCCTTTGGACGCCCGGCGCTTTGAGCAGTACTTGCAGAGCCTTGTGTCGGTCTACGGCCAGGACATGCTCCGCTACAAGGGCGTGCTCTACTTTGCGGAGACGAACCAGCGCTGGGTGCTGCAGGGCGTGCACATGGTCTGCTCCGCCGATCCCGTGGGCCTCTGGGACGACGGCAAGAAGCCTCAGAACAAGATCGTCATCATCGGGCGCAAGCTCCCGCAGAAGGCGATTTTGGAGGGGTTTGAGACCTGTCTTACGGAACCGCAGACGGTCTGACGGAAAAACTACTTAAGAATCAATTCGGGACTAGGCAAGGGGTGGCGGATGTGGTATTGTTCGCCCCCTTTTTAAACGTCGAGGGAAAAGATTCTCCTCGAGGAACCGGCGTTCCCTTGGTATATCAGTGACGGTTTTCCCAAAACACCTTTGTTAGAGAAACATCGATGGCAACCAAGAAACTTCTGACCGAGCAGGAAATCCTGGCGATGGGCGAAGACGATTACATGAACGAGGCGCAGCTCGCCTTCTTCAAGCATCGCCTGACGCAGATGGAAACGGAGTTGCAGCACAACGCGGACAAGACGACCGAGACGCTGCGCGAAACCACCGTGGTGCCCGATCCCGCCGACCGCGCGACGATCGAGGAAGAGCACGCGCTCGAACTGCGCACCCGCGATCGCGAGCGCAAGCTTTTGAAGAAGGTGAAGGCCGCGTTGCAGCGCATCGAAGACGGCGAATACGGCTGGTGCGAAGAGACGGGCGAGCCCATCGGCGTCGCGCGCCTCATGGCTCGACCGACGGCCACCCTCTCGCTTGAAGCGCAGCAGCGTCGCGAAATCAAGCAAAAGATGTTCGGCGACTGATCGTTGGCGGCCGTCTGAAATTGCAAGGGAAGGTGACGAGCCTTCCCTTTTTCGTCCGCTCTCGCTAATCTTCGCCGCGCTTTCAATTCCTTTGTTTTAACGGCACTATGGAACAGTTTCACGGAACAACCATTCTCTGCGTGCGCCGCAACGGCGTCGCCGCCATGGCGGGCGACGGCCAGGTGACGCTCGGAAACATCGTCTTCAAGGGCACGGCCCGCAAGGTGCGCCGCGTCTACCACGACAAGATCCTCGTGGGCTTTGCGGGCGCGACGGCTGACGCCTTCACGCTCTTGGAGCGCTTTGAAGGAAAGCTCGAAAAGCATTCCGGCATTCTCATGCGCGCGGCGGTGGAGCTTGCAAAGGAGTGGCGCACGGATCGCGCCCTGCGGCACCTTGAAGCCATGATGATCGTGGCGGATGCGGAGATCACGCTCATTCTTTCGGGCAACGGCGACATCATCGAGCCCGAAAACGGCATCGCGGCGATTGGCTCGGGCGGCGCCTACGCGCAGTCTGCGGCCCGCGCGCTCGTGGAGCACACTGAGATGGACGCCGAGGCGATTGCGAAGGCGTCGCTTGCGATCGCGGGCGACCTTTGCATCTACACAAACCGCAACGTCACCTGCGAAGTGATCGGCAAGGACAAGTCCGGCGCGTAATCGGCCGGCGGTTTACCGGTAAATTGCTAGTAAAGAAAAAAACATGACGAACGAAACGATGATGACCCCGCGCGAGATCGTGAGCGAGCTCGACAAGTACATCGTGGGCCAGAACGCCGCCAAGAAGGCGGTGGCGGTGGCGCTGCGAAACCGCTGGCGCCGCGCCCGCGTGGACGAGCCCCTGCACTCGGAAATCACCCCCAAGAACATTCTCATGATCGGCCCCACGGGCGTGGGCAAGACCGAGATCGCCCGGCGTCTGGCGAAGTTGACTGACGCTCCCTTCGTGAAGACCGAGGCGACGAAGTTCACCGAAGTGGGCTACGTCGGCCGCAACGTCGAGTCCATTATCAAGGACTTGATGGAAGCGGGCATGAAGCAGATGCGCGAATCCAAGAAGCGCATGGTGAAGGAGCGTGCCCGTGAAGTCGCCGTGGAGCGCGTGCTGGACCTTCTCGTGCCGCCCCCGAAGGCTGTGACGGACGAGAACGGCAATCCGGTGAAGCCCGAGGAGAACGCCGCGCGCCGGCGCTTCCGAGAGGATCTGCGCGCGGGGCGTCTGGACGACAAGACGGTGGAGGCGGACGTTCAGTCGCAGGCGCCGGCCGTGAACGTCCTCACCCCTGACGGCATGGACGACATGGAGACGCAGCTGCAGGGAATCTTTGAGAGGATCCAGCAGCAGAGCCGCGAAAAGCGCCGGCTTCCGGTGAAGGAAGTGATGGAGCTTTACACCGACGAAGAGGCGGCGAAGCTGATTGACAAGGGCGAGTGCACCCGCGAAGCGATCGAGAACGTGGAGAACAACGGCATTGTCTTCATCGACGAAATCGACAAGATCGCCAAAGGCAGCGACGTTACGTCGGGGGGCGACGTCTCCCGCGAGGGCGTACAGCGCGACCTGCTGCCCTTGATTGAAGGGACGACCGTGCGCACGAAGTACGGCTGGGTGAAGACGGACCACATCCTCTTCATCGCTTCGGGCGCCTTCCATCTCTCCAAGCCATCTGACCTCGTGCCGGAATTGCAGGGGCGCCTGCCGATTCGCGTGGAGCTCGCCAGCCTCACCGCGGCGGACTTTGAGCGCATTCTGACCACCACGGACTGTTCGCTCGTGAAGCAGTATCAGGCGCTTCTTGCCGCTGACGGCGCGGACGTGACCTTCACGCCCGAAGCGATCAGCCACATTGCGCGCTACGCCTACGAAGTGAACGAGCGCACCGAGAACATCGGCGCGCGGCGTCTGCACACCGTGATGGAGAAGCTTCTGGAGGACGTGAGCTACGAAGCGGGCAACAAGCCGTCGATGACGCTGGAAGTCACTGCCGACTACGTGAAGGAAAAGCTCGGCGCGCTCGCCGAAGACGAGGATTTGTCGCGCTACGTGCTGTAGTGGCAGACACTCGCTTTTGAAGGTGAAGACGGCGTCGGGGCTTGAGAATCGGCGCCGTTTTCTTTGGGCGGACGATTTGTACAGTGAAGTCGAGGTAATTTCTGAACGAAGAGGATGTGGGCATGGCGGAAGACGGTCAGTCGTTTGCGGCATTGTGCGGCAGGGCGCCGGGTTTTGTGGACAAGACGGCGCTCGTGATGGATCTGGCGGAGAATGAACAGTCACAGTGGCTGCTGACACGCCCAAGAGGATTCGGAAAGACGATGCTGGTGGCCCAGCTGGAGTCGCTTTTTCGGCACGGCCTGCGAGACTTTGCCGGGATCTCTGCTGCAAGCCGCTGGCATGACCGGACGTATCCCGTGCTTCGTCTCGATTTTGCCCGCTGTCAGAATTTTTCAACGCTGGAGGAATTCGACGCAGCGGTGGCGGTCATGTTGGAAGAGGCCTTTGCGGCGGCGGGATTGAAGCTGGACGGTGGCGGTGCGTTCGGCGGCTTCAGTCGGTTTCTGGCGCTGCGGCCGGTGGTTTCGCTCGTGCTTCTCATCGACAACTATGACGCGCCGCTTGCGGCGCATTGGGACGATCCGCATCTTTTTAAGTAAGCTCCCTATACCTCCAGAAATGGCCAAAAATCAATGGTAAACCCCTAACAAAAAACGACCGCCGCGGCGGTCGTTTTTTGTTGGGGGTAGGACGCGTGGAT
>CAVACW010000013.1:11874-34478 GCA_963587345.1 uncultured Oscillospiraceae bacterium | reverse complement strand
CAGGTGGGTCAATTTTCCTGTCGTTTAGTGGGTCAGAAATCATGTCGCTTGACAAAACATCGGCTTCAATCGTCCTACCCGCCAGAAGTTCATCCAACAGCTCAGGCTTCACTCTCGCCGCGTACTCCACGAAGTCCGACACTGCCGCATTGGCGCTCGTCTGAAGCCAATAGGCTTTGTACTGCGGCACGCCGACTTGCACCGCATCACGACAAAAATTCCACAGATCCCACGGACTCGTAACTGGCACGCCGCCCGCCAATCGGCCGCCATAGAAAGCCTCCACGGCTGCTTCACACGAAGACAGTCCGAAGTCTTGCAAGGCACGCCGAACTTCGTCTCGCGTCAATCCCACAGCGCCGCCCAGCGTCGCCTGATCATCCATCGTATGACAACCCAAATCCTGGATCCCAGAGAGCACAGAGGTCGCAAACGACACGCACCCCGTCAGCACGGCCTTGCCAACGCACGGCGACTCTTGCAGTCCTCGCTCGTAGAACGATCGAAGGAACGACTCCATCGCTTCACCGTACCCGTTGGCCGCTGCTCGAACCAGCGGCGCGTCATACTCGTCAATCAGCACAAGGCAGGGACGGCCGCCATGAGCGCTCATCGCTTCGGTGAGCGTGCGAATTCCGTTCACAAGCGCCTCACGCTTTCTTTCGAGCGGAAGTCCATCTGCCTGCATCAGTTCCTCGAGCTTCTCCTTCCTGTCGCCGAAAATCTTCGGCGATTCAAGAAGCCAATCGGCGAATCCCCCCGTTTGAGTTATGGAGAATGCCAAGTGATCCAATGCCTCGGTCATCGTGGTGGCATACACGTCCTTTAAGGACAAAAACACTGTCGGCCACTGCATCATGTGCTGCTCGCAAAAGGCCTTGTCCCGCAAGACATCCGTCCCGCGAAAAAGATCGGCAGTCTTTTTCGCTTCAAACGTCTGGAAGCAATCCAAATCGAAAAACGTTCTCAGCATATCAAGCGTAAAGGTCTTCCCAAAACGCCTGGGCCGCGTGACCAGCGACACGGCGTGCCCGTCTTCAAAGAGGCGGCGTATCCATTGTGTTTTATCGATGACGTAGTACTCGCCTGACATCATCCATCGAAAACTGCTGTTGCCCAGAAGAATTTTCTTTTCCATCACAACTCGAGTCCAAGAAAAAATTTACTTAATTTCTAAAATACATCATACAGAAAACCACCTTCTTTATCTTCTGTCGCTAAACCGCTGGCGCCTTGAGCGCGTCTTCTGGTTTTCCCCTCCAACCACTCTTCTAGTCAAAATCACCCAAACAACTTGATTTGATTTAGTGAACACGCTCGCCCGACACGCCCGTCCTCAATCCCTGCGCCACAATGCCCTCATCGTTTTTTGAAGGAGCTTCCATGGCCTCCGCTGTGCTTGACCGTTTTCTTCGGTATGTGTCCTTTGACACCGAATCGGACCCGACATCCGACGCGGCGCCGTCGTCCGCGAAGCAACTGAAGCTTGCGGAAGCGCTTGTCTCGGAGCTCGCGGAGCTGGGCGTAGCGGACGCGCGACTCAGCAAGGGCGGCATCGTCTACGCGTCGATTCCGGCGACGCCCGGCTGCGAAGCCAACCCTGCTCTGGGCTTTAGCTCCCACATGGACACGGCGCCTGACGCCTCCGGCAAGGACGTGAAGCCCCGCATCCTCTACTTTACTGGCAAGGACGTCGTCCTCAACGAAGAAAAGGGGATCGTCTTCCCCGTTGAAACCTTCCCGGAAATCCTGAAGTACAAGGGCGAATCGATCATTTTCACGGACGGCACGACGCTTCTCGGCGCCGACGACAAGGCGGGCATCGCCTCCATCATGACGATGGTGGAATACCTCGCAAAGCACCCCGAAACGCCGCACGCGAAGATCTTCATTGCCTTCACGCCCGACGAAGAGATCGGCCGCGGCACGGAGAATCTCGACTACGCCGCTTTTGCCGCGCAGTACGCCTACACGATTGACGGCGGCGAAATCGGGGGGCTCGAAAGCGAGACCTTCAACGCCGCCTCCGCGGTTCTCACCGTGAAGGGCGTCGGCGTGCACACGGGCTCCGCCAAGAACAAGATGGTGAACGCTCTGCGCTGTTGCGCGAAGTTCGTAGCGTCGTTGCCGGACGACATGACGCCCGAACACACGGAAGGGTATGAAGGCTTTCTGCACGCCCACCGCATGGAGGGCGACGTCGTGGAAAGCCGCGTGACGATGCTGATCCGCGACCACGACAAAGTGAAGTTTGAAGCAAAGAAAGCCTTCCTTCAAACGCACGCCGAAGACTTGAAGGCCGCCAACCCTGGCGCTGTCATCACGCTTGAGATCAAGGACACCTACGAAAACATGCGGCCCTACCTCGAAAAGGCCCCCAAAGTTCTTGAAGTCGCGCGCGAAGCGTACAAGGCGGTCGGCCTCACGCCCGTTGAAAAGCCCATTCGCGGCGGCACGGACGGTGCGGTGATGTCCGCGCACGGCCTCCCCTGCCCCAATGTCTTCACAGGCGGCCTCAACTACCACGGCATCTTCGAGTACCTGCCCGTGAATTCGCTCGAAAAAGCGGCGGAAGTGACGCTTGAAATCGCGAAGCGCTCCGCGGAGGTGAAGAGCCTCAGCTAGCCCGAGGCGCCTTCGTCGTGCGGGCGCCCCAACCACCAGTCATTTGAATCAGGGAGATCAAAAAATGACGATGCTTGCTCAAATTCATCAGTTTGCCGAAGCGTTGCGGCGCTTCGTGAAGCTCGCGCCCGAAGCGGCTTCGGCGCCCACCAGCCCCGAGGAGGAAGCCTCTCGCCTTCTCGCTGTGCGCTGGAGCCTGACGCCCGCCGCGGTCTTCCTGCTGCGTCCAACGCCGCTGTAGTACACCCATTCTCCCTTCGGGCGGCCTCCCAGCCGCCCATTGTCGCGCGCCCGGCTGTCGCCCGGCGGCGCCTCTTCCCGCTAAACTGCCTTCCTTCATCGGCGCCGCCTTGTCGGCGCGATCCTCCTTTCCATCGCACCAACAGGAAATCATCATGAATCTTGCTCAGCAAAAGCGCGCCGCCAAGGAATTCGTCGAACGGTGGCGGGGGCGCGGCGACGAAAAGCAGGACTGCCAAAGCTTCTGGACGGATTTCCTCGAACACGTGCTCGACGTCCCCTACGCTTCGTCCGCCATCCAGTTTGAACGAAAGATCGACCTCGGCAAGGATGCCAGAACGGGCCGCAGCCACACGGGCTTCATCGACGGCTACATTCCGGCCACGAAGGTCCTCATTGAGCAGAAAGGCGCGAAGATCGACCTCAAAAAGCCCGCGGCGCAGTCCGACGGCACCGAGCTCACGCCCTACCAGCAAGCGAAGCGCTACGCCGACCGCATGACGAACGACATGCGCCCGCGCTGGATCGTGGTGAGCAACTTTCAGGAAATCCACGTCTACGACCTGAACGAAAATCTCGACACGCCCAAGATCGAGATGACGCTCGCCGACATCGCCGTGGAGCCCCATCGCCTCGCCTTTCTCGCAGACAAGGAGAAGACCGCCGCCGACCATCAGCTGCAGGTCTCCTTGAAGGCGGGCGAAATCGTAGGGCGCCTCTACGACGTGCTGGAAAAGCAATACGTGCAGCCCATGACGCCCGAGGCGTACCAGAGTCTCAACAAGCTCTGCGTGCGCCTTGTGTTCTGCCTCTACGCCGAAGACTCCGGCCTCTTTGAAACGAAGAGCCAGTTCCACGACTACCTCGTGAGCCAGGGCAAGGTCGGCGTCAACCGCATCAACGCCGCCCTGAAGAATCTTTTCCGCATCCTCAATACGAAGAAAGAGGACCGCGATCCCTACGACGAGCCCGACCTTCTGGCCTTCCCCTATGTGAACGGCGGGCTCTTTGCTGACGACAACATCCTCATTCCGCGCTTCAGCGAGGAGGCGCTGGAGCTTCTCGTAAAGAAAGCGAGCGCTGACTTCGACTGGTCAGAAATCAGCCCCACGATCTTCGGCGCCGTCTTTGAGAGCACCCTGAACGCCGAGACGCGTCGTCAGGGCGGGATGCACTACACCTCGATCGAAAATATCCACAAGGTGATTGATCCGCTTTTCCTGGATGATCTCCGCGCGGAATTCGAGGCGCTCAAGAAGTCGGTGGAAGATCGAACGAAGATCACACCGAAGAAGCGTCAGGAGTTTCAGGAATTCCAGCAGAAGCTCGGACGCCTCACCTTCCTTGACCCCGCCTGCGGCTCGGGGAACTTCTTGACGGAAACCTACCTCTCGCTAAGGCGCCTCGAAAACGACGTACTGCGACAAATTTACGGCGGACAGCAGTCCTTGGGCGACGAGCTCTCCCCCATCTGCGTGCACATCAGCCAGTTCTACGGCATCGAGATCAACGACTTCGCGGCGGTGGTCGCCAAGACCGCTCTCTGGATCGCGGAAAGCCAGATGATGCAGCAGACGCGAGAGATCGTGTCCGTGACGGAAGACTTCCTGCCCTTGAAGTCTGCGGGGCACATCGTGGAAGGGAATGCCCTGCGCATGGACTGGAATGAGGTGGTGCCAGCGAACAAGCTCAGCTACATCATGGGGAATCCGCCGTTTGTGGGGGCAAGATTCATGAACGCTACCCAAAAAAAAGATCTGCTGGATGTTTTTGGCTCCGATTGGAACAACGCGGGTGACATAGATTACGTTGGCGGATGGTTCAAAAAAGCCTTTGACTGCATGAGTGTGTGTGAAACTCCCGTCAGCACAGCCTTCGTCGCCACCAACTCAATTTGTCAGGGCGTCCAAGTCACGAATCTCTGGGAGCCTCTTATCCAAAACAGCGTAAAGATCAATTTCGCTTGGAGAACCTTCGTTTGGGATAGTGAAGCGTCAGAAAAGGCGCACGTTCATTGTGTCATTGTTGGTTTTTCCCTAACCAACAAGCTCCCCAAGAGAATCTACATTTCTCCAAGTGAAGCAGAAGAAACAAATCACATTAACGCCTACCTGATAAGTGCGAATGATTGCTTCATTCACAGTCGGAACACCCCGTTGGCCAATGTGCCACTCATTGCCATGGGCAATCAACCGATTGATAACGGCAATTATTTGTTCAGCCCTGAAGAGAAAGAACAATTTCTACAGATCGAACCAAACGCCGCGGCGTTTTTCCGCCTTTGGTACGGTGCCGACGAATTCATCAACAGTCGTCCCCGCTATTGCCTGTGGCTAGGAAATTGCTCCGCCGAAACTTTGCGAAAGTTGCCTCAATGCATGAAGCGAGTCGAGGCTGTCCAAAAGTATCGATCTTCGAGCAAACGTGCTGCCACGAAGAAACTGGCAGACTTCCCCAGAAATTTTCAGACGGAAAACATGCCTGACAGGAATTACATCGTCATTCCTGAGGTTTCCTCCGAGAGACGGCAGTACGTTCCCATGGGCTTTATGACTCCTGATGTACTGTGTTCCAACAAACTGCGTCTGATGCCCAAAGCCTCCCTTTTCATGTTTGGCATTCTGAACTCCTCCGTTCACATGGCATGGATGCGTGCAGTTGCTGGACGACTGAAAAGCGACTACAGCTATTCCATAAAAATCGTCTACAACAACTTCATCTGGCCCAACGCCACGGAAGAACAAAAGGCCGCCATCGAAAAGACCGGACAAGCCATCCTTGACGCCCGAGCGAAGTACCCCAATTCGTCGCTTGCCGACCTGTACGACGACCTTGCCATGCCCATCGAACTGCGCAAGGCGCATCAGGCCAACGACCGCGCGGTCATGAAAGCCTACGGCTTCATGTCCTCCATGACCGAGCCCGAAATCGTCGCCGAGCTCTTCAAGCTCTACCAGAAGAAAGTGGACGAGCTCGCCGCCGCAGAAGCTGCGGAAAAAGCCGCCAAGAAGCCGCGCCGCAAGAAGGCGGCCACTCCTGCTGCGGAGGACGCCTCTTCTTCACCGGCTGACTGAGGCCCCACGTCATGCGCACCGCCTTCTCGCGTCTTCTGCAGTCCGCCCTCCTCTGCTCGGTCGCCGCCATGGCCGCGGCAGCACCCTTTCGCCTGGCGCTGGTCGAGCTCTTGCTCCCCCGCGACCAGCTGCTCCGTTCAGGCCACCGTGGAAAAGGGCCTCTCAGGCGTCTTTCCCGACGGCCTTGAAATCACGAGCTGGCGCTGCGAGGACCTGGACCGCGCGCTGAGAGACAAGAAGGCGGACGCGATTCTGGGCACAGCGGGTCAGCTCACTCGCCTCACCAACGTGCCTCTGCGTCCCTTAGCGACCATCATCCACAGCGCCAGCGAAGACCCCAATTGAAACGAAGGCACGGCGATCGTCGCGAGAAAAGATCGCAGTGACCTCAAGACGCTTTCAGACCTCAAAGGCAAGAGCGTCTCTGCCAACAGCCCTCTGGGCTTTGCGGGCTACCGTCTCGCCATGGGCGAAATCGCAAAATTCACTGCGGATCCCGAGCATGTCTTCTCTTCGATCGACTTTCAGCGCGAAGCCCGCGTCACGGAAGAGATCGCCCAGTCCGTCTTGAGCGGCAAGACGGACGCAGGCTTTCTTCGCCTCTACGCGCTGGAAGACTTTGAGTCCGCGCCCCGGAAGTAAAGGGCGAGCTTCGCGTCATCACCCCTCTGACGCAAAAAAACACAAACGGCCGCGAGCTTCCGAAAAGTCAGCGGCCGTTTTTCGTTTTCCGGCTTCCCGCTACTGATCGGGCTGCAGAGTGATTTTCTTGAGTTCAGGGCTCTGCGTCTCAAACGTGCGCTCCACCGTGGCAAGCAGCCCCAAAGGCGGCTGCCAGCCCATGTCCATCGCCGTCTTGAGGTTCAAGACGAGACTCTGGCTGCGCTGAAAGCGCATGTTGATCGCCCGAGGCTTCACGCCCCTCAACACCTGCGCCACAACCTTTGCTTCAAATTCTCCCATGCCCGCGAAGTCCTCTTCGCCCACGCCAAGCAAGATGCCGCGCCGCACGGCATCCGACCCGATCTGAGAAAAGGCCGGGATGCGGCGACTCGTCAAAAGCTTGTTGAGATCCCGCATGTCATCGTCGTTCGCGGGGAACCACGGGAGATACACGGCGTCGCAGTGGTCCTGATCCAGGGCTTCCAGAAGCGCCCGACGGAAAAGCACGTAAGCAGTCTTCTCCTCGGCGCGGCTCGCGCCATAGGTCTTCACGACGAATTCATACCCCAGCGCGTTCGCCAGCGCCTGCGCGTCCTCAATGCCGCTGCGCTCGATGTTGCGCCGCGCCGCCACTTCCACCAAGCGCTTGAAGCGAAAGAGCGAATAAAAGCGCCGCAGCTGCCACTTCCACATGTCGGTCGTGACGAGCACATGGATGTTGTCCTGACCGGCGTCGTCAGCACTTGCGACCACGCCGGACACAATCGGATCCGAGCAGCTCAGGTTGATGACGGGCAGATCCTTCACGAATTCCTTCATGTCCAAGGCCGCGTCCGTCCCCATCGTGAAGATGAGGTCCACGTCCTTTACGGTCGCCAGACGGTCAATGATGTCCTGCCGGCGCTCCTGCCGCTTTTCAACGTCAAAGCCGTAGTCGTACCAGCCGTCGATCATGAACTGCAGCTTCGTGCCGCCCGCTTCCTTGATGAGCCACTTCCACATGGGCCACGTGGAGCGGCTCGTGTCAGGAATCGGTACGTCGCCCTGCTCGATGACGCCCAATTCCGCCAATCCCCGGGCCGTCTCCCGCAGGATCGCCTGATAGCGGTAGTAGTCGCCGCTTGTGACGAGCATCACGCGCGCCGGTCGCTTCAAGGGAAAGCGGTCCGTATAGACGGAGGATGAGGCGCGCGCCCACGCGGGCATCGCCATCGCGGCGCCTGCCGCCGCGAGAACCATTCGACGCTTCATGCCGCACCTCCCTTCTTCGCAAAAGCCACCATCGTGATGTCGTCAGACTGGCCGGCTTCGCCGCGATGCGCCGTCACCGCGGAAAGCACCTTCTCCACCAAAAGCTTCGGCGACTCGCCCGCGGCAGCTGCGACCGCGGCGTCAAGCCTTGCCTCAGAAAAAAGCTTGCGGCTCACGTCCATCGCTTCCGTGACGCCGTCCGAATAGACAAGCATCACTTCGTTTTCAGAAAGCGTCGTCTCCCGGTCTTCAAACTGCGCTTCCTCCATGACGCCCACCAAGGGCCCAGAGAGGTCGCGCACCCAGCGCACTTCGCCTCCCGCGGTCGCAGGCGCCACGCAGGGCGCGGGGTGCCCGCCGTTGGCAAACGTCAGCCTGCCGGTCTCCACGTCAAGTAGACCGATCCAGAGCGTCACAAACATGCAGCTCGGGTTGTTCGCCGCCAAATGGTCGTTCACAAGCTTCATCGTCTCCGCAGGCGAATGCCCGCGGGAAATACCCAGACGCGCCAAGGTGAGCGTGACGCACATCAAAAGCGCCGCGGAAACGCCCTTTCCTGACACGTCCCCGAGCAGAATCGCCCGGCGGCCGTCCGGGACCTTCAAGACGTCAAAGAGGTCCCCGCCCACTTCCTTTGCGGCGATCATGAGGGCGGAGGCTTCAAAGCGGCCGTCCTTCACGCCGTCGGGCCCCACGGTGAGCATGCCCTGCTGGATTTCGCTTGCAGCGCGCAGTTCGCCTTCCAAGCTGTGCTGCTTGGCAACCGACCGCTTCAGGGCGTCAATGTTGTCTTCCATCGCGAGCGTCAGGTGCCGGAAGGCGTCCGCCACCTTGCCCACCTCGTCGCCCCCTGGAGGCGGAAGGGCGGTGCGAATTTCCCCCAGCTGCTCGTGCACCGACGGGGACGCGAGATCGAGCCCGGCGAGGCGCCCAGCCGACTCCGCCACCGATCGCAGGGGCGTCAAGACGCGAGTCACCGTGCCCAGCCCCAGCATGACGAGCACCAAGAAGATGCAGAGCACGATCGTCGTGAGCTTGGCGGCGTAGGCGCGCGCCGGCGCCGCCACGAAGCTTGTGGGCACCGTGGTTTCGATGTACCAGTCCAAGGGCGCGAAGTAACGGAGCGAATACAGAATTTCACCCGCGCTGCTCGTTTTGAGAATGCCGTTGGCAATGCCGTCCTTCTTCGCCTTGTCGTAAACCTCGGGGCTCCCCGCGAGGTAGTCGATCAAGGCGCCTTCACCGCGCCCAGCAACGTAGCGCCCGCTTCCCGTCATGACGGAAATCGTTCCGTCCAGATGCGGAAGCGCGTCCATCACATCCTTCAAGTGCCCTTCCACCGCCTCACGCCGGTTCTGCAGATGAGACTCCACATAGGAAAGCTCTTCAGCCACCACGAGCATCGAGCCATCGGAGGCCTTTCTCATCACCAAAAGCATCGGCAGGTTGCGCGCCTCATCGCGCGTCCCGCGAAAGAACGCGGTGTATTCCCCTGTGACGCTGGCGTTCACGAGCTGCTGGTATTCCTTCAGCGTAACGTCAAGAAAATCCGGAATGTCGCGCTTGTAAAGGTCCTCAATCACCGGAGACGAAAGAATGAAGCGGCCGTCGGGCGCAATCTGCGCGGAGAAGGTGTCGTTCAACTTGTTCCACTTCTCAATCACCAGCAGCTCATTGCCGCGGCCTTCAGCGATGTACCGCTGATACGCGTCGAGCACTTCGCTCAGCCACGTGTGCTCAAGCTTCACCTTCTCCGTCACCATGGTCTGAGAATTGAGGTAGGAGAGCTTCACCCCCTCCTCCACAAGACGCACGGTCGTGTCAAAGTCCTCCCGCGCCGACTCGATGGCGCGGTCGTAGGAATCCTGATAACTCAGGTAGATGAGCGGAAAGCTAGCGAGCGACACCACCAGCGCCATGACGGCGATGAGCTTGACGCGCAGCGAATGATTGTCCATGGTCTTTGACAGGGGGATTTCAGACAGATAATGGAGATGATATATCAGCTGGGCGGAGCGCTGACTCCGTCAGCACTGTAAAGAATTCCTCCCTGCCGCACATCGTCACAAGTCAGATGCTGCGAGGGGCGCCCAACTGGACGCCCCTCGCGCTGCCTCTCACGCCCGCCCCAAGCGGACGGGCCATTCACCCGAACTCCCCGACTTCAAAGGGGGGCCCCGTCTTCGAGCGACGCGGGCTGGAAGAGCTGCGGCATCTCCACCCAGCCATCCTCAGTCACCCGTGACTGGCGGGAGACGCTGAGCTCCGAGTACTGCGCCGCTCCGTCAGGCTTCACGACAACGGTCGCCCTAAGCTGATTCTCGTCGTTGGCAACGCCGGAATGCGCCGTGATGATCAGGTTGTTCTGGCCATCTTTTGTCACGCGGTAGGCAAGCGGCGTCATCATGTGGGCTTTTCCGAGAAGCAAGGTCGTCATCGAACGAATGCCGCCTTGCGACATCGTCTGCAGCGCCAGACGATACTGCATCTCATTGCCAGCGCAAAGGTCTTCCAACGCCTTGAAAACGGCCAGACTCTTCGAGCTCACATGATCCCCGAGAAAACGCGCCTCATCCTCTTTGGACGGGAAATCATCCCGACGGTCTGTGACCCGCACAACGCCCTGCGGCGCTTGCACTTCAAACGACATGCTGCCGGGCGCCGTCCCTCGACAGAAGTCCGAAATAAACTGCCCCTCCACCTTCGCCTTGTCGCCCGCCGCCGCCAGCGTAATTTTCGGAATCTCAACAAAATCACTGAGCTCCATCTTGTCAGCGCCAAAGAACTTCTCGATCGCCACGGACGGCTTGACGCCGTACTGCAGTCGAGAGGTTGTGAACGTGAGCCAGTCGGGCGACGTCGGCAGTCGCGCGATGATCGCCTGTTCCATTGCCGCTTCCGTCTGCCCCTGATCAGGATCGGGATGGTTGATGACGTCCTGACGCGCCTCTTCATACACGGTCCTGAACTGCGGCCAACGCTTGAGAACGCTCCGGAACAGCATTTTGTCGTACTGTTCAACGATGGCGTCGCACAAGTCCCTGAAGCTCTCCTGCGGCTCAATCTTCGCCTTGGGGCCGACAATCGTTCGGAGCACCTCGTTGACGCTGGGCGAGCCATGCTTTCGGGCAAAGAGCGCCGTGACCTCCGCCTTCTTTGCCTTGAGAAGCGCCCCAATCTGCGGCCTGCCAAAACTCGCGAGCGAAAACGCCTTGAGAAGAGCGAGCTGTTCGGCAAAGGGCGCCTTACGATCAAGCCACCCTTCAGCGTCCTGAGAGCCAATGATTTTCTCAAGCTGGATCACCCCTTCGGAATAGACCTTGACCTTTTCATGAGGCATCACGCTCTGCAGGTACTGGAGCGTTTCCGTCAAGAGCTGCTTCTGCTCGTTTGTCCAGTCGGCATGGCGGGCCGCAATGATTTCAACCGTCACTCCAAGGTTCGTTTCGCCTCGCAAAAGGTTCATCGCCTTCGTCCGAAGCGCCGCCACGTCATCGTCCGTCACACGACCTTGCTGGATCAGACGAGTGGCCATGTCGGAAATCTCTATCCAAAACCCAATCGGCATGCCGTGGCACTCCGGCCGCTGCCTCAATTCCGACTCCACCGCACGCATCTTTTCCGCGCCGAACTTCAGCGTCTCAAGACGCGCTTCGAACTCGCGCCGCAGGCCAGCCGTCAAGGGGGCCTTGGCCTTCATCATCGCCGAGAGCCCGAGCGCCATCGAAAGCGCCTCGTCTTTCACAATGCTCTGGCTGAAGTCCCAAACCTCCTGAGCGTTGTGCTCGGCCTGCGCGAGCTTCAGAAGACGCACCGCCTCATTGATCTTCACCACTTCCGCCGGCTGAAGATCCACGTCGCTCATGAGCCGGTCCCAGTTGGCGTCCGTGTTGCGGACTTCTCCGAGAACCTCGTTCACAGCGGCGTGAAGCGCCGCCCGCGTGGAGCCCCCCGTCAGAAACGACAAAAGCGCCTCAGCCACACGGGACGGCAGCGTGAGCACCTCGCGGCAAAGGTGCTCCACCTCCGCCTTCTCAAGACCGGCATTGCGACCGGCGTCATGCAACGCCGCAAAGCGCTGGGCAAACTGTTTAATCTCCTGCAGGCCTTCGTTGTAGGCCCGGCCGAAGGCCGTCTCCGGCACGGCAAGCGTCTCCGAATCACGCGGCATCTCAACGAGGATCCGGTCCCGCAGTTCAACTAGACTCTGACTGAGCTGCGCGCCGTACGTCGCTTCAACGGCTTCCGCCGTCAGGCCCGAAGCTGCCGCAAGCGCCTTCACCGCCTCCGGCCGACCGATCAGGCTGAGCCCCATGTCGAGCTGCTTGAGATTCTCCGTCACCTTGGCAAGAAAGGTCGCAAGCATCGGCTTCAGCTCATTGACGTTCGCGAGCCGCCCCAGCCGACTCTGCAGCGTCCCATTTCGTAGCACGCCTTCAGTCACGGCCTTCAAGCTCGTGCGAATCGCCTCGCTTTCGTTGAGCCCGTCAATAATTTCCTGCGCCGCCCGAATGGCAAAGCCGCAGCGATCGGCGTCAAACGCCGTCTGCCGCCGGCCCAGCACTCGGAGCTCAGCAGGATCGAGGTCAGGGATCTGCGCCATCACGCGAGTCGAAGGCGCCTCCTCATCCTGAGGCACCACGAGCGCCTCGCTTAAGACCGTTCCATTCTGGTCAACGTGCGAAACATTGACCCAGGCGTTCTGATCAGCCTGCTCGACGAGCTGCCAGTCTCCATAATTGCTCGGCTTGACATTCAAATTTGTCACATCGTTGGCCATTACTGTTCTCCAAACCTTTCCTTCGATCCTCTCATTTCGAGAGTCCATGCAAATCGTTCCAGCATGATAGGGTGAACCTTCTCAGACATTCGGCAGCCTTTGCTAAAGGAACGATCTGTCCTTGCGCGAGGTCAAGCGCCGCTCCCCTCCATGGCAGAATGGTGTTCCGAAAAGATAAGGAACCAGACAAATGCCTTCCTACACCTCTGAATTCCGCGAGGCCGTCTGGCAGAAATTCGCACAATGATACGAGACGATTCGTTCACCACTGGACGAGCCTTTGTTAAACAACCCTCTTCGTATTTGCGCGAGGTCAAAAGCCGTCCGCCGACCTCGGTGAAAAGGTCCTGTCTCAACGCAAGCGAGGCGTCCCGAAGGCCGCCTCGCGCTTTTCCCTGTCTCAACGCCGCGGCGCCAGGCCGCGGTCTTCTCGTCACGCCATCGGATCGGGCGCCGGCAGGATCGCCTGGCGACGCCGCGCCGGGAGCTTCTTCTCGTCCGTCGCACGCGCGACCTTCGGCGCTTCGCCTTCGTGCAGCGTGAAGATTTCCTGCAGCTCCTTGTTGGAGAGGTCGCCGATCCAATTTTCGCCGCTGTCCACGGTCATGGCGGCGAGCGCCTTCTTCGACTCGATCATCTCGTTGATCTTCTCTTCGAAGGTGTTCGCTGAAATGAGGCGGTAGACGTTCACCGTCTGCTTTTGCCCGATGCGGAAGGCGCGGTCCGTGGCCTGGTTCTCCACCGCGGGGTTCCACCACAAGTCGTAGTGGACGACGGCCGAGGCCGCCGTGAGGTTGAGGCCCGTGCCCGCCGCCTTCAACGAGAGGACCAGAATCTTTTCGTTTCGATCGTTCTGGAAGGCGTCCACAATCCGCTGGCGCTCGGCGACGCTCACGCCGCCGTGGATGAACTTCGGCTCGCGCCCGTAGCGCTCCTTGAGCCACTTCTGCAGCAGCGTCCCCATCGTCTTGAACTGCGTGAAGATGAGGGTCTTGCGTCCGGACTCAGCGAGTTCGTCAAGGATTTCAAAAAGGCGCTCCATCTTCCCGGAGTTTTCGGGCTTGTTGTAGGGGCTCTTCTTTTCGTACTGCACGGGCGAGTTGCAGAGCTCTTTGAGTTGCAGGATAAGCTGCAGCACGATGGCGCGGCGCTCGATCGGGGTAAGGCCGTCTTCGAGCTTCTTCAAGTTCTTCTTCACGATCGTGGCGTAGATCGCCGCCTGCTCGCTCGTCAAGGTGCAGTATTCGTCCGTCGTGATCTTCTCCGGAAGGTCGCTGATGATCGACTTGTCCGTCTTCATGCGTCGCAGGATGAAGGGAGACGTGATGCGGCGGAAGCGCTCGGCGATGTCCTTGTCGTGCAACGCTTCGATCGGATCGGCGAATTCCTTCTTGAAGTGACTCGCCGAACCCAGCAGCCCGTCGTTTGTCGCCTCCATGATGGACCAGTACTCCATCAGGCGGTTTTCAACCGGCGTGCCGCTCATTGCCACCACGGCCTGCGCCTTGAGGCTCTTCACGGCCTTGAAGGTGGAGGTGCGCCAGTTCTTGATCGCCTGCGCCTCATCGAGAATGAGGATTCGGAAGCTGAGCTTCTTCAGGCGGTCTGCGGACGATCGCATCGTGCCGTAGGTGGTGAGGATCATGTCCGTCTCAGACAAGTCCTGCGGAAGTTCGCGCGCCATGCCGTAGTAAAGGTGCAGCCTCAATTGAGGCGCAAACTTCTTCACTTCGCGCTGCCAGTTGGGGATCAAGGACGTGGGCACCACGACCAAAGCAGGCTTGCCAGCGAGCTCTCCGGCCTGGCGCAGGCCGTCCAGAAGCGTGATGACCTGAAGCGTCTTGCCGAGGCCCATGTCATCGGCGAGAATGGATCCGAGGCCGATCTGCACGTTGCGCATCATCCAGCGGAATCCTCGCTCCTGATAGGGGCGCAACGTCGCGGTGACGGTGTCGGGCACGGCAATCTCTCGCTCGCGGAAGAGCTTCTCCAAGGCGGACTTCACCGCATCCGACAGGTTCACGGGACTCTTTTCGTAGTCCCCCGTCAACGCCGCGCGAATGATCTCCATCTTCGTGAGATTCTGCTTCTGGGCGTCCAGATGGTTGCGGATCGAATTCAACGCCTTCTCGTCCACGTACATGAACTTGTCGTGGAAGCGGACGACGCGGCCCGCCTGCTTGGAGAGCTGCGCAAACTCCTCGGGCGTCACCGGCCGGTCGCCCACCGCGACCTTCCAGTCGAACATGAGAAGCGACGCGAGGCCAAAGAACCCGGAGCCTTCGTCCCATTCCTGCGCAAGGTCCACCTGCATCGAGGCCATGGGCGACAGCAAGCGACGCAGGCTCTTCGGGAGGATCACTTCCACGCCCAGAAGCTTCAGGGCGGGAAGCGCCTTGAACATCAAGGGCGTCAGCTCTTCAATCGACACCAGGGTCGAATCCGAGCCTCGGCGCAGGATTTCCGTGAGTTCGGGGCAGTAGTTCGTCAGGCGCGCCGCCGTGCGCATCGCGTCAAAACGGATGCCCTTCCAGCGGTCGTCAGCAAGCACAATGCCCATCGGCACGTAGGACGTGCGCTTTTCCAGGCCTTCTGCGGTGTTCGTTTCTTCAATGAGGAACCCAAGCTCCGCCGTCAAGGGCTGCGAGGCCGCCGCATCCGCTTCGAGCGCTTCGTCGCTCGCCCACGGATCGCGGACGGTAAGCACGGGCTTCAAATGCGTTTCTGAGCGCGCCAGGGGCGAGAGCCACTCCGACAAGCGAAGCCGCACGGCCTGCGCCGCCGGATCGTCCTCGCAGTCCGTGTAGCCGCCCCCAAAGAGCGTCGCTTCCTCCGGATAGGCCGCCGTGCCCAGCGCCTTCACAAAACCCATGCGGATGTAGCTTTCAATGAAGATGCCGAGAATGATTTCGCCCGTGACGCCCGCGCTCATCACGTCGGGGCGCTTCAGAATTTCAAGGTACGGACGATCCACGTCGGCAAAAAGGCGCCCCAGCTGCTCCGTGATCGCGCGAATCGGCGCGGCGCTCGTGGCCGGAATCCAGCGCACCGCAAAGCACCCGTCCGCGGGCTCGTAGATCTGCGGCATCACCGCTTCCGTCATCACGAGCTTTGTGGCAACGACCCAGGCGTCATAGAAGGCTTCCACCTCTTCGGGGCAGGACGCAAGGCGCTTGGCGTTGATGTAGCCCGAGAACATCTCGTGAAGCTCCGCCGTCGTGCCGTCCGCGCGCGGGGCGCCCACGCGGCAGGGCTTCAAGGACTTGCTCTCGGCGTCGTACTCCTTCCACACGAGCGTCTCCGCCGTGCGGGTGCGGCCCCAAGTGTTGACGCAGAACAAGGGGCTCAGATGATCGTCGTCTGACAAGAACACGGGCGGCGTTCTTTCCGACAAGTTCGTGAGCTGTCCCTTCGCAAGGCGCGCCGCCGCCTTCGTCACTTTGCGAAGCTTTTCGCGCAGGTCGCCCCCGATGAAGCCCGCGGGCTTTTCGGTGAGAAGCTCAAAGAGCGCTGTCGGATCGTATTCGGGCTTTTCGTAGGTGAGCTTCGTCAACGCGGAAAGCCACGCCTCCTTCGATTCGGGCCCCTCGGGCAGGACCGTCCACGCCACGTCAGACGCCGTCGTGATGTCGTCATCGGCCTCCTCGTCGTCACCGCTGCGCTCCCCGTCCACGCCCGGCAGGGCAAACGACGAAGCCGTGTCGCGGCGGTTCAGAATCGAGGACCAAGTCGGAATTTCCGCCACGAGGGCGCGCTCCATGGAGACGCCGCGCTTGGCGAGCTCCGCGGGAAGGTCGATGCCGCGCAAAGAAAAGAGCACGAAGGGATTGGCGTCAATCTCCTGGCTTATCTTGTAGATGACGGCCGCGATGTGCTTGCAGGGAACCGCCCAGTCCGGGCACGAGCAGCTCATCTCCATGTCCGACCACTTCGAGGGGAAGAGCCGGATGCCCAGCTTGTCGCAGAGCGTAAGAAGATCCGGATCGAGCTCGCGAGCCGAGAGCTTCGCAAGAATAAGGGGCGACGCCGAAATGGCATCGAGCAGCTTTGTCACCTGATCCGCCGAAATCTCCGGCAGCTTCAGCGTCACCGTGTAAAAGGGGTCATAGTTTCCCGTGACGCGGGCCTTCACGGTGTGCTTTTGAAAATCCAGCTTGAAGGACTGCACGCGCCCCGTGTTGGCGTAGGTCTTGCCGCGGGGAATGCGGTTGTCAAAGTCAATGTCGGTGAGCGACTGAAGCCACTTCTGGCCCCACCAGGTGGTGCCGTATTCCGTGCGTGCCATGGGTGTTCGGATCCGAAGAATGAGAAGAGTTTATGAGCGAAGCTGCGACGACGAGCGTCGCTTCGGGCGGCATGATAGAGGAAAACGCACCACATCAGCGCAATTTACCGCGGTTTTTCAATCGTTCGGAAGGGAATCGGGCGGGAAGTCCCCGCCTTCGCGGCTCAATGCCCGCAGTCAGGCAGCCGGAAGCTGAACTCCTTTTGCGGATGCGGCGTTTCTGAAGGACGCAGGTGCACCGTGATCGTCGTGTCGGACACCTCCGCCGCCATGACGCCGTCGCTCATAAAGTTCGTGTAAACGCGGTAGGGAACGTCGTCAGAGATCGAGCGGCTCTGGACAATGCCGTTCATGGACACGAGCGCCTCGTCAACCGCTTTTTTGGCGGCTTCCGAGCAGGCTTCGCCTTCCAGAATCTCTCGAGCAAAGCCGCCCTCGAAACGAGCGTTGAATTCCGCCGCCACCGAGGCCATGATCTGTTCTTCGGCCTTCGCCTGCAGGTCGAAGTAGCGCGGCACGGCAACGGCCGCCAGGATGCCCACAAGCACCAGCGCTATGACACACTCGATCAACGTGAAGCCGGAAGCCGCTTCGCCGCGTCGGAACATGATGCAGCCTTTCGCCGAAAAAACGGGATGCGCCTGAGGATTCGGCCATTCCCTCTGAGAGACGGATTCTATCAGGTCGATAGCTTTCAGCCCTCCTGCTGCGGGAGGTGTTTGTCCTCCATCACCGCCCGAATCAAACGGGCCGCCGCATCACAAGCGTCATCCCACGCCATGTCCGCGGCATACGCGTGGGCCTTTCGGTACTCCTGCCAAAGCTGCTGCATGCCCTTGGACGCTTTCACCGCCGCCAGCGTTTCCTCGTAATTTTCGTAGACGAACATCGTCTTTCGCTTTTGAACCGTGCGCCGCAAGGCCAGCCGGAGCAGCAGAAGATTCACCTGCTGTCCGCGCGTCGCCGTCAAGATGCTGACATCGTAGAAGTCGCGAACTCTCGTGCTACCGCTGCCTCGAGAAAGAATGGCCTCGAGCTTCTCGGCAAGAACGGTTTCCAAGTTATACGACAGAATGGAGATCGTTCGGTCGTCGAACGCGAGCGAAAACGAATACTCCACCTCGGAAGGCGTCATCGCATCCCCCGTCGTCACATCCACCGTGAACGGCACGCTGAGGCGACCGTACTCAGCCTTCGCCATCACTCGGATGCCGCCGCAATCGTCGCTCTCCCGAATGTCCCGCGAATCCAGGACCGAGAACTCAAAATTGTCGTCAAGCGGAATCTGGCAGATGTTTTCAAAGACCGCTCGCACAAACGCGTGATTGATCGGGAAGCCCTTCACCGTCGTATCGAGGTCCATGGTCGTTCGCGCCTCGAGACCAACCAGGGTGGAAATGAGAAAGCCGCCCTTGACAATGAACTGACGACGATACGGCGACAGAGAGACGCGCTCGAGGAATCGCTCCAGAACATATACGGAACGACAAAGTGACTTGTGCTTCGAGTAAGACAGACTCCAGGGCACCAAGCCTGCGTTGGTCAGTCAAGCACAAACATCAATGTCGTTTCCTATAGCTCTGCATGCACAGCTGAGGCGAAATCTTCATCTCCTGCGCCTTTTTCTTGATCAGAGCCTTTAATTGCATAGGATTGGTTGAGATCACAGCATTATCCTCATGTAATTGAACATTTTTGGAGCAACGCGAAGCTGTTCTGCGTATTGCATCAGCTTGGTGACGTTCTTCCCCTTGGAGCTGACGTACCGGCGCAGCGCCTCGAGCACAATCTGCGTTTCGCTGCCGCTTCCCCTCACGATGTCGCACAGCGTTCGCTCCAGCTCATAAACGCGCAGCGGGTTCCCGCAGGGCGACGGCACCTCGGCCACGCCGACGTCGTAGTTCTTCTCAACCACCCGCCGCACAATGAGGTTTTCGGTCTTCAAGGAACTGGCGTTGTATCCCTTGGGAAAAGTCATCGTGTAGGTGGCGGGGGTGCGTTCCGAATACCCCAGAAGATAGAGCGCGGTGTCGTTTGAATAGATGCCTCGCGGATACTTTCGCTGAAACAGCAGGAAGTCATCCTCCCACTCGCTGCTGATGGTGTAGAGCCCTCGACCGTAGCGAACCAGTTCGCCCGCCTGCACCACTTTGTAGAACACGCTCCGCGTGACGCCCCCCGCCAGCGCGTCCTTGACGGCAATTCCGCCGTCCTTGCTCGACGACATCATCGTTCTGAGAATTTGTTCGCTTTGCACCATTTCGCCACCAACAACGGACAATCAAGCATTAGTTTACCGTAAAGCAATGCTTGATCGTCCGCTCAAGAACGGACGTTCACACATCATTTTTGTCAAAAGTAATGTGTGAACGTCCGTATTGAATATCAGATTACGGTGTCCGGACCACAAAAAAGCCGCCCCCCCAAGGAGCGGCCCGAAGCGCGTCAGAAGGCTTCCGACTGGAAGCTCCCCGCAGGCTTCCCGAGCGCCTTCCAAGCACCTTGGAGCGTCTTCGAAAAGCCCGCAGCGCCACAAACGGAGAGCGTCTGCGCGTCAGAGAGTCCCAGATCCTCCGCCGTCGGCCGACGCCCCGCCTTGCTCGTCACAAAAAGCGTCAACGGCACCTGCGCCGCCTCAGCCGCCGCCTGCACCTGCCGCAGCCCGACTTCATCCACAATGTCGTGAATGCACCAGAAGAGCCGCGTCTCATTCAATGTCTCCCCCGCCGCCAGCCGACGGCTTCGCGCCTCGAGCCACGAAAGAAAGGGCGCAATGCCGCTTCCGGCCGCCGCCCAAACCGCCGTCCCCGTTTGAGGCATCTTAAAGTCACCCCACGGCCCTTCAACCGTCATCGGTGCCCCCGTGGGCAAGCCAGACAGCGCCGCCGTCCACTCGCCCGCGGGCTTCACCCAGAAGCCAAGCGTCCCCGCCGCGGCGTCAATCGACGCCACGCTGAAGGGATGCGGCAGCTCCTTGTCGCCCGAAAGGCTCAGGTAAGCAAACTGTCCTGGCGCAAGGCGCGAGGCCAGGGGCGTCTTCACCACGAGCCACGTGCGGCGCTCGGACGCTTCAACCGACACCACCTCGCCCGCTTCGCGGCAGTCGGCGCCGGGGCCTTTCCTCAAAAGCCGCACGGCAGCCCAAAGTCCGACCAGGGTCATGGCAAGGTTCACCCACCCGAGCGGCATCACAATTTCGACGTCCTTCAAGAGCCGCAGGCAATGGGGCGCCATGAGAATGTAGCCCCAGGCCCAGAAGCGGTGCGAGGGCTCCCACTTCGTCCACGTGAGCTGCCGGCGGCGCCGGCGCGAGTCCTTCCAGACGATCCACAGAATCCAGAACGCCACAAGCGTGCCGCCGAAGGCGCAAATGGGATGCGAAATGATCCATGCCGCCTTCCAGAACGTGCTCATGTCATGGTGTCCCATGAGCGGCACGGGCGTCGCTGGGATCAGACAGCCGATCAAGGGCGAGAGCATGTGAAGGAAAATGAACGCCGCCACGCCCCAGCCCAAAGCACGGTGCATCGCCATGACGCGGTTGAGCCCCTCGCCCGCCGCTTTCTCAATCCAGCGCGGGCGCGCGGCGGACACGATGCAAAGCGTCATGAGCGCCCAGAGCATCATTCCTGAGAGGGTGTAGATCTGATGGAGCACGTCCCGCGTCGTGAAGTCATAAGGGAACACGGCGGCGCCCACGGCGTAGGCCGCGAGAATGAGAAGAAATAGAAGACTGGCAAGGCGTTTCATAAGCAATTTTTGTATGGCGTAGAGCGCCCTCTCGGGCAACGAATGGTCACAAGCCTAAAAGAGGCATCTGAAATGCCACTTATCTGCGCCAGACAAAAAGCGCCCGGCGCGAGGATGATCCCCGGCCGGGCCAAATGACAAGGAGAGAGCAAGGACGCCGCGCTCCTCCACCAACTCGCCGGACCTTCAACTGACGGGCTTTTTTATTGCTTTCTGTTCGATCGCCACCCCTTGGTTTACAAAAGCGGCCGCGGCGCGTCTCTTCACAGGTTCTAAAATCAACTGGATACAGACAAACAGTGCCCGAACCTCGGGCTTTTGTTGCTACACCAATAACAATCAACCAAGGAGCCAGTCATGGTAGACCCGCTCAGCTCACTCATGGTGGCGGCGCAACAGATTGCCAACAACGACAGTCTTTCAGACAACGCGTACGTCTACATCAAGAAGGGCAAGATTCACACGGAGAGTTACTTTTCGCATCTTTTCACCCGCTCTTCAACGAAGCAATCGACGACCCAATCACTGATTGCTGACTTCAACAAGCACTACGGGCTAAACAGCTACGTCGAGAGGACGAAGCAGAAGTTGGGTGATAGGACGCTAGAACATACGTCCGATCCCTTTTTTCGGTCATGCGACGGCAGTCACCAGCTCACGGTGGGCGATCTGCGCAAAGCCTTCAAGACAGCAGAAGCCGCCAAGCTAGCGACTCTTAAAGAAGAGCTCACTCGCGTCTGGGGACGCCAAATGGGGGATGCCCTTGCCCCCCTGGTGGCTCACACCAAGGATAAAGACGGCGGAACGGTCTCGCAGAAGATGATCGGCAAAGCGATTGACAAATACTTCTCCCGAGGAACGTCGAAGATTCTCTTCGGCAATCTCAAAGACCAGTACGTCGGAAACCTGCCCGAGCTCATGTCCGCCGCCTACCGCATCAGAGACAAGGCAGCGTTGCTTCGAGACAAGCCCGCCCGCGTGCTGCGGGCCGTTGGGGACCTCTGCAAAGGCGATCTTACGAAAGAAAACGTGACGGAAACGCTGAAGAAGCACTTTACGTCAGACAAGATGTCGGAAATCAACGGGCGGCTCGCCGCCCTTCCGGCCAAGCCTTCGTTTGAGGAAGCCGTGGCACTCTTAAGCGACGCCGAAAGAATCTTCAACGCGGAGTTGCTGCAAAAGATGCTGGCCAAGGTAGGCGATGACGAATCGCTCGCCGCCAGCCTGGGACTTCCGAAAATGCTCAAGGCCAACGAACCGCTCGATCCGTGGCATCAGGAGACAATCGAGAGCCAGCTCCCTGGGCTTCGTCAAGCCGCACAGCAACTTCGGAATGCAGCAGAGCAGTACATCAAGGAAAATCCGGAGCTCTCTCGCGACGGCTGCAACTATGTGAAGAGTCTTGCGGAAAAACACATTCGCGAAAACAACTTCATCACCGGCGCGGAGGAACTCAAAAACGCGGCAAACGTACGCAAATGGCGAGAAACGAATTTCGACTTCGGTCTCAACTATGAATTGAGAGAGCATTCCAATTGGAGCTCGGCGCAGAAAGACTTCTTCAAGGCTGTGATGATTGAGCTGCATAAAGGCCACAAGAACACGCCCCTTTTTGCCGTTGGAAAGCCGCCCATGGCTGAACGCGTGGCTACGCAAGTGGACAAGCTTTTCGCCAGTCCGAATGACGCCATATGGAATCTTCCAGAGCGTCATCGAGCTTTCACCTTCGCCGCTGCATTCCAACCTTACCTTACGGAAAGACCTCAGCCAAAAGTCTATCATTTTGGTACATTGCCAACAGATTTGTAGTACGCTAGCAAAAATTCTCCTGCAATAACAAATTGCTGAGAAATTACGGCTCTTCTCCACGAATTTTGGGAGAAGAGCCGTTTTGTTTTTCCTGCCCCGCCATGATGGCGGGCGGCTCCGGCAGAGC
>CAVACW010000013.1:0-11864 GCA_963587345.1 uncultured Oscillospiraceae bacterium | reverse complement strand
GTGTTTCCCCCTTTCGGCTAGTCAGGGGGCGGTTGTTAAGTTCTTTCAACTGAACCTAAGAATTAGCCGAAAGTAGAACTACATGTTGTTGAACAGCGCCTGAGCCGCCGAGAGTGGGAGTCGGGCGGGGGGCGTCTCGCCAAAGAGGCTGTAGAACATCTTCGTCTGCTTGTTGGGCGTCTCAATAAACAACTGCTCGCCGTCGTTACAACACATCAGAGACTGGCAGCGACCAAAAATTTCCGACAGTGAAAAACCGGTAGTGTCGTATTGCCGACGCAACAAAAGCACGATGATGGTGTCGATGATGTCGTGCAGTATTTTCCCGCGGACGGTATCATTCGTCCACTTGGATAACGGGAGCAACCCAAGATACTCCTTGCTCGTCTTGAAGACGATCTCAATGTTCGTCCTCTCAAAGTATTCCCTGAGAAGTTCTCTGGCCGTGGTCTTCTGATTCGAAATCAGGATGAAGTAGCCGTACTTTACCTGAAGCCAATCTTTATCTTTGTCTTTCAAATCGTCGAATTCTTCTTCGTTAGATTCGAGGTATTTTCTGAAGCCTGTTAACGCGTTTTCCTTGTCCACGTACACATAGGCGTACTCGTTCACTCCGAACAAAGAGATGTCTTTTTCGTAACCGAAGTAAGTGTGTTCGTTCTGAACGAAGTCATACTTGCCGCGACTCATCAACGCTTTGCACTCCCAATAGAGTTGCTTATGGGGGAATCCTTTCTTTGCAGGCATGCGGCCGATGACTTTCTTGCTGGATTGGGTATTGAAGCCTTGCAACAACTCCTTGGTTACATAGCCGGCATCGAGCACCAGACTTTGAATTTCTACGTCCAGTGACACAGCTACGTCGTTTATCACGTTCATTGTGGTGCTCAAATCAAGAACGTTGCCAGGTATTATGTCGTACCAAACTGGCAATCCGGATTCCTCATCAAGAACTAATACCAGGCGCATTTGAACCGATGTCGCCTCGACACCATGACTGCACAGGGCGTTGAAAGGATTATTTCGTATGTCGTTTGGGAGAGGCGTCGAATCAACGTAACACCCCTTGCCGAAGTTGGGGTTCTTCTTGCGCATGTATTTGACGAAAGCGCTAAAGAAGGCCATGCGGGACTCGTCAGACCCCATCAGCGAGTAGAACTGGGTGTCAGACTGGAATGAGTCGAGGTTCACCTCATCCATGAGGTAAGAGGCGAACGACTTGTTCAAAAAATCGTCGCAGTGAATCTTGCTACCGTCTTTCAGTACTCCGTGCAGAACGTGCCCCATCAGCCGCTGATAGTCCCGTTTTTTGTGAAAAACATGCCCCAGAACCGAAAGCAACCCATCCTTTTTCAAAAATTTGAGGAGCAGGTATGCATCACCAAAGACTGTGTGCACAAGCGACCGCGGCGCCGAAACCCTGTGCGCTATCCGAGGGTCGTCAGGCGCAACGTCTGCAAATTGTTGTGAATCAACGTTGAAAAGAACGATTCCTCGAGTTGGAGACTGGAAGATGCCTTCCCTCCGATCCTCTCGCAGGTACAGCACCTTTCCAAGTTTCTCAAGTACCTTGTGCTTGGCGTGATATTTTTCACCTGGAACGTACTCGGTATCGACTAATGCTGCGGAGCCGCTGACAACCTTGCCCTGCTCCTCGACCAACTTTTGGATCTTCAGAAACGCCATCTTTCGTGTAGTCCCCTGTAGAACTACATAATCATAGCACCTCTACCACTCGTGGCGATTAGAAAGTCAACAAAATCATAGGGTCTTGCAAGCGTCCACCCTGAAAACTGGGATGTAGTTCTACATTTCACTTTTTCTTAGGATTATTCGTAAGCGACTTCACCGGCTCCAGATTGAAGAACCGCTCACAGATCACCGCCCCCGACTTCTCCGGCACCTTGAGATCCGCATTGGCAGAAAACGCCATCTGCGCCAACTGAACCACGTCCGAATGCTGATTCATGGCCTCCTGCAACGCGGGGTTTTTCATAAGAAACATCGTCGCAAGGCAGTGGTTCGCAAGAAGGAGTTCCGCCTTATCAGCCTTGTCCCCCGCAGCTTCAGAAAACTTTGCTTCCACCGGTGCCAGAATCTCCGCAAGCTTGTCAGCAAAAGCCTTTCCTGCATCGACACCGCCTTCATTCACAATGGCCGTCAATTCATTCACTTTTCCCGCGTCCACGACTTGGATCGCCGTCTTCAAATGCGCCAGAAGTTCAGCATCCTTGAAGGTCATCTGTCGCATCGCTGTCTTCATCAGGAAGCTCTTCACGTTATCGTCAACATCGCGAGCCTCCTTCACAGCATTGACAAACTTCAGGCACTCCTCGCCAAAATTGATTCCCAGTTCATTGATTTTAGTCAAAACTTCTTCCAATGCCTCCTGACTCAGATTGCCGCCCTGAACATCCCCGACAACCGCCCCGTTCACCGGACGGCCAGTGCGCTTGACGGAACCACAGATCTGCAGGATCGCTTGATCGAATTGGTTCAGGTTAAGTTCGGCAACAACCGCATCACGATCCATCCCCGACGCATCCTGGAAGATGCCCACCACCGCATCCTTCGCTATCTGAATCCGTTGATGGACAGTGTTCTGATCTTCCGCCTCCTGCTCAAAGAGCGCCTGCAGATCATTGAGCAATATGGTGAACCGATCCGGCACTGGCACCGCACCCAAATTCAAATGCTGCAAGTGAGCTGTTACTGCTTGCACCAGATCATTCGCCGAACCGAAAATCTTGAAGCCCGCCTGCTCTTGCTGGCGACGCTCAACATAAGCTTCAATGCGGCTCGTCATGGCTTTTTCAAAAAGCACAAGCCTTGCCTGCTTCGCATACTCAAGCGCGATGTCCTGAGGCGTCAAGGTCACCTCCGGCCGTTCAAGCCGTTTCTGCACACTGGTCTTGAGCCGATTCCAAACATCGCTTCGCGTTATATGCCAGTTTTCAGATACAACCTCTTCGCCAAACTGATTTCGGATCACCATCAACTGCGCCTTTATGGCGTCCTGCAACGAATCCCCCGGAGTGCCCAAACTGATCTGCTCCATGAGATTCGACGTGGTCACTTTCGCCTGAACGTGCGCCACCACCGCATCACTCGCCGCCTTTTGGAGGAAGGCAAGCACGATTCTATTCATCAGCGCCCGGTCTGCATTCGGACTGCCTTGATTGACTTGCTCGCTCACAAGCAACAGCAGCTGGGCTGACGACTCCACATTCGCATTCATCTTTTGCGCAATCGGATTGTCCCCGTCAAGAACGCTCTCGATGAGCGCACTGCTCAGCAGCCTTACGCTTTCTTCGTTGATCTCACCGAGCTTAGACTTCAGCGTAGCCACCTCCGTGGTCAACGCATCCCTCAAGGCTTCAAGACACTTTTCAGGTTCCGCCAGAGACTGCATCGCTTCATCGGCCGACTTCTTCAAAGCCTTCACCGCCGCCTTGAAAGCTTTCACATCGACATCATTGGCAAACACCTCCCCTTGCAAAACCACTTCCTGCATGATTTGCTTCACGTCAGCAGGCAAATTACTTTCGGCAATCTCCTTCAAGGCCTTCGGCCGCACAATGTCGGCACAGGCGGTGACCAGTCTGTCGACGTCGGCTTTAACTATTTGTTGACCGTTTTCAGGATTTCGCTCACTGTTTTCAATCAACGCCTTCACTTCAACCTCAAGTTGCTGATGAAGCTTTTGAACCACCTTGTCAACATGCTGTTGGACCTGCTCGTCCGGCAAGTTCGACAAGTATTGATTTAATGCTAAAACAGCTGACTTTTGAGTTTCATCCTTCGTCGCGGCAAGCTCCCTTTGGAACATGACTTCCTCCTTGAGGAGCTCCTTCAGTTCGTCAAGCACGGCTGACAGCTGCGTCCGATTCTCCAAAGCCTTCAGCTTCTTTTCAATCACGCCGCTCGACAGAAACCCTTTCACATTGATAGGAACTGCCGCCTCGTTCTCAGGCGCCCCTTCCGGAACCTCTGCTTGCGCAGGCGCATTTCCTTGCGCTTCTGCTTCTTCAAACTCACGCTCCTGCACCGCATCATTCGCCGCAAGCTCGCGCGCCACTTCATCAGCGAGTCTCTGCACCTCGGGCAGCATCTTCTGACGAAGAGCATGGCCTTCATAAACATCCAGCACATCATCCAGGCTGATCAGGCAACCTTTGCTGACGCGCGACTGCAGCTCGGCCGTCGTCGCCTTCCAGGCTTCCGTCTCTTGGAAGTTTTCAGAATTCAAACGCTCTGGACCAAACTTCTGAACAAGCTCATGCTGGCGCTTGCGCACGGCGCTGCGAAGCTCGTCCGGAAGTTCCTCACCTTGCAGAGCCTGCACAAGCCGATCACTTTCCTGCAGCTTCTCAAGCGGCGCCTTCAACTCGGGCAGCGCCGCGCTTTGGAGCATCGCCTGCGCCAAATGCGCCGTCGCCGGATCCGCCTCATTATTTTTTGTCAAGCAATAGGCCGCTGAAGCAAATGCATCCGCCTGTGCTGCAATCAATGGCTTGAGTTCCGGATTGGACTTCGCAAGCACCTCAGCAACCAGCACATCAACGACCAACATGCCTTCATCACCCAGGTTGCCCGCCTTGGCGTCCGCCAATCCCGCAATGACGGCTTCATTAACTTTTGTCAGCACATCGCCAAGCGCCGCCACAGCATCGTCCTGCGACTGATCTTTCAACGCCGTCTTGAGGTCATCAAGCTTTACCTTCTGAACCGTCTCGCTCACGACCTTGACCACTTCGGGCTTGACAAGCCCCACTTGTCCCAAAGCGGCCTTCTGCATCTCCTGCTTTTGAGGTCCGTCCGGCAAGTCGAGCTTGTTGAGCTCCTGCAAAACTGCAACTCGGTCGTTGACGATCTGACGAACGCTTTCCTTCATGCTGTTGATCACCGTCTGAGCGTTCGTCAACGCCCCGGTCTTGGCATCGCGAGCAACTGCCAGCTCCGTCAAAAGGTGCTCTCCCTGAGGTTCAGCGTCAGACGCCTCCTTGATGCTCGACTGAAGCTGATTCACGAACTCTGCCGCCGTCTCCTCGCTGAGGCCGCCGTCACGCATCAGCGTCGTCACCGCCTCTTGCTTGGCCGCTTTAAAAGCTGTCTCAAACGCCACGCGCTTGCTCAGCTCAACCTCAACGTCGCTTTCGATTTCGCCAAGCAAGTCAGCCACCTGCTCAGGACTCGTCACGTCGGCAATCTTCTGCGCCATGTCGCTGCTGCTGCGAATGATGTGCGACGCCATGTCATCGTTGACGATCTTGCCATCGATCGGCAGTTCTCTTTCCTGAAGCTTCTCGCGGCAGAGATCCTTGGCAAGCTTCTCCACATGCGCCCGCGCGTACTCTGCTTCAAAAATGCTCCGAGCCTCTTTCTTCGTAATGACGTGATCGCTCTTTTCAATCAAATCCAGCAACTTCTTGGCAGCTTGAGACTCCGCCTCAGCGTAGCCTTCTTTGGGCACAGCATTTTTGCCAAACCGCGTTCTCACCGAAGACAGTGCTGCCTTCTTTGCTGAATTGAACTTGAACGGCATGTCCCGGAGCCCCAACAAGGCGTCCTGCAACTTGCTGTTGGCTTTGTCCACCTTGGCCTTTTCCGGCGGCCGCACGTCGGGATTGAGCAGATGAAGCTTGTCCGCATTCATCGCCCTGCAGTCGCTGATGATGATTTCCGAAAGACCAAACGAGAAGACCCCCATCAAGAAGCGCTTCGTCTTGCCGATCTTCAGAAGCGGCGGCAGGTCGTCCACAGGATTGGCACCCTGCGCCCTCTGGGCTTCCGCCGCTTGGTTGGCAACATTCTCAACCGGCTGCTGCTCCACCGGCGCCTGACCATTTCCTACAGCATTTACACCACGACACATTTTTCAACTTCCCCAATTTTTCTGCTTCACGACCTTCGATTGCCGCCAAGCCATTCGTTGTTCTTGTCAAAAATTCCTCAGACGGCGAGAAAGCCGCCCGACGTTCCCGCCTCGGCTTCCGCTTCCTCGTCGTCACCCGCGTCAGGATCCGCCACCACCCAAGCCTTCCAGTAGCGCACAGCCTTCAAAAACGCCGCAAGAAGCCCCTTGAACTCCTCTTCTTCGAGCGCCCCCGTCAACATCATGTGAAGCGTCAGCATCTGGCGCTCGGCGTCAAGCCCGATCACCGCCCCGAGCGTCTCCGCGCCGCAGCAGTTTGCTCTGAGGAGAGCCGCGCACTCCTCTTCACACCCCTTGAAGCTTCCCAAATCAGCAATAAGAAAAAGCGTGTGGCCCGCCGTCTGGAAATCCACGGCATCCGCATCAAAAAGCACGCGGCAGGCGCCGCTTTCACTGGGATTGATCGAAATGCCCAGCAAGCCGCCCAGCTGATTCGGAATCTCCGTCACATGAATCATTTTGTCTTCTCCAAATTTAGGCCGATGCGCCTCATCAGGCTATTCCTAGACATTCGACCGTTTTCAGGATTCTATCCACCGACGCCGCGCGCACTGCTTCTCGCTTTGTAAAGGAAGTGTTCGCAAAAGACGCGCATCAAGTGGAAGACAACGCCTTGCGTCATTAGCCAGAACCAGCAGAAAACCCAGCGGTTCGGCAATGCTTCAAGAGGGCGTTCTGCCACCGTCCAAGGAGCGCCATCCACCGGCAGGCTCCATGAAAACAGCCAAAATTTAGCCGGCGCGGCGCTTTCTCAACACCGGCCGGCTTGTTGGCCTTTGGCTTTCGTCGGGGTCAAACGGCCAGAAAGCCGCCGAGACTCCCCGGCGCCCCCGTCACGACTTCGGACTCCTCATCTTCTTCGGCAGCTGGATCGGCCGCCACCCACGCCTTCCAATAGCGCAAGGCCTTCAAGAACGCGGCGAGGTGCTCCTTGAACTCCTCGACTTCCATGGCGCCCGTGAGCATCAGGTGAAGCGTCAGCATCTGACGCTCGGCGTCAAGTCCGACCACCGCCCCGAGCGTCTCCGCGCCGCAGCAGTTTGCTCTCAGAAGCGCCGCGAACTCGTCTTCGCACCCTCGAGCGCTTCCCAAGTCAGCAATAAGAAAGAGCATCTGCCCCGCCGTCTGAAATTCCACGGCGTCCTCATCGAACAGCACCTGACAGGCGCCGTCGATCGCCGTATCAATGGAAATGCCCAGCAGGTCGCCCAGCTGATTCGGAATCTCCGTCACATGAATCATTCTTCCTTCTCCCAAATGCCTTGACCGCCTCCATCCTGCACTGCACATTCGCCAGAAAAGCCGGCCTGTGGCGGGATTCTATCGACCGAGACGCAACAACAGGCGCCGCGACCTTCTCAAAACGGCGCAGGGCGCCAGCTTTCCAACTTTTGCCTCAGATCACCGCTTTGAACGTTGTCGAACCTCCATCTTGACGCTAGGCCGGCCGCCTTCGCCTTACGGCTGCTTCACCGCCTCAAGGTTCTGAAGAAAATCTTCCGCTGCCTGCGCCATCGCCGTCTTGAGGCGAGCCACGCCCGCTGGCGTCACTTCGCCGCTCACCGCGTCGCGGGGCGCTGCCACAATGAGTTCACCATACCGGCGCTGCATCGCCTCGCGGAACTTTTCCCCCGCCTGCTGCCGCACCGCATCGCTCGCGGCAGCGAAGCGCTGCTCCGCTTCGCTCATCGCCGCCTGCTGCACGGTCACTTCCGCCTCAACAAGCGGACGCAAGCCTTGCTTCACCTTCGCAAACTGCGTCCAATTCGACGTGCGTCTCAGCGCCGCAGCCGCCACCGAACTTGATGCCAGCCCCTCGAGATTCGGTTCGCCGACAAGCCCGATGGCAGCCGCCTTCGCGGCCGCCATTGGTTGCAGCGCCCCCTTCAAAACTTCGCGCATCGCCGCACTCTCGTAGGTCGCCACCACGGCCGCTTCGTCCACCGTGTTGCCAGCGTCCACGCGCGAGGCAATCTCCGCCTTCGCGATCTGCCACGCCGTCGATTCGAGCGGATTGTCGGGGAGCCGCCCGTCCGTATCAAACCGCGCACGCAGCGAATTCTGACGCGCTTGCAAAGCCGCCGAAAGCGCATCGGAAAGCTGATTGTCGCGAAGCGCCCTCACGAGTGCGCAGCTGTCCCTCAAGTTGAGGTACTCCTGCTGCATGTTCGCGGGCTCCGGGCAGTTCATGAAGTAAAGCACAAAGCAGCGAATCTGCTCCGCATCGTCATTCTGCTCAGCCAAACCCGCCGTCAGCTGCTGGCCCGCCGCGCCAAACACGCCGGCCTGCTTCTCGATCAACTGGGCGAGCTCCGGATGCTGATGCAGCAAAATCGCAGTCACGGCGCCAAAGAGGCCGCTGAAGGCGTTTTGATCGACCTTTCCCACCCGCAGCGCCGTCAATCCGTCCATCAGGCGCTTGTTCGCAGCCTCGAGCATCGCCTTGAAGGGCGCCGCGACGGCGGCAGCGCTGGACGGCGTCGCCTTCAAGGCGTTCTCGACGCCAGAAACGTCCATGCCTTTGGCGACGTCCTCAACGAGCTGCATAATCGCCATGCTCTTCAGTCCGCACTTCCCCAGCACCGACCTCTGCACGCCCGCTTTGGCGGGCCCCGCCGGGAGCCCCAGCTTATTGAGTTCTTCCAGCATGGCAAGCCGGTCGACGAGCCTCGCCTTCAGATGGCCCGCCATGCCCTTCACCGCCCGCTCCATCGCCTCGGGCGTCATGTGGCCCGCCGCGTCACGGCACCGCGCCTCAGACATCTCGGGACAGATCTCAATGGGACCCATGCTCTGAAGGAATTCTTCCGCCACGTCAGCCGCGAGGCCGCCGCGCTCGGTCAATTCCTTCATCGCGGCCTGCTTCACCTCGATGATTTGATCGGAAAGGGTCTTGATGTCCTCGAGCTCGCGATCCAGACTCGCCGTCACGGAATTCACAAGCGCCGTCATTCTCTCGGGCGTCTGAATCGAAAAGAGCCCCTGTCTCACATCGAGGCTGTTTCTCACCATGGCGGACACCATGCGAGGAACGAACACCTTCGGATCGAGCTGCCAGCCCTTTTCCTGCACCTTCGCCATGCAAAGCTGGTTCACCTTGTCGTCGAGCATCTCCAACGCATACTCAAACTCAAAGGCGCGCTGCACCTCCTCTTCCGTGATGACGTGGTCGCCGCAGTCCACGGCCTCCATGAGCCTCAGTTTTGCCTCCCGCATGACCGCTGTCACGCCAAGGCTCACGCGCGTTTCACCAAACTTCGCCTTGGCGGCTTCATAAGCGCGCTTCTGCGCGGGCTTGAAGTTTTCCGGCAGCTTGTTTTTCACCAAGGCGTCAGCGAGCGCGCTGTTGTCAACGACGGGCGGATCAAAAGGATCGAGCCGCCAGTCCGTGCACGTGACGCCCCCGTTCACGTCAAAGACATACCGCGCCCTCAGCTTGGCAATCGGGAGATTCTCGGGCGTGTGGCACTCGAGCACCACGCTGCCGTCTTCCGGGTTCTTCGAGAAATGGTATTGAAGCGGCGTGTGCTCAAGGCCGGATCTCATGCCGCCCGCCACCAGGCGGCCGAATCCCTTCATGCCATAGCTCGGCCCCGACTGCGTGACATACTCCATGAGTCGCACATACTGCGCTTCGTTGTCGCCGGTGAGCTCCCTCAAAGCCTCAAACACCTTCTCATGCCGCGGGCAGCACTCTTGTCCCCCCTCAAAGCGCTCCTTCTCAGCCGCCGTCATGGTCTCCGTCTCGTTGGAAACCATCATGCCGGTGCCGTCGGGCCGCGACAGGATGATCTTCGCGTTCCCCAGCAAGCCTTGCGGCATCTTCTGTCGCCCGAAGTCCCGCACAAAGTCCGCCTCGACCTCCGCCGCCGTCTTTCGGCACGGCAGCCCGACGCCCGGCATCTCATAGAAGTCCTCGGCCACCACCGGAAGCTCCGGGTCCTTCCAATGCGCCACCGCGCTTTTGAGCTTCATCCCCGCCGTCGTAGCCGACCCGATGAAGGCCAGCGCCTCCCCATTGCCCCGAAGCGACACGCCTTCCCAGCCGTCGGCGTAAAACTGGTCGCACAGCGCCTCCCAGTGCTGTTCAAAAACGGGCCACATCGCCTCAAACCCCTTGGCCTTGTCGGGCACGGCGGCGTTCGCGCCATAAAGAAGGGCGGTGAGCTGAGCAAGCGTCGGCCGGCCGTTCGTGCGGTGATAAAGCGCGGAAACCTCGGCAAGATGCTCGCGCACGAACGCCGCCTGATGAATTCCCACCATGGCGCAGGCCTTCAAATAGGAAAGCGGGTCACTCAGGTCCGCCGCGCCTTCATTCATGAGCGTCACCAGATGATTGGCGACGCAGCCGAGCTTAACGAAGAAGTCTTCGCGGGGCATCTCGTCCCGCACGTACGCCATCGTCTGCCGGAAAAGCGCGATCTGTTCGCGATTCCAGGGCTGACGATCGATTTCGTATTGCATGGCAAAGTCATAGTTCGTCTCGCGCTTGAGGCGAATCTCAAGCGTCTTCTTGAAGGCTGCCTTTCCTTCCTCATCCGCCTTCACATCGGCCTTGGCATGCTCCTTCACGAGCTGCGCCGCATAGTTGTCAAACTCGTCAGAGAGCTCGATGCCGTCGCGCTTGGCGGCCTCGCGCACATCACGCACGGCGGCAAGCCAGAACGACGCATTGGGCTTTTTCTCGGCGTCCGCCATTTTCGATTGGATGTCACGAATCTCGTCAGCCGTGAGCTCCGCTGCGTTGTCACGCAGACGGCTGATGCCCGCCATCCGGCAGAGGATCGGATCCGGCTGCTGCGCAACGTACTCGTCGATCAGCACCTGCTTGTAAAAGCGATTCGCCTTCGCAAAGAACTTGAAGGCGTCGTCCACCGTCACCCCTTCTTCGGGAAGCTTCTCAAGGAGCGCTTTCAGATCGTTGCGGAATTTGTCCGTGAGCGGCATCTGGCGGTTCACCACCGCAAGCGCCGCCGCACGCGTCATCTGACCGCCGCGGCAGAAAGCCGTCACAGCGTCGCGCACCCGAGGCGCGCTCGCATTGAACTGCTTCACCACCGGCATCACTTCGGTCAAGCGTTCGTGCAGCTGATTGAGGCCGTCCCCCCTCTGCACGCCCAGACCGCCCGCGAGAGCCACGGCGTACGCATCATGGCCCACCAGCCGCTTCACCTCCTCCTTCACGTCAAGATCCGTCGTGAGACTGTTCTTTGCCATGACATGCTGGTACAACGGCTCGAGCGGATTGCCGAGCTGGGGGTACGCCTGCCGCAGCGCCTGGGAGACTTCATTCAAGCGCAGCACCTCGGCCTGCTGGAACAGACTTCGCACCACGCCCACCTTGAGCTGATGCTCTCCTGAAAGATACGGCTGCATCAGCGGCTCAAGGGCATCCCCCACCGTGGCGCTGTAGTGCTGGCGAATGACGGAAAGGAGGCGCTCGGCCGTCTTTGCCTTGAGGCTCGAGCGGGTATAACGCCGCGTGGCGGCTTCCGTGTGCAGCGCGCCGTCCTTCACATAGATGTAGTCGTCATCGTGAAAGGTTCTTTTGTTCTCATAAATCGTTTTAAACGAGCTCATCAGATCCGTCACAGGAGAAACCATGGCTTCTTGTCCTTTGCTTGTTCGTTTGAAGGGCGCCAGCCGCCGTTTGCGTTTTCAGGCGCCCTCTTTCCTTGGCTGTTGCTTGATTCTACGTTGCGGCGGCGAGACCGCTCCTTGCGCTTTTGTAAAGGAACGCCTCCGCCCCCGGGTCAACACAGCAATCGACGGGGCGCGAAGGCGTTTTTTTCGAAATGTTTTGAAGTACGGACGACCGTCACGAAGAAAACCGCTCGCGAGCCTCGCGTCTCTCCAGGCGTCTCGTCAGAAAAGCGACTCGGTGAGAGGCTTCGTGAGCGCGCCATTTTCGCGGCAGCGCACCCACCAG
>CAVACW010000012.1:0-35747 GCA_963587345.1 uncultured Oscillospiraceae bacterium | reverse complement strand
CTTTCCGCGCGAAGGCCGAGGAGGCGGAGGCGGCGAGAAGGAGCTTTTCTTCGTAAAGCGGCTCGCAAGCGAGTTCCGATCGCATCAGGGGCGAAATGACGATGGAGAAGTCCGTCGTGCCGTCCGCGGCGTACTCTTCCAAGGTGTCGGTCGTGGCTTCCACAAGCGTGAGATCGATCCCCGGGTGTTCTTTCCTAAAAAGCGGCAGCACTTCCGGCAAGAAATAGGAAGAGCGGTAGTGCGAGGAGCCGATGCGCACCTGACCGCGGACGCCCAAGTCCATGTCGGCGAGCTCCTTTGTGCGAAGCTCCCGAAGCTGTGCGATCTTGCGTTCCGTCGCCATGAAGCATTCGCCGGCGTCGGTGAGGCGCAGGGGCTTAACTGAGCGGTCGACGAGTTCAAGCCCCGTCTCCGTCTCGAGCCGCAGCACGAACTGCGAGAGCGAGGGCTGCGAGATGTCAAGCATCTTCGCTGCCTTTGAGAAGCTTCCCTGGGCGAGAAGCACGGAAAGGTAGTGATAGGTGTTGTCAGGCATGGCGGGCGCTGGGGGCTTGGGTGTTTTTGGGAAAAATCAGGCCTTGGCGGGCTCAGACGCAGCTTCTGCGGGCTTTTCTTCCGTTTTGGCTTCCGCTTCTTTGGCGGGTGCTGCAGCCTTCACGATGTGAAGCGCCGGCTGCGCCTCCTTTTCCTTGTGCGAGAGGAAGCTGAAGAACCCCTTCTTCTTTTCTTCGGGCTCTTCCAGAACGACTTCCATGCCGCGGTCTTTCAAAACCGCATCCAGCTTCGTGTCGATCATCTTCACGGCGTCTTCGAGGGCTTCAAGGCGTTGCGCGAGCTTTTCTTGGAGCTCTGCCTGCTTTGCGGCGTTCGCGGTGTTGGTTTCATTGAACTTTTCCTGCGCGGCGACGATTTCGTCGTGCACGAGCTTCTTGGCCGCTTCAAAGCGGGACTTTTCGGCGTTGTCCGCGAGGCCGCGGCTTGATTCGGCGTCCTTGTAGGCCCTGCGAATTTCAAGAAGCGTCGCCGCCTGCTGCAGGAGGGCCCAGATGATGCCCGCAATCCAGAGTGCGCCCAGCACCAGCAGAAGGATGAGCCCCAGCGGCGCTTCGGTGTCGGTATAGATGAGGTTTACCGGGACGGCGGCCGTGATGCCTGCCCAGTTGACGATGAGAAAGATGGCGGAGAGAAGGGTGAGAAGAACGAGAATGACGGTGCGGATCGCCATGGCGGAAGTCTCCGAAAAAACGACGTATCCACCCATTATAGGGACGCGGGCGGTGCCGCTCCCGCGCAAAAACGGCTGAAATTTGCAACGACTTTGGATGACGTTCGAGAAAAGCCGCGAGGCGCGCTAACATCCGCCTGTTTGAGTCGATTTTTTAGGTGGTTCCTCTTATGAAGACTGATCCCCGCTTCCCCCGTCTGCACATCGTCGATCATCCGCTCGTGCAGCACAAGCTCTCCATCATGCGCCAGAAAGAGACGAGCACCAATGTGTTCCGCCAGCTGCTTCGCGAAATCACGGTGCTGATGGGCTATGAACTGACGCGCGATCTGCCGCTCTCACACCGTCACATCGAAACCCCGATCTGCTCGATGAACGCGCCGACCTTGGCGGGCAAGAAGCAGGTCATCGTGCCGGTGCTTCGTGCCGGTCTCGGCATGAGCGACGGTCTTCTCGAACTGATGCCCTCGGCTCGCGTCGGCCACATCGGCATGTACCGCGGCGAAGACAAGCGTCCGGTGGAATACCTCGTGCGTCTGCCGAACGTCACGGACCGTCTTTTCATCATCTGCGACCCGATGCTCGCCACCGGGTACTCCGCCGTGCATGCGATCGACGTGCTGAAAAAGCGCGGCGTCCCCGGAGAAGCCATCAAGTTTCTCGCGCTCGTTTCCGCCCCGGAAGGCGTGGCGGTCGTGCAGGAGCACCATCCGGAAGTGGAGATCTTCGTGGCTTCCTTGGATGAGAAGTTGAACGAAAACGCCTACATCGTTCCCGGCCTTGGGGACGCGGGCGACCGGCTGTTTGGCACGAAGTAAGCCTTCTGACGGTTGTACGGAAAGCGGCGGCGCCTCGGGCGGGTGACCGCCGTTTTTGCTGTTCCTGTAAACGAAAATGCCCCGCACGGGGCAGGGCATTTCAAGCGACGAAAGTCGCACTATTCCGAGAGAAGGGACTTTGCCTTCGTCTTTGAAGCGTTGTAGGCGTCTTTGGCGCCCTGCTTCGTCTTCGACCAAGCGCTGCTTGCGGCATCGCCCGTCTTCGAAGAGGCGCTCGAGGCGCCGGACTTTGTCTTGTCCCAGGCCTTGGCGGCGCCTTCCTTGGTCTTGGACCAGGCGCTGCTTGCGGCGTCGCTCGTCTTTGAAGAAGCGCTCGAGGCGCCGGACTTCGTCTTGTCCCAGGCCTTGGCGGCGCCTTCCTTCGTCTTCGACCAGGCGCTACTCGCGGCGTCGCTCGTCTTCGAAGACGTGCTTGAAGCGGCGGACTTCGTCTTGTTCCAGGCGTTGGCAGACGCCTTCTTCGTGGCGCTCCAGCCGTCGGCAGCATCCTTTTTCAAGGTGGCGACGCCCGACTTGATGTCGTCGCTCATCGTGGTTTCCGCGTGGACGGCGCCCGCGCAGAGGAAGGCGGCGCAGGCCGCAGCGGTGAGAATGCGATTAAAGGACATGGTTCTCAAGCCTTGTGGTAGGAGGTGACGAGCTCGACTTCTTCCTTGGCGCCCAGGAACACCGCGACGCGCTGGTGCAGCTTTTCGGGCTGGATGGCGAGAATGCGTTCATGGCCGTTTGTGGCGCAGCCGCCCGCCTGCTCGACGAGCCAGCTCATGGGGTTGGCTTCGTACATGAGGCGCAGCTTCCCGGGCTTCACGGGATCACGGTTGTCGCGCGGGTACATGAAGATGCCGCCGCGGTTCAGGATGCGATGCACTTCGGCCACCATGGCGGCGACCCAGCGCATGTTGAAGTCCTTGCCGCGAGGACCGGTCTTCCCGGCCAGGAGCTCCTCGACGTAGCGCTTCACCGGCGCCTCCCAGTGGCGCATGTTGGACATGTTGATCGCGAACTCCTTGGCGGCAGGGGCGATCGTCACCTTTTCAGCGGTGAGGAAGTACTCGTTTTTGGCGAGGTCCAGCGTGAACACCACGACGCCGCGGCCCACGGTGAAGACCATCTGGGTCTGCGGCCCGTAGATGACGTAGCCGCCCGCCAACTGGTTTTCCCCCTTTTGCAGGAAGTCTTCGTCGGTGATGTCGTGCGTCGCGCCGCGCGGGCTCGGAATCACGGAGAAGATGGTGCCGATCGAGACGTTGATGTCGATGTTGCTCGAGCCGTCCAAGGGGTCAAAGCAGATGAGGTAGGGGCCGACGGGCTCGTCCGCCGGAATCGCGAGCGCGTGATCCATTTCTTCGCTCGCCATCCCCGAGAGCGTGCCGGGCGCGAACTTCAGAAGGTCGCGGCACATCATCTCGTTGCTGATCACGTCAAGCTTCTTCTGGTCTTCGCCCTGCACGTTTTCGCTGCCGGCAAGACCGAGCTCGCCCGCGATCGGGGCGCTCGCCACTTCGGCGCTGATCGCCTTCGAGGTTTCTGCAACAGCAAGGAGAAGCTTTTTGAGCGCTTCGGGAAGACCGTTCTCCGCCACTTCGCGGGAAAGGTAGTCATTAAGAGTCTGGGCCATGAGGTCACCCTGAGAAAATCAAAATTGTTCGGATCAGCGGAAGTTGAGCGCCTTGTCGACGATCTCGCGCACGCCGGGCGACAAGGTCTTCATCGAGGCGATCTTCACCAAGGACTGGTGCATGAGCTTGGCGCGGCGCGGCTCAAAGCGGCGCCAGTTGTCCAGAGCTCGCGCAAGACGCGCCGACACGTGCGTGTTGATGGCGTCGGTCTTTTTCACCATCTCTTCCCAGAAGAGGTAGCCCTCGCCGTCTTCGCGGTGAAATTCGGCGAGATTGCTGGTCATGAAGGCGTTCAAAAGCGCGTAGACGTTGTTGGGGTTTGCCAGCGAGAAGACGCCCGAATTCATCAGCGCCTTCACGCGGTCCAGCACCGGCGCTTCGCCCTGCGACGCGATGGCGGTCGCCTGCACCGTGAACCACTTGTTGATGAGAAGCGGATCCTGATACCAGCGGTTGGCGGCGGCGTTCAAGACGTCTACCTTCGCCGGGCTCTGGCTGTTGACGATCATCTTCAAAGCGGCAAGCTGGTCGGTGAGGTTGTCGCCGTTGTCAAACTGGTCGCGCGCCGTCAAGAGGGCCTTGGCGTTGCCGCCCGCGAGCCAGTAGTCGAGCGCCACGTTCTTCAAGGCGCGCTTTCCGGCCTGGCGCGCCTCGGGGTCGTAGTTTCCGGGCGTGAAGTTTTTGAGAACCTGCGCCGAAAGGTCCGCGCTCAGGTGGCTGCCGAGCGACGCGATCGCAGCGCAGCGCATGCGGCGGATCGTCTCGGGATTGATCATTGTGCGCGTGTGCGAAATCGTCGTTTCCGACGGCATCGTGAGAACGACCGAGCGGAACTGCGGCGAGAGGCTGTCGTCGGTGAGAATCTGGTGGAACGTTTCCATCCAGTCGTCGGGCACGGGGATGTCTTCATTGCGCTCGGCGGCGTCGATCATTTCGCCGAGGCACTCCAGCGACAGGCGCTCAAAGGCTTCCGCGCGGTTGAAGGCGTCGCTGTCGTGGCACGACAAGAACGCGAGCTCGCCTCGGGAGTAGGGGAAGTCAAAGATGACGGGGGCGGAGAAGCCGCGTCCGATGGAGAGGACGGGATTTTCCGGAATGTTCGTGAACACCCATTCGTCGGCTTCGTCGCGCAGGATGAGGGTCTTCGTTTTTTCGGGCGACGCCTCCGGGGCGTCCGCTAAAACGAGGTCCATGTCGTTGCCGCGGCTGTCTAAAAGACCGAGCGAAATCGGAATGACGAGCGGGAGCTTCTCCTTCTGGTCCGCGGTCGAGGGCGTCGCCTGACGGGCGCGGATCGTGAGGGTGCGCGTCTTTTCGTCGTAGGTGGGCGCCTCGATCGTCACGCGGGGCGTGCCCGACTGAGCCCACCAGCGCGCAAACTGCGAGAGGTCGATGTCGTTGGCGGCCGCCATGGCGCGGATGAAGTCGTCGCAGGTGACGGCGCTGCCGTCGTGGCGCTGAATGTAGAGGTCAAGCCCCTTCTTGAAGCCCGCCTTCCCCAGCATCGTCTGCAGCATGCGCACGACTTCCGCGCCCTTCTCGTACACCGTCATGGTGTAGAAGTTGTTGATTTCGCGGTAGCTGTCGGGGCGGATGGGATGGGACATCGGGCCCGCGTCCTCCGGGAACTGCGCGGTGCGCAACGCACGGACGTCGCGGATGCGCTTGACGGCGCGGCTTGAGGCGTCAGGCGCCATGTCCATCGAGAATTCCTGATCGCGAAAGACCGTGAGGCCTTCCTTCAAGGTGAGCTGGAACCAGTCGCGAAGCGTCACGCGGTCGCCCGTCCAGTTGTGGAAGTACTCGTGGCCCACGACGGATTCGATCGCCGCGTAGTCGTCGTCCGTCGCCGAAAGGGGCGACGCCATCACGTAGCGCGAATTGAAGATGTTGAGTCCCTTGTTCTCCATGGCGCCGAAGTTGAAGTCGTCGGTCGCAACGATCATGAAGCGGTTCAAGTCGAGTTCCAGTCCGAAGCGCTCTTCGTCCCAGAAGATTGCCTTTTTGAGGCTCGTGAGCGCCCAGGCGCTCTTTTCATAATTCTTTTCGTCCGTCCAGACTTGAAGGAGGCACTCGTGCCCGTTTTTCAAGGTCACCTTTTCGCTGCGGTCCACGAAGGCGCCTGCAACGAGCGCAAAGAGGTAGCAAGGCTTCTTGAAGGGATCTTCCCAGCGCGCCCAGTGGCGGCCTTCGTCCTCTTCGCCGCTGTCAACGAGGTTGCCGTTGCTTAAAAGCACCGGATAGGCCGTCTTGTCCGCGTGGATCGTCACCGTGAAGCGGCTCATCACGTCGGGGCGGTCGGGCCAGTACGTGATCGCCCGGAAGCCTTCGGCTTCGCACTGGCTCATGAAGGCGCCGGCGCTCATGTAGATGCCCGAGAGGTCGGTGTTCTTCGCGGCGGAGAAGCGGTTCACGATGGTGAGCGTCGTCTGGTGGCGCACGCCGAAAATGGTGAGCGTCGTGTCCGTCAAGCGGTAGCGGTCGCTGGCGGCCGGAACGCCGTCAATCGAGAGACTCTCAAAAGTGAGGTTTTTTGCGTTGAGGACGAGGTTGCTCTCCCCGGACTGGCGCTGGGGCGTCACCTTCATCTTGTTGGTGACGAGCGTGGATTCGGGATCGAGCACGAAGTCAAGCTCCACCGAGTCGATGGAGTGAGAGAAGGGCCGGTAGTTCCGACGGTAGACGGTGGCGGATTCAGTCACTTTTTTGAGTCCGAACAGGTAAAAGAAAAACGGCAGGGATTGTAGCGCGCCGGCGCTTGGCGCCGCGGGGGCTGGATGCGGACAAAAACAAAGCCCGAAGGCCTTTTGGGGGCGTTCGGGCTTGGAGCGACTTTTCAAGAAGCCGTGCGCTGAACTTATTCTTCAGCCTTCGCTTCCTCGGCGTCGCGGTTGTGGCCGGCGGTCGCGTGGCAGGCGATGCAGTCCGCTTCAGCCGATTCAGCCATCATCTTGTGCATCGGGGCGACCATGGGCTTGGCGGGGTTGACCTTGAAGTTGGCGAGGTCATGGCAGCCGCGGCAGTTCTGGAAGCCCGTGGAGCGGGCCCAGTTGAGATACTTCTCGGAGAGCTCGTCGCGCTTTTCGATCTGCTGGTCCATCGTGCTCATCGTGCCGCGGATCTGGCCCCAGAGGGAGGACGTGCCGCACTGCATCTTGTGGAAGAGGAGGCCCACGACCTGAGCCTGGCCGATGGAGTGCTGGGATTCATACTTCAGGTGGCAGTCCACGCAACCCACTTCGAAGCCCGAGTGGGTCTGGCCGTGAAGGCCCTTCTTGTAGGTGGCGTAGGCATCATCCATCGAGTGGCAGAAGCTGCCGCAGAACTGGGTGGAGCCGGACCAGTGCACGACGGCCGTGCCGGCGGAGACGAGGGCGACGCCCACCACGATGCCGACGATGAGAAGGCCGCCGACAAACCACTTGCTGTTTCTGTTCATGAGATTTCTCCGTGACTCTCCGCGGGAGTCGGGGCGCCGAAATGAAAGGGGCCAGCGCCGCCGTGCGGAAAATCTGTGTTTGTTGTTTGCCTTGGACCCCGACCGACCGAGGAAGCCGAATCCGAGGCTTGATCAAGCCGCAATCTTAGCCGAAACGCCGTGGGAGAGTTCAGCCAGCCTTAAGGTTAAAAGCGAGCAAAATGCGGGCGTTTCATTTCTTAAAAAGAAAACCCGGCCTAAAAATTTTGGCCGGGGTCAATAATGATCTTCTTTTAAATTAAAGAATACATCCCGCGGTATTAGGTGAAAAGCCCAATGACGATGCTCTGCGCTGATAGGTTGGCTTCTGCGGTATCCCCTACGTGAAGGCCGTGATTGCGGCGCGAGAAGCCGACGAGCGACAGGCCGCCGGCAAGGCGCAGCGTGACTTCGCCGCCTTTTTCTGCGCGGGACATCCGCACGATGGTGCCCTTCAAGAGGTTGCAGCCCGCTGACGGCGGAATGTGCGCCGCCACTTCGACGGCGGTGGCTTTGGAGAGCGCGAGGACCTTCATCCCTTGCTTCAAGCCCATGAGCTGCGCGCTTTCTTCGGTCAGGGTGGCGCGCACGGTGTTTTCTTCGTCAATTTTCAAATAGACGCGAACGCGCGCGGGACCATGTTCCACCTTGCTGATGATCGAGGGGAGGTGGTTTCTCATCGAAGTGCGCAGCGTGGACGCCGAGAGGTTCGCAAGTTCCGGGAAGTGTTCGGCTTCAAAGTTCGCGAGCACCTGGGCGCGGGCGGCCGCAAGGCGCGTCGCAAGGTCCACGACCTGAAGCCCAACGGGCGTCAAGCGCGTGCCGCCTCCCTTGACGCCTCCTACGGCTTTTTCCACGAGGGGGCTTCCGGTGAGGTTCGAAAGCGTTTCGATCGCCTGCCAGGCGGCCTTGTAGGAAACGCCCGCGGAGCGGGCGGCTTCGGAAATGGAGCCCGTTTCGTGGATGCGCCGCAGGATGTCAAGGCGCTTGTCCACCATGCTCCCGAGCTGCTGGGTGAGACCGATGGGATCGGCGAGCTTGGCGTGGTCGGAGGCGGGCGCCGGGACGGCGGTTTCAAGATTCTCTGCCATGGGAAGGGTGCCAAAAAAGAAAAATGAGAGGGGAATTCTATCGGGCTATTCCATCAGGGTAATGCAAAAGATGAATGACGCTGTTATCCTTATCGCCATTCCGATACGGCTGTTCGCTTAAGGTATAACGACTGGGGCGGCGGCAGTGTTGGAAAACGCACTGCCGATTTTTATTAAAAAGACCGCCTGAGGTCTTTTTGGGAGAATGAATCCAAATGAAATCCATCGCTTTCAAGGCCGCGGCTGCGGCTGTCCTCGCCGCCGTTGCCTCCGGCGCCATGGCTGACGAAATCCACGTCGCCGTTGCCGCGAACTTCACCGCGCCTGCCAAGGATCTCGCCCCGATCTTCGAGCAGCAGACCGGCCACAAGGTGATCCTGAGCTTTGGCTCCACCGGCATGTTCTACGGCCAGATCAAGAACGGCGCCACCTACGACATCCTGCTTGCGGCGGATGCGAAGACCCCGAAGAAGGCGGTCGCCGAAGGCTACGGCGTGGGCAGCTCCGTCTTCACGTACGCCGTGGGCAAGCTTGTCTTCTGGTCCTCTGACGTGAGCAAGATCAAGAACGGCCAGCAGGTCGTGACGAAGGCGGACTTCAACAAATGCGCCGTCGCCAATCCGAAGCTCGCGCCCTACGGCTTGGCCGCCTACGAGACGCTCGAGCACTTGAAGGCTCTGCAGAAGGTTCAGCCCAAGTTCGTCGAAGGCGACAACATCGGCAAGACCTTCCAGTACGTGAAGACCGGCAACGCCGACGTGGGCTTCGTGGCGCTGAGCCAGGTCTACAAGGACGGCAAGTTAACGGGCGGCTCCGGCTGGATCGTTCCGGACAACTACTACGGCAAGATTCGTCAGGACGCCGTGCTGCTCAAGAACGGCAAGTCGCTTGCGGCCGCCAACCAGTTCCTGCAGTTTCTGAAGGGACCGGAAGCCGCCAAGGTGAAGATCGCCTACGGCTACGGCGACAAGTAATCGACTGACGGTCAATTAATTCAAGGCAAAAGGCGTCTGAGAGGTCAGCTGTGGAAGAAATCTCCTTGGAGCCCGTGTGGCTCAGCTTGGAACTCGCGGTCGTCACGACCGTGGTGCTTCTGGCGCTCTCAGCGCCGCTTGCCTGGTGGCTCGCCCGCTCAAAGAGCGCATGGCGCGCTCCGATCGGAGCGATCGTAACGCTCCCCCTCGTGCTGCCCCCGTCGGTGATGGGCTTTTACATCCTGGTCGCTCTCGGACCGCACGGCCCCTTGGGGCAGTTGACGCAGAGCATGGGGCTGGGGCTCTTGACCTTTACGTTCCCGGGGCTTGTGATCGGCTCCCTCGTTTATTCGCTCCCCTTTGCGGTGCAGCCCCTGCAGGCCGCCTTTGAGGCGCTCGGGGACCGGCCGATGGAAGTGGCGGCGACGCTGGGCGCCAAGCCCATCGACGCGTTTTTCTCCGTGGTGCTGCCGCTGGTGCGTCCGGGCGTCTTCACGGCGACGGTGCTCACCTTCGCGCACACGATTGGCGAATTCGGCGTCGTTCTCATGATCGGCGGCAACATCCCGGGGAAGACCCAGGTGGTTTCGACCGAGATCTACACGTTTGTGGAAGCCATGGAGTATGACAAGGCGCACCTGCTCGCGGGCGGCATGCTCGTCTTCTCCTTCATTGTGTTGTTGTGCTTGAGTTTCTTGAACCGCCGCGCCAAGGCTGTAAGTTTCTAAGGAGTCGACTGTGTCTGGAATGGTAGAAGTTCGGCTCGACCGCTCGGCGGGCTTTTCGCTTGACGTGAGCTTCACGGTGCCTGACGACGGCGTCACGGCGCTTTTCGGCCCCTCTGGCTGCGGAAAGACGACGGTTCTGCGCTCGGTGGCGGGCTTGGAGCACGCCAAGGGGCGCGTTGAAATGGCGGGACACGTCTGGCAGGACGACGAAAAGAAGATCTTTGTCCCCACGTACGCGCGCCGTCTGGGCTACGTCTTTCAGGAGGCGAGCCTTTTTGATCATCTCTCCATCCGCCAGAATCTCGAATACGGCATGAAGCGCATCAAGGATGCGGATGCCGAAGAGCGATTGAATGCGGCGGTGGAGCTGCTGGGGATCGGGCACTTGCTGACGCGCCGCACGTCCGAATTGTCTGGGGGCGAACGGCAGCGCGTCGCGATCGCGAGAAGCCTCGCGGTGCGGCCGACCGCCTTGCTGATGGACGAGCCCTTGGCAAGTCTTGACAATCAGCGCCGCCGCGAAATCATGCCGTGGCTTGAGAAGCTGCGCGAGTCGCTCAGCATCCCCATTCTTTACGTCACGCATTCGGACGAAGAAGTGATGCGCTTTGCGGACCGCGTCGTCATGCTGAAGCAGGGGCGCAAAGTCGCCGAAGGCGCCGTTGAAGCGGTGTTCGCGAAGAGCCGCACCTTGACGAGCCTGCCAGCGGAAATTTTGGAGCGCGACGAAGACGGCCATCGCATCCGCGTGAAGGTGGAGGAACTGGGCGGCGCCGAACTCTGGGTCGCGGAAATTCCGGGCGCCGTGGGCTCCACGGTGCTCCTTGACCTCTCCGCCAAGGAGCGGGTGGCTCAATAGCGCAGAATGGCCGGGCATTGGTCGGCAAATCGGGCTTTCCTCTGATGTCGGCCGAAAGCTGGTGCCGGTAAAATGACGGCACCGAACATTTCTGCAGAACAAGCGGTTCGGAGGCGATTCTCTGAACCGCTTTTTTGAAACTTTCTTAGGGTGTCAAGACGATGTCTGTCCGTCATTTTCTGAAGCTGGCTGACTTCACGGCCGATGAACTCAACTACATGCTCGAGCGCGCTCACGCCATCAAGGCGCTGGTGAAGAACGGCGTTGCGTACGAGCCGTTCCACGGCAAGGTGCTTGCGATGATTTTCGAAAAGGCGAGCACCCGCACGCGCGTTTCCTTTGAGACGGGCTTTTACCAGTTTGGCGGCAACGTCATCAATCTGACGAGCCAGGGCTCGCAGCTCGGGCGCTCCGAATCCATCGAAGACACCGCAAAGGTCGTTTCCCGCATGGTGGACCTCGTGATGATCCGCACCTTCGGACAGGATCGTCTGGAAGCCTTTGCCAAGAACAGCAAGGTCCCTGTCATCAACGGCCTCACGAACGAATACCACCCCGTGCAGATCATGACGGACATCATGACCTTTGAAGAGCACTGCGGCTCCATCAAGGGGAAGAAGGTGGCCTGGATCGGCGACGCGAACAACATGAGCTACTCGTGGCTTGAGGCGGCGAAGATTCTGGGCTTTCACTTGACGCTCGCGATCCCTGAGGGCTACGAGCTTGACACGTCCCTCATCCCGGCGGGCACGGACTACTACGACGTGGTGCGCGACCCCGTTGAAGCTGCCAAGGGCGCTGACCTTGTGACGACCGACGTCTGGACGTCGATGGGCTTTGAAGAAGAGAACGCGAAGCGCCGCAAGGACTTCGCCGCTTACCAAGTGAACGCTGCCGTGATGGCGGCCGCCAACCCCGGCGCCGTCTTCATGCACTGCCTGCCCGCGCACCGCGGCGAAGAAGTGACGGCAGAAGTGATCGACGGTCCGCAGTCCGTGGTGTGGGATGAAGCGGAGAACCGCCTTCATGCGCAAAAGGGCATCATGGAATTCTGCTTGCTCGGTCAGATCAAGACGGGCAAGAAGGCCTGATGGCGAACTTTCGACCGGCGGCTCCGGCCGCTGCGCCCGCCGATGGGCTGGTGCGTCTCAGTAAGCGCATGAGCGAGCTGGGGCTCGCAAGCCGTCGTGAGGCGGACGTCTGGATCGAGGAGGGGCGCGTTCTAGTGAACGGTCGCCCCGCCGTGCTCGGGCAGAAGGTGGGGCCGCAGGACAAAATCACTGTCGCTGACTCCGCTCGCGCCGAGCAGAGCGAGCGCGTCACCGTGATCCTCAACAAGCCCGTGGGCTACGTGAGCGGGCAGGCCGAGGACGGCTACGAGCCCGCGAAGGTGCTCATTCGGCCGGAAAACCGCTGGCGCGACGATCGCAGCCCTCGGCGCTTTTCAAGGCGGCAGCTCGAGCACCTCGTGCCCGCGGGGCGCCTTGACATCGACTCCGTGGGGCTTCTCGTTCTCACGCAGGACGGTCGGGTCGCCAAGCGCATCATCGACGAGAAGAGCACGGTGGACAAGGAGTACATCGTGCGTGTTGCGAACGCCGACGGCACCGTGCCGCCGCAGCTCTCAGATCGGAACCTCAAGTTGCTCAACGTCGGCCTCTCCTTGGACGGCGAAAAGCTCCTGCCCGCGAAGGTGGAGTGGCTCAACGACGACGAGCTGCGCTTCGTGCTTCAGGAAGGCAAGAAGCGTCAGATCCGCCGCATGTGCGAAGCCGTGGGGCTCAAGGTCGTGAGGCTTAAGCGCGTGCGCGTTGGAGGCGTCATTCTCGGGCGGCTCCCGGTGGGCTGCTGGCGCTACCTCGCTGACGACGAGCGATTCTGAGACGACTAAAATTCCCGAACGCCGTTCCGATCCCGGGACGGCTTTTCCATTGGAGAAGGCATCTCACATGGCCGATCTGACCAACACCGACGATGATGACGAGGGCGTGAAGCTCCCCGGGCTTCCCGCCAACACGAAGAACTACATGACGCCTGCTTGCTATCGCCGGCTTCTGGACGAGCGCGAGCACCTCGTGAACGTGGAGCGCCCGCAGGTGGTGAACGTCGTCTCCTGGGCGGCGAGCAACGGCGACCGTAGTGAAAACGGCGACTACCAGTATGGCAAGCGTCGCCTGCGTGAAATCGATCGCCGCATCCGCTTTCTGAATAAGCGCGTGGAGAGCGCCGAGGTGGTGGATCCCGAAACGCGTCCGGCGACGGATCAGGTTTTCTTTGGCGCCACTGTAACCTACGAGAACCTCACGGACGGCACGGAGCACACGATCCGCATCGTGGGGATTGACGAAGCCGATCCTGAGCACGGTGACGTGAGCTGGATCAGCCCGATCGCCCGCGTGTTCCTGAAGGCGCGCGAAGGCGACGAGGTGAAGCTGCCGACGCCCGCGACGATTGACCATCCGGCGCGCGTGGAGACGCTTGAAATCGTGGAAGTCAAATACACGAGCGAACAACCCTACTAGTTGTGGGAGTATTTGGCGCATGTCGCCCTTGGGAGACCGGCCTCGCGCCGGTTTTCTTATGCCCCGTTGGTGTCAACAATTCTGCATTTCGTGCGGAATCGGCCAAAAAGATTTGCGCATTTCGTGCGAAACCGACGCCGAAGAATTGTGTATTTCGTGCAAACCGCCTAAAATCAACGCCATCTTAGATTAGCTTTTAGGGTGGGGAAAATGGAGATCCGGCGCAAGGCATTGGCAAAGCTCTGGCAATGGAAGCAGGAGTCGAACGGCACGTCGGCGTTGTTGGTCGAAGGTGCGCGACGGGTGGGCAAGAGCTACCTGATCCGTCAGTTTGCTCAGGAGGCTTACAAAAGCTATCTGATGGTTGATTTTTCTGATGCCAGTAAGACGGAAATTGAAATTTTTGATAATTTTTCCTCGAACCGAAACGAGTTTTTCTCTCGACTGGCGGCGTTAAAGGGCGTGGAGCTTTATCCGCGCGAGTCCTGCATCATCTTTGACGAGGTGCAGCGTTATCCCAAGGCTCGACAGTTGGTGAAGCATCTGGTGGCGGACGGGCGCTACGACATTCTGGAGACTGGATCGCTCATCAGCCTGAAGGCCAACGTGAAGGATATCGTCATTCCGTCTGAGGAGGAGAAGCTGGAGCTCTGTCCGCTCGACTTGGAAGAGTTTGCGGAAGCGATGGGCAAGAAGACGCTTTTTGAAGCGGCCCGAGAGGCGTTTGCTGAGGATCGCCCGATGGGGCCGCTGCACCGTGAGATGATGAACCTCACCCGCCTCTACATGGTGGTGGGCGGCATGCCGCAAGTGGTGAGCGAGTATGCGGACACGGGGAACCTCCTAGCAGTGCGGCGCCGACAGCAGCAAATACTGGCGCTTTATCGAGATGACATCGCGAAGTTTGCCGTGGGGTATGAGACGAAGGTGCAGTTGCTTTTTGACGATGTGCCCTCGCAATTAATGAAGCATGAAAAAATCTTCCGGCTTTCGAGCATCAGCAAGTCGATTCGTCGGCGCGACTACGAAGAGGCGTTCCTGTGGCTAGAGGATTCGAAGACGGTGAATTTGTGCTTCAACTCCACGGACCCGAGCGCCGGCTTGCGGATGAATTTGGAGCGATCCGTTTTGAAGTGCTATATGGCGGACACCGGACTCCTGCTGCGCTTGATGACGGGGAGCGATGAGGCGAGGGACCGGCAGGTCATGACGGACGTCCTTTATGAGCGGCTGAGTCTTCACGAAGGAATGTTCCTCGAAAATCTCGTGGCTCAGATGCTGCGTGCCGCGGGACATCCGCTTCGTTGCTTCTCTCAGCCGCGGCGGGCGGGGGCGCTGGCGGTGAAGCTTGACTTTCTGATTCGATGCGGGGACCGCATTTGTCCGGTGGTGGTGCAGCCGTCCGGCTATGCCGCGCACGCGGCGCTCGATCGCTTTGCGGAGCAATGGCGCGACCAGCTGGGAAGGCGCTACGTCGTGAGCGAGAAGGATTGGCGACGCGAGGGTGACTTGGTGTTTCTGCCCGTCTACATGACGGCGTTCCTCTGAGGCGGCGGGAAGAAGCCAAAACGCCGGCCAGGAATGACGTTCCTGACCGGCGTTTTGGCACGAAAGACGAAGCGCTGCGGCCTACATCGCCACCTTCTTGTCGCCGTCGATCTTTCGGGCGACGGCGGTCACCATGGGAAGCTGCTTTAGCTGCAGCAGCGTGTGCACCAGATGCTTCTTGTCCTTTACCTGAATGACGAGGCTGAGCTCATGCTCTTCAAGCGTCGTCCCTTTCTTTTCATCCGTCATGGCGACGCCGATGATGGAGGAGCCGGCTTTGGCGAGCTCCGCGGCGACGGCGGGCAGCGCCGAGAGCTTGTCCGTGACGGAAAGCTCCACCGGCACCGGGAAGCGGGCGTCCGCCGGGCGGTTCTTGCACCAGTGAGCTTCCGACCAGCGTTCGGCGTCGTTGGCGCGGCCGTGCTTCGTGTGCTCGCAGTCCGCACGGTGAATGGAGAGGCCGTGGCCTTTTCGCATGAAGCCCCAGACGGTGTCGCCTGGCACCGGGTGGCAGCAGTTTGCGAGCTGCACTGCAATGCCTTCGGTGCCCTCGATGAGGTTGCCCGCGGCAGAGGCGTCCGTCGCCTTCTTTTCGGAGAGGTACTCGGCAACCTTGGCCATGATGGCGGCGGCAAATTGCTTGCCAAGCCCCACGTCCGCCAAAAGCGCGGTCTTGTTTTCGCACCCCGCGTTTTTGACGACGGTCGCCCAGGCGGCTTCCGGAATGGTCTCAAAGGCGACGCCCGCTTCCGCGGCGGCCTTTTGCAACAGTTCGTCGCCCAAGGTCACGCTTTCGGCGTAGTTGCGGTTTCTCAGGTACTGGCGGATTTCCGCGCGGGCGCGGCCGCTTCGCACGTAGTTGAGCCACTGGGGATCGGGGTGTGCGGTGTCCGAGGTGAGAATCTCGACCATGTCGCCGTTTTTAAGCTCCGTGGTGAGGGCTTTTTCTTCGCCGTTGATGCGGCAGCCGCAGGTCTTGTTGCCGATGTCGGTGTGAATCTGGTACGCAAAGTCCACGGCGCAGGCGCCCTGCGGCAGGCTGATGGTCTTTGACTTCGGCGTGAAGACGTAGATGCGGTCGGGGAAAAGGTCGATCTTGATGTTTTCGATGAATTCCGAGGAGTCGGAGCTCGTGCGCTGGATGTCGAGGAGACTCTGCAGCCAGGCGGAGACGAGCTTCTGGAGTTCCGTGGTGTCGAGCCCGTCGTTGTAGAGCCAGTGAGACAGGAGCCCCATCTCGTCGATGCGGTGCATCTGCTCGGTGCGGATCTGATACTCAATCGGCGTTCCCGAGGGGCCGATCACCGTGGTGTGAAGGCTCTGGTAGCCGTTTGCCTTCGGGATGGCGATGAAGTCCTTGAAGCGGCGGTGCACGGGCTTGTAAAGTTCATGGATGGCGCAAAGGGCGAGGTAGCACTCCTCCTTCGTGCGCACGATGACGCGAAAGCCGTAGATGTCCAAGACGTCGGAAAAGGAGGCGTGCGTCTCCATCATGCGGTTGTAGATGCCGTAGATCGTCCGGTCGCGCCCCTGCACCTGACAGACGATGCCGTGCTTGGGGAGAATCTCGCGGGTTTCGCGCAGGATCCGCTCCAAAATGGCGCGGCGCTTGCCGCGGGTGGCGAGCACGTTGTGGCTCAGCACTTCGTAGCGTCGCGGGTACTTGTTGTAAAAGGAGAGCTCCTGCAGCTCGCGGTAGACGTGATTCAGCCCCAGGCGGTGCGCGATCGGCACGTAGATTTCCAGGGTTTCGGTCGCGATGCGGCGGCGCTTGTCGGGCCGCATGATCCCCAGCGTGCGGAGGTTGTGGATGCGGTCGGCGAGCTTAACCAGAATGACGCGCACGTCGCGGCTCATCGCGAGAAGCATCTTTCGAAAGCTCTCGGCTTGAGCGATCTCGTTGGAAGAGAACTTCAGCTTGTCCAGTTTGCTCACGCCGTCCACGATTTCGGTGACTTCAACGCCGAACTGCTCGGCCATTTCGATTTTGGCAACGCCCGTGTCTTCCAAGACGTCGTGCATGAGCCCCGCACAGACCGTGGTGGCGTCCAAGTGCCACTCGGCAAGAATCGTCGCGACGGCAAGCGGGTGCGTGATGTAGGGTTCGCCCGACTTGCGGAACTGACCGAGGTGCGCGTCGTCGGCGTAGCGGAACGCGTGCTGGATGCGCTTTACGTCGGACTCCGAGAGGTACTGGCGGCAGCGGGTGAGGAGTTCGGCGGACGTCGCGATGATCTTCGGCTTCACCATCGGGGTGTAGAGCGGAAGATCGGCGTTTTCGGAAACGATTTCATCAGCACGCCGGTCGAGGTACGCATCATCGTAGTCTTCCTCGTGGCGCTGGGCCTGGGTGGGAATGACCGGACGCGGCGTGACCGTGACGTTGCGGAAGGCGGCGTCGGTGAGATTGACGGAGGCGGGCATGATGTTTTTGGTTCCCTGAAAAAATTCGCCGCGCTGGTCCTTCGAGGCAGGCAGCGCGGCGTTTGTTCTTTTGTCTGATTTGGGCAGAGTGTCGGGAGGCGTCGTCCGCTTCTCGTCTGCCGGGCTCAGAAGCCCAACGGAAGCGGACTAAACGACGCGTTCAAGCATCTCGCGTCCGACGTGCTCCTGTGCGATTTCGCGCAGGGCGACGACGCCCGGCTTGTCCTTGGCTTCCACGTGCGGGGTGTGGCCCTGGCTGATGAGCCGGGCGCGGTAAGCCGCGCAGAGAACCAGCTCGAAGCGGTTCGGGATCTTCTTGAGGCAGTCCTCAACAGTAATGCGTGCCATGGAAAATGAAATCCAGTAAGTTGAAAAAGAGGCGGAATTTTATACAGGAACGCCCAGAGCGACAAACTGGTCGCGATGGCGCACGGCCTGATGGCGGTACGTGAGTCGCGAGGCAGTGACGATGGAGACGAGCTGAGTGAGCGCCGTGTCAAAGTTGTCGTTGATTATAACGAACTCAAACTCGGGAGCATGAGCGATCTCAGCGCCCGCGCCCATGAGGCGGCGGGTGATGGTCGCTTCGCTGTCGGTGCCGCGTTTGTGAAGGCGAGCGCTCAACGCTTCGATGGAAGGCGGCAGGATGAAGACGCCGACGGTGTCTGCGAACTTTTCGCGCACCTGGCGCGCGCCCTGCCAGTCGATTTCAAGAAGCACGTCTTTGCCGGCCGCCATCTGCTGCTCAATCCAGATGCGGCTCGTGCCGTAGTAGTTGCCGTGCACGAGGGCGGATTCGAGAAATTCGCCCTTCGCCTTGCGCTCTTCAAATTCGTTGACGGAAAGGAAGTGGTACTCCCGGCCGTTTACTTCGCCCGGACGCGGATCGCGTGTCGTGTGGGAGATCGAAAGAAGGAGGTCGGGCTCCTTTGCGAGAAGCGCGTTCACGAGCGTGCTTTTGCCGGCACCGGAGGGTGCCGTCACCATAAAGAGGCGCCCGGAATGGCGGGCGGGGACAGACGGTTCAGTCATGGCGTAGCCGCGAAAAGTAAAAGGTAATCGTTAAATTTTAGAGCAGAAAAAAGCAAAACTTCGAGCTGCCGTCCCGTTGGGCCGCTTTTCGGGTTAAAAACGGGACGAACATCGCTTCCAGATCCGCATTGATTCGGCGGAAAAATTTTGTGCGTCGGCGGGGAGCGAAACGGGGAGAAAAAGAAGGCAGCAGAAGCTTAAAAATCGCGGGCTTTGCCGATAAAATGGCGCCCGTAAAAAATTGAGTCCCCTTCCTGGTTCGGGAGGGATGCCTTTTTCTTCGTTGGAGGAGCTTTCTTCCTATGCAGTACCACTTTCCGGTTGTCATCATTGACGAGGACTTTCACTCGGAAAATGTGTCGGGCCTCGGCATTCGCGACCTTGCCAAGGCGATTGAGGCGCAGGGCATTGAAGTGCGCGCCGTGACGGCGTTTTCGGATCTGGCGGGCCTTGCCAAGCAGTCAAGCCGCACGTCGGGCTTTTTGGTGAGCTTGGACGATGACGACTTCTCCGAAACCGGCGAAGAAAAGGAGGCGATTCACGACCTGCGCGAATTCGTGCGCGAGGTGCGCCGGTCGAACCCCGATGTGCCGATTTTCCTTTACGGCGAGACGAAGACTGCGACGTCGATCCCCAACGACGTCCTGCGCGAGCTCCACGGCTTCATTCACATGTTTGAAGACACGCCCGAATTCGTGGCGCGCTACATCGTGCGCGAGGCCCGAGAGTACTTGGCAAGCCTGCCGCCCCCGTTCTTTAAAGCGCTCACGCACTACGCCGCCGACTCGTCCTACTCCTGGCACTGCCCGGGGCATTCGGGTGGCGTCGCTTTCTTGAAGAGCCCCGTGGGCCAGATGTTCCACCAGTTCTTTGGCGAAAACATGCTGCGCGCTGACGTTTGCAACGCGGTGGAGGAGCTGGGGCAGCTTCTGGATCATACAGGCCCCGTTGCGAAGTCCGAGCAGAACGCTGCGCGCATCTTTGGCTGCGACAATCTCTTTTTCGTGACAAACGGCACGTCCACCTCGAACAAGATCGTCTGGAACTACACCGTGGCCCCGGGCGACATCGTGATCGTGGATCGCAACTGCCACAAGTCGATTCTGCATGCCATCACGCTCACGGGCGCCGTGCCGGTCTTTCTGATGCCCACGCGCAACCACTACGGCATCATCGGTCCCATTCCGAAGGCGGAGTTCGAGTGGGAGGCCATCCAAAAGAAAATCGAGGCCAATCCCCTCATCAAGGACAAGACGAAGAAGCCTCGGATTCTCACCATCACTCAGTCCACCTACGACGGCATCGTCTACAACGACGAAGTGGTGAAGGAGAAGCTCGACGGCAAGGTGGACATTCTGCATTTTGACGAAGCGTGGCTGCCGCATGCGGCGTTTCATCCGTTCTACGAGAACATGCACGCGATCGACAAGAAGAAGCCCAGAACGAAAAAGAGCCTCGTCTTTGCGACGCATTCGACGCACAAGCTCTTGGCGGGCATCTCGCAGGCAAGCCAGATCTGCATTCAGGACTCCGAAACAGAAAAGCTCGATCGCGCGGGGTTCAATGAATCCTTCATGATGCACACCTCGACGTCCCCGCAGTACGCCATCATCGCAAGCTGCGACGTCGCCGCGGCGATGATGGAAGGGCGCGCCGGGACGGCCTTGGTTGAAGAGTCCATTCAGGAGGCGGTCGACTTCCGTCGCGCCATGCGCGAAGTGGGGCAGAGCTACAAGGACTGGTGGTTCAGCGTCTGGGGGCCGGATCGTCTGCCGCAGGCAGGGATGGGAACGCAGGCGGACTGGACGCTGAAGGCAGGCGATGCGTGGCACGGCTTCGGGGACGTGGCCGAGGGCTTCAATATGCTCGACCCCATCAAGGGGACGATCGTGACGCCGGGGCTTTCCGTGACGGGGGACTTCGCCGAGCGCGGCATCCCGGCGGCGGTTGTGACGAAATACCTCGCCGAGCACGGCGTGATCGTTGAAAAGACCGGGCTCTACTCCTTTTTCATCATGTTCACGATCGGCATCACGAAGGGCCGCTGGAACACGATGGTGACGGAGCTGCAGCAGTTCAAGGACGCTTACGACGAAAACAGCGAACTCTGGCGCGTGATGCCGAAATTCATCGCTGCCTTCCCGCAGTACGAGAACATGGGCCTCAAAGACCTCTGCCAGAGCATCCACGCGGTCTATCGTCAGTACGACGTGGCGCGCTTGACGACGCAGATGTATGTGTCCGAGATGGTGCCCGCGATGCGCCCGACGGATGCGTACGCCAAGTTCGTGCACGGCGAAGTGGACCGTGTTGCGATCGACGATTTGGAGAACCGCATTTCGGCGGTGCTCCTGACGCCTTATCCGCCGGGAATTCCGCTTTTGGTGCCGGGCGAGCGCGTCAATGCGAAAATCATGGACTACCTGCGGTTTGCGCGCGACTTCAATCGCAGCTTCCCGGGCTTTGACAGCGACGTGCATGGGCTTGTGAAGGTGAAGCAGGCGGATGGTTCGGTGAAGTACATGCTGGACTGCGTGCGCGAGTAGGGTTGCAGGCAAGAATTCGAAACGAAGAAGAGAGCAGAAAATGGCTTTGGAAATGGTTTTGTTCGCCCCGGTTCCGGTGGTGACGGTGAGCGTGAAGAATGCCCCCAAGTTTCTCGCGCGGCTTTTTGCAAGCGACGTCGCCAAACTCGCCACCGGGAGCGTCGAACGCACGGTGATGTTGAACGCCTCGGGCGGCATCATCGGCCCCGCGTACGTCGTGCGCCGGGATGTGAACGACTACGAGATCGTCCTCGCAGGCGAAGGCGCCGACGTGCGTCAGGCCTGGATTCATCAGGTGAGCGCCGCCTTTGACGCGGAGCTCGCGGTGACCGAGCAGGCGGGCTTTTACTTTGCGGGTGAGATGCCCGTGAAGGAATTGGCGGCAGAACCCATGAAGGCCGCTTCGGCCCAAGGCATTTCGGTGCTGAACCTTCGCTGGATCTCTCTGGTGACGGGGCCCGAAGCCAACATCACGGCGCTCTTTGACAACCTCGTCAAGAACGGGGCTAAAAAGGGCGAGCAGTCGGGCTTTGACGCGTTGCGCATTCTGGCCAAGGAGCCCGCGCAGGGGCTCGAATACGACGAATCCACGGGGCCCTTGGAAGCGGGCTTTGAAGACGTTCCGGACTTCACGGATCCTGAGCGCATCTTCATCGGCCGCGCCTTGACCGAGGCGCGCTTCAAGGAGGGAAACTCGCCTCGTTTGCATCTCGTTGCCTTTGAAGCGGCGTTTGATCCGGAGCTCTTGATTGAAGTGCCCGCCATTGTCGTAAACGACATGGCCTGCCAGCTGACGAGCATCGCTCGCATTCCGGAGATGCCCTTGACGGCGGGGCTGGTGAGCCTTCCGACCACGGTTGAAATCGGTGAGAACGTCGCTTGCGACGTGAAGACGGAGCCGCGCTCCTACTGCAAGAAGGCGCTGGTCGTCGATTCGCAGCTCTGATTTCTCGGGTGTGATTTTTTCGAAGGCGGTCAGGCTTTTGCGGCCGGCCGCCTTTTTTCCTAAGAGGCGCTTATGCCCATCAGTGTTTTTGAAATGTTCCGCGTCGGCATCGGGCCGAGCTCGAGTCATACCGTGGGCCCCATGCGGGCGGCGGCGCTGTTTTTAAAGGAACTGCAGACGTCAGGAGCCGCGGAAAAGACCGCGCGGCTTACGATCGACTTGATGGGAAGCCTTGGCGCGACCGGCAAGGGGCACGCCACCGACAGCGCCACAGTGCTGGGGCTGATGGGGCTCGCTCCCGAGACCGTGGACACGGCGGCTGTGCCCGACATGATCGCGACGGTGCAGAAGGAAAAGACGCTCGTGCTGGGCGGCGGCTGCCGCGTGCCCTTTGACTGGGCGCGCGACATCACGTTCAGCCCCGACAAGGTGGCTTCGTTTCACACGAATGCCATGCAGCTCGCGGCCTATGGCGCCGAAGGCGAGAAGCTTTTGGAGCGCCGCTACTACTCCGTGGGCGGCGGCTTTGTCGTGGCGGCGGACCATGACGACTTTGAAAAGCCCGCCAAAAGCGCGCAGGCTGCGGTCGGAAAGCGTTCAGTGACCGCGGTGCCGTTTAATTACGCCAACGCTTCGGAGCTCGTCGCGATGGCTCATGCGACGGGGAAAACCATCGCTGAAGTGGTGCGCGACAACGAGCGCGTGCAGCGCACGGACGAAGAGATCGATGCCGCCTTGGATCACGTCTGGGACGTGATGCGCGAAGCGATTGAGCGAGGGCTTGCAACGGAAGGCGTTCTGCCCGGCCCCTTGCGCGTGAAGCGCCGGGCGCCGGTGCTGGTAAAGCGCCTCAAAACCAATCCGGCGGGCTACGGGCCCTTGGCGGCGCTGGATTGGGTGAACGCCTGGGGCTTTGCAACCGGGGAAGAAAACGCCGCCGGCGGCCGCATCGTGACGTGCCCCACGAACGGCGCGGCGGGGGTGGTGCCCGCCGTGCTGCAGTACTACCTCAAGTATTCCGCAAACGCCGGACCCGAAGGCATTCGCAACTTCCTTCTCACCGCAGGCGCCATCGGCATGCTCTATAAGGAAAACGCGTCGATTTCCGGGGCCGAAGTGGGGTGCCAGGGCGAAGTGGGCGTGGCTACCTCCATGGCCGCTGCGGGGCTTGCGGCAGCGCTGGGCGCCACGGTGAATCAGGTGGAGAACGCCGCTGAAATCGGCATGGAGCATCAGCTGGGGCTCACCTGCGATCCGGTGGCGGGACAGGTGCAGATTCCCTGCATCGAGCGCAACGCCGTAGGCGCTGTGAAGGCCATCAATGCCGTGCATATTGCGTTGGCAGGCGATGGCCGCCATGTGGTGAGTCTGGACAAGGTGATGCGCACGATGTTTGAGACGGGGCGCGACATGCAGGCGAAGTACAAGGAGACGAGCCGAGGGGGGCTCGCGGTGTGCATTGTTGAGTGCTGAGCCCCGACGGCGAGTCATGACGAGAGCCATTCCGATCGGCGAGCAGGAATTCGAGTTTCTGCGCACGAACAATTGCTTCTACGTCGACAAAACCGCTTTCATCGGCGACTGGTGGCGGGAGCGGAGCCGCGTGACGGTGATCACTCGGCCGCGGCGCTTCGGAAAGACGCTCTTGCTCGACACCGTGGCGAGCTTCTTTTCCAACGCTCGCCGCGATCAGGCGGCGCTTTTTGGGGATCTTGCCGTTTGGCGAGACGAGACGGTGCGGCCGCTTGCGGGCACGCGGCCGGTCATTGGGCTCACGTTTTCCGGCGTGATGGGGGCGACGGCGCAAGAGACGCGCAAGCTCATTGCTATGGTGGTGAACGGCGTGTTCTCGGAATTCCGCTGGCTTCGGAACAGTCCGGCGCTGGACGACACGGAGCGGCACGCGATCGCAAAGTTTTCGCCCAAGGCGGACGCTGGGGCATTGACGAACAGCCTGAGAACGCTTTCAGAAGCGCTCCACAAGCATTTCGGCGTGAAGCCCATCATTTTGCTTGACGAGTTCGACACGCCGCTCCTAGCGGCAGCGAACGAAGGGTACGAAGAGGAGCTGGTCGCTTTCCTTCGGTCTTTCATGGACTGCACCTTCCTGTCAAACCAGAGTCTGGAGCGCGGGTTGCTCATGGGCGTCACGAGTGCGGGGACCGAGGCCTTTTTGGCGGCCTCTGATGCGGATGTTGTGACGACGGTGACGGACAAGTATCAGACGGCCTTCGGCTTCACGGAAGCAGAGGTCTTCGCGGCGATGAAGGAGTTCGGACTCACGGACCGGTCGGGCGTGAGAGAGTGGTACGACGGCTACGCCTTTGGCTCCGTCAAGGGGATCTACAACCCGTGGGCGATTACGTACTACCTGAATAGAAGAGAGCTGGGGCCCTACTGGATGCAGACGGCGAGTATTGCTCCGGTGGTGAGACTGCTGGAAGCGGAAAGCGAGGAGCTCAAGCGAGATTGGGCGGATTTGATCGCAGGGAAGTGCGTCGAAGCTTCAGTGGAGGTGTTTGCCGCCTGCCGAAGTCAGCGTGACGCTGTCTTGGCGCGCCTTTTGGAAGGCGGTTACCTGCGGGTGGTGGCGAAGTTGACGGAGGGGCGGTGCGAGCTGGCACTGGTCAATGGTGAGGTAAAACAATCAATTCGAGAGAGATTTTGCTTGCCGTGAATTTGACTGGGTGCTAATCTGACGCAGATGTCTTGCCTAAGAAGAGCATTTTTTCGCTTGAAGAGGCAGAAAAAAACAAATGATAAGTCAAGAGGATTCTATGAGATTGCTTCCCATCATTGCGACAGGTGCGCTGATCGCTACTATGGCTGGCTGTGCCGGTTATCCGGATCGAGAGGGCCGAATTCACCTCATCACGGAAGAGGAGGCCCAAAGTAGCCAGTGCGAGCATTTGGATTATGCTGGCTCCGCGTCGGCGATTTTGATCAACGGCAAGAAGCGGAATACGGCGGTTATTGTCAAGAAGGCGCTGACTGTGAAGGGCGCCACGCACATTTCTTACACGAAGGGCGAGGCGGGCTATGCCTTCACGAAGGCGAACATTTGGAAGTGCCCGGATCCGAACATGACGACTTCCGATCCTGAGACGCGGCGTATGGCTCGTTCCTACATTGGACACGAGTAGTTTTTGCTATGATTTAAAACGAAAGAAGCACCGTTTTGGTGGTGCTTCTTTCGTCACGAAGATTCTGCAAAGAGCTGAGTCTGTACTTTTCAAGTGCGGCTTATTCGTATTTGAAGTACAGGTACAGGCCGCGATAGAGAACAGGGGCATCGGGTTTAACTGCCGATGAGGAATCCCTGTAGACAGACCTTCTTCCGATATCAGAGCAAGTTGATGTTGCGCTGGATGGTGGTATTGAGGTTGTTCACCCAGCGGTTGTAGTTGCGGTGAATGTCGCCTTGACCGTCAACCACCTTGTACTTGAGACCGAACGAGTCAACGTAGTCGATCTTGTACTGCTTGGTGGTGAAGGTGACCTTGACGTCAGCCGCCCATTTCGGATTGCGGCTGTAGCGCAACAGGACGGAATCGCTGTCCTTCTTGACGATTTGCCACTGGTGCTTGACAGCGGCGTTCACGACGCACTTCTGCACCTGTTCAAGCGTCACCTGAGCAGAGATGGTCTGCGTCGGAATGACGAGCATCGGGGTGGCGGCAGCCGGAAGCGAAAGACCGAGAACGGCGACAGCGCCGACGGTGGTCAGAACACGATTAAGCATGTAAGACTCCCAAATTTGTTGTCTCAGCGGCCCGTAAGGTTCGGGCGAAGCAACATAGTATAGAACCAGACAAAGGAAAGGCCGATCCAGAGCGCCAGTCCGAAGTGGCGCAGCGCTGGCGTTGACGAAAACGCCAGCAGGCCGAAGGAAAGCAACGTGCTTACGGCGGCGAGAAAAACGGAGACGTGCACGCTAGTGCCGGCGGGTTTGGCGTAAAGCAGCACAGCGTAGTCAGCGCCAAGGCCCAGCAGGAGTATCATGGGCAACACGGTGAAAAGCGACACGGGGACGCCAAGCCACCCCAGAAGGCCCGCGGTGCAAAAAATCCCCAGCGCCGTGGGAAGCGCCATGCGGACGGCTCTCTGGCGGTAGATGACGGCAAGGAAGGCCGCCATCAGGCAGAAGGCGCCAGCAAGCACCAGAAGAATGTTGCTTCGCCAATGGCTGAGACTTGCCCGAATGCCGCCTGTGGTGTTGACAAAAGTCGTCCCTGACACTTGCTTGGCTAAAAGCGACAGCGGTTCAAGCGAAGCTGGCGTGACGCCCGAAAGGTAGACGACAGTTTCGGTGTCGGAAATCCAGAAGGAGGCGAAAAGCCGACCGGCGCGGCTTTGAAGCCAGTCCTGAAGCGTGAGCGGCTTGTCGTCGGTGGCAGAAGGCGAAGCCACCGGGGCGCCGAGTGTTTTTTCCACTGCGGCGATTGCCTTGCGATTGGCGGCTTCCGTAAGCTGTCGGTTTTCCGTTTGTTGAGCATTGGATAGAAGCGGTCCCTCGCCCGTGCGGAAGCCCGTGATGACGCCGGCATTGACGGCGTTTGCGAGCAAGGGCTTCAGCTGAGAAAGGTGCTCCAGCACCGCGTTCGTCGTCAGTCCCCGCACCACGAAGAACTGCCCGGGACTCGTCGGCGCTACTTTTTCTGACACGGCTTGCTGTTCGGCAAGCACCTTCGCCGGAAGGCTGTTCAAAAGCGCGAGCTCGTCGCCGCTTGTGAGGCGCATCAGACCGGGCGCGGTGAGAAGGCAAAGTGCTGCGGTAAGAACGGCGGCCTTTTTGTTCGACAGCCGGAGGCTTTGCTGCAGCACGGTTCCCCAACGCTGGGTGAGCGATGGCATGGGGCGAGGCCGGGTGACGGCGGGGCCGAAGCACATCACGAACGCAAAGGCGGACGCCAGGCCCGACATGCAGAAAAGCGCCATTTGTCTCAAGGCCGGCATCGGCACGAAGAACATGACGCAGTAGCCTGCAAGCGACGTGAGCAACGAGACAAAGAGGCCGCCCGCGAGCTCCCTTCGAGCGGCTTCGCTGGTCGGCTCATGAAAGAGCTCGGTGAGGAAATGAAAGACGTAGTCCGCTGCGACGCCCAGCAGCGTCGCGCCGAAGACGATCGTGAGAAGATGGATTTCGCCAAAGACAAGCCAGACGGCTGCCGTGGCGGTGAGAAAGCTCAGGCCCAGCGTTGCCGCCATCCAAAGGGCCGGCGTCAGCGCCCGCAGAAAGACGATCACCATGAGCGCGATGCCGACGGCGGACACGGTGCCGATGAAGGTGGCTTCTTTTTGCGCCGCGGAAGCGGCGGCTTCTGCCATGAGCTGAGGCCCGGCGGCAGCGAGCTGAGCGCTGGGGACGGCTTGTTGGGCGGCAGTGCGAGCGGTTTTCACCGCCTCCGTGAGCGGCGTGCCGGAAAGTCCGATGGCGCTCGTGGCAGATACATTGAGCACGACGGCAAAGGTGCGAGGATCCGCCGCGTTGCCGACGGTGAGAAAGCGGCCTTCAATGGAAAAGCGAGGGTCTGAAAAGAGCTCCTGAAAGCGCGCGGCAAAAAATCCGAGCGGATCGTCCTGCCACGGCAACAGCACGGAGGCGACGGGGCGGTAGAGATTTCGCAGAGCACGCTTGGCGATGGCGGCGTCCGTGGCGCCTTGAAGGAAGGCCTTGTCGCGTTCTGTGAGAAAGACGTCCCGGTAGGGGGGGAGGAATCGCAACGTCTCTTGCAGGGCTTGGGCGTCTGCGCTCGTGACGGAAAGGCCGCTTGCGACCAAGGACTGCTCGGCGGCTTCGGCGGCTGTGATGGCCTCGGCTGAAGTGTCGGCGGAGACGGTCACGAAAAAGCGCCCGGCGCTCTTGTCTGCGACCGCGGAAAAGACTTGCGAGGCGTCTGCCGTCTGTTCTTCTTGAGGAAGAAGCGACCGAACGTCGGTCTTTATGCGCGAAGTGTCAAAGGTGAAAGCCGCAGCGAGAAGCACCGCGACGACCAAGACCGCCCAAAGGACGGCCGCTTGGCGAAAGAAGCGATCAGAAGGCGGCGTCACTGCAGGCTCTCCAGACGTCGGGCGTCGTCGCCCGCGATGACGGGCATTGGATTGACCTGGGAGAACTCAATGCGCGTGATCGTGCCGTCGGTCTGCACGATCTGAAGGCGCTTCAGGTGCTTGGAGCCAGCTAAGAGGACTTCCGTGAGAAACTGTGCGGGCGTTCCGCCCTTGGGGGAAGCTAGAAGCTGCCAGTCAGTCGTTGTTCCCGAGGGCGAAAGAAAGAAGTGATCCTTGAGCGCTTCCGGTCCCGCGGCGATGAATTTCTGCGTCATCTCCAAGGCTCGGCCGGCCGCCTGGCTTGCTTCCACCACCCAGCGGCCGCTGTCATCCAAATGCCCGCTCTTCGTTTTGGAAAACCCCAGTGCGTCTTCAAACGGCGACGTCGTGAGCCAGAGGATCCCCTTTTCCTTTGAGAGCACCAGACGGCCCGCGCTTTTCAACGGCACGGCGACGGCGGGCGTTCGCTTTTCCACGGTGAAGTCCGCCGTGAGCGCTTCGGGCGCTTCGACCGTGGAGAGAATGGCTTCCACTGTGAGGTCGGCTGCGGCGGCGGAAAAGGCAGCAATCGCTGTTAAAAGCGCGGAACTAACGCGAAAGAGTGAAAAAATCGTCATGAGTCACTCCTTGTGGCGGCCGGTGCCCTGATGCCAGAAGTCAAAGAAGTTGAACCAGTCAAAGGGCGAAGCCGTGAGTTCTTTTTGAAGCACGTTGGCAAATCGCTGCGTGAGGCGGGCGAAATGTTCGGTGCGCGCCTTGCGTGAGACGGGCTCGGGCTCCCAGAGCTTTTCAAACGTCACGCGGTAGCGGGCGGCGCTCCCCGGTTCCGTTTCCCGGCGGCAGAGCATGGACCAGAGCGGACACTGCAGCAGCGTTGCAAGCAGCGCAAAGCCGTTCGGAAACGGTGCTTCTTCCGTCATGAACTGAGCGCGTGAGACGGCGTCTGAGCCAATGGGCGTGCGGTCGCCGACGATCACGAGATAGTCGCCTGCGGCGATTTTTTCCGAAAGCGTCACGAGTGTTGCGGGCGTGAGGGACGAAACCTCGATGTGACTCAGCTCGATCGTGGGGTTGAGCCGCGTGAGAATGCGCATGAAGCGGCGGCTCATCTGGGTGTGCGTGAGGATGTGAAGGCGCCGCACGGCTTTCTTTTCCGCAATCACTTGACAGAGTTCAAGGCACCCCATGTGGGCGGTGACGAGCACGGCACCGCGGGGATCTGCAAAAAGCGCCTCGCGCCCCGCGACCTTGAGGGCGGATTCTTTGAAGCGCCCCCCGACAGCGAGGAGCTTGTCCAAAAGGGTGTCGGCAAAGCGAAAGAAGTGATGAAACGTCGTGAATACCGTGGGCGCTGAGGCGAGCGCCCCGCAGGCATGGGCGTGCTCAAGGTAGCGGCGGCTCACGCGCCGCATGCCGGGGAGCGTCGCCCAGTAGACGACGATCACGGGCCAGAGCGAAATCCAGAAAAGGAACCGCCCGCCCAGACGATAGAGAAAATAGAGAATGCGGATGCCGGTGACGGTCGTCGTTTCGGAAATCGAAGACCAGTGGCGCGGATGCTCCGTGGCGTTTGTCATGCGGCTTTCACCTTTTGCAAAAGAAGCTTCGGCAGGCGCCGCAGCATGCCGAAGAAAAGCCGGGTGTGCATGAGGCTGATCTTGATGTTGTCCCTCACCATGTCAAAGTGCGAGACGCCGTCTTGCGGATAGGTGACGTGCACGGGGCGATTTTCGATGAGGGTGCCCTGCCAGAGAAGTCGCACCAGAATCTCCACGTCAAAGTCCATGCGCTTTCCCACGTGCTCGCGCTTTAAAAGCGGCAGAACGGCGGCAAGCGGGTAGACGCGAAAGCCGCAGAGAGCGTCTTGGACGGCGGTGGAAAGCGAATTGACGTGCACCCACCAGTTGGAAATCTTGCGGCCGTTCAAGCGCGCTGCAGGCACAGAGTCATCGTAGACCGGGGCGCCGCAGATCATGACTTCGGGACGCGCTCGCCCCGCGTCAAGAAAGGCGTCTACGGCGCCCAGATCATGCTGGCCGTCGGCGTCAATCTGCAGAACGTGCGTGAAGCCTAGGTTCGCGGCTGTTTCAAAGCCGGTGACGACTGCGGCGCCCTTGCCGCCGTTGACGGCATGGCGCACGTGAAAGACCCCCGGCGTCACGGCGGCGACGCGAGCGGCCTCTTGGGCGCAGGACGCGTGCGAGCCGTCGTCCACGAGCAGCACGGGAAGGTCTTTGGCTCGCAGCGCCGTTGCAATGGCAGCAAGACACGACTCGTGGTCGTAGACGGGGATGAGAACGATCGGACGGAAGGCGGTATCGCTCACGCCGGAACCTCGTCGGAAAAAAGGAGCTTTCCCTTGGCGTTCGTGTCACTGCCGGCGGCAAGGACGAAGGCGGCGCTTTTGCGATCGTCAGAGAGTGTCAGCGCAAATTCCACTGTCGCCCCCGGACGCACGGGCTTCATGAATTTGAGGTTCGAGAGCCCCGCAAAATAAGGTGGAAGCTTGAAGGCCGTTCGCGCGAGCTCCACCGCCCACTGAATCTGGGTGAGACCGGGGAGAAGGGCAAAGTCAGGAAAGTGCCCTTCAAAGAAGGGGAGATCGGCCGGAGCGGAAACGACGAAGGTGGCCGAGCTTTCGGTCTTCTCGGCACACACGGATTGCAGGGCTTCCGGCGCAAAGAGGGCGGCAAGCGCCGTGGTCGTCGTCTTTCCCATGGAATTTTCGGGAAGCGCCGTCACAAAGCGCCATCGGCGCGGCAGACAGATCCGTTCAAAGGACTTGGCGAGTTCTCCTTTGAGTGCCTGCACGAGGGCGAACTTGCCCTTCGTGCGCAAAAGCGTGATGCCCTCCGGGGCAAGAGTTGCTACGGCGGCGAGCGAGCGTCGGCCGTCCGTGAGCTGCAGCGCCTTGGCGGCGGCAACGAGGGGGGAATCCGTGAGCGTCTGTTCGACGGCGGTGAGCGACACGCGTTTTTCGTTCACCTTCACGATGCGGTCAGCGCGTCCGAGATGCAGGAAAGTTCCGCCGTCCGGACAGATTTCAATCCGGTCGCTCGTCACTTCCCAGTCGCTTGAATAGAGCTGGCGGCCGCGAATGGCAAGGAGTCCGTCCACGGACTTCCATTCGACGGACGGCAGCGGCCGCCACGGCGTGGTGACGATGTTTCCTTCAGCGTCCAGCGTTCGGCTGCGCGTTGCAATGCCGCCCGCTTCCGAGCTTCCCAGAAGTTCCGTAGGCGAAACGCCGGTGAGGGTGAGCGTGCGCTTTAAAGCGTCGTCCGAGAGCGGTCCGCCCGAGGAGAAGATCACCTGCCAGCGGCTTCGAACGCTCTCCCAGTCCGGGCTTTCCGGCAGGCGCTTTAAAAGCGCAGGGCTTGCTACCCAGGCACAGTGCGGGCGAAAGCGCGCTGCTTCAAAAAGTTCCTGCGGTTGCGAGATGCGATGAGGCCAGATGGAGAGGCCGGCTGCGATCGGCCAGAGAAGAAAGTAGAGAAGGCCGTAGATGTGCTGCTGGCTTACGGTGGAGAGCACGAGCGTGTCGGCGGTGGCGCGGCCTCCGGCTTCCGGTCGCTTGCGAATGCTGTCCACTTCGGAAAAGAGCTGCTCCAGCCGCTTGATGACGCGGGTGGGCACGCCGGTGGAGCCCGAGGTGAAGAGTTCCAGCAACGCCTTCTTTTCGTCGATGAGGGCGGTGCAGGGCGTGGCGGTTGCCATGGCCGTGACGCGAGGAAGCTTCAGGTCCGCTGGGAAGTCCCCGGCGCAGACATCGGCGATTCCGTCCGCGAGTCGCTCGCAGGTGCTTTGCGCCGTGTCTGCCGGAAGTACCGCGGTGACGCCGGCGGCCCAGGCGCCAAAGAGCGCCGCGGCCGAATCAAAGAGTTCGGTGAAGTAGAGCGCAGCGCGCTTTGCGCCAGCGGCTTCAAACGCCATCTTCCAGCCGTTGGCGGCCCGGGTGAATTCGCCCCAGGTGCGCACGGTCCGTCCGTCGGTGACGAGCGGAAAATCGTCCGCGCCGCGGCGCGAGAAGATTTGAGTGAGGTAGAGGTAGTGCATGTCGTTCATTTTTGGTTCGACTTCCTCACAAGTCGCCGGACGAGCCATTCGCCGGCAAACATGAGTCCGATGAGGCCGTAGGCGATGAGACCGTTGTAAAGCGCCCACCAGGCGTCCGAGCGATTGAGGGCGCTGTCAAGCGCGAGGCCGCCGTTGACGATGAAAAAGCCGCACCAAGCGATCGTCACCTTGCGGCAGTAGCGGCAGCCTTCGGGCGGCAGATTCGGCTCACGGAGCTTTGCGAGCTTCTCCACCACGCTTTCGCCCGTGAGCGAGAGCGCAAAAAACGCGAGCCACGCCGCATTGACGGCGACAGGATAGAACTTCACCGGAAGCGACGTCTCTGTGGCGCCGGACGCCATGGCAAGAAGCCCCGCTGCCGCCGCGCAGAACCAGCTTACGCGACTTTTTGATGTGACTGCCTGCAAAAGGGCGGCCGCCGCCAGAAGCGCCGCCGCCCAGTGCACGGCGTGGTGGCTCACGCTCCAGTAGACCGCAAAAGGGTAGAGCGCGAGCAGCACGCCAAAGAGGATGCGCCCCAAGCGGATCACGTCAGGCCGCCTCGTCTCCGTTGATGATGCCGGTGAGGGTCTTCGTGAGGTCGCCGATCGTGCGCACGGACTTGAAGGCCGCGGGGGTGATCTTCTTGGCGCCGATGAAGGGCTGCAGCTTCACGATGAGGTCGACGGCGTCGATGGAGTCGATGTCGAGGTCGTCGTAGATTCGAGCTTCGGGGACGATTTTGTCGGCCTCGATTTCGAAGGTTTCGATGAGAACTTTCTTGAGTTCTTCAAAAATCTGCTGTTCAGTAACCATGGTGTCGTCTTGTTGTATCGATCAGGCGCGGTTGGCGGCAACGAAGTCGGCGAGCGCAGCGACGCTCGCGAAGTGCTTCTTGTTGTCTTCGCTTTCGGCGGTGATGGTGATGCCGTACTTCTTCTTGAGCGCAAGCCCAAGCTCCAGCGCGTCGATGGAGTCAAGTCCCAGTCCTTCGTTAAAGAGTGGCGCATCGGTTTCGATGTCCGCGGGCGTGACGTCTTCAAGATTGAGCGCTTCGATGATGAGCGCCTTCAGTTCTTCAATGAGTGCTTCGTTGCTCATGAGTGTCTCATAGGGGAGTAATCAGGAAAAAGTCGATCCGTGAGCGTCTCGGTGAGGCGCCGCACGGCTTTGGGTCGCCCTTCTTCGGCTTCGAGCGCGAGAAAGGGCTTTATGTCGATGGAATCCAGCACAGTAACAGAAATCTGCATGCGCCGCGCCGGAATGGTGTACCAGTGAATCCCTTTCATGAGAGCCGGGGGCTCGCAGGTGATGCGCACGGGGGTGACGTCGCTTCGAGCGGCGAGCGCGGCGGCCGCGGCGCCGTGCTTCAAGTGAGGGGGCTGTCCCGGCGTGCTTCTCGTGCCTTCCGGAAAAATGATGAGCGTGTCGTCTTGCTCAAGCGACTTCGCGCAGGCGGTGACGAGCTCGGGGCCGCTGTCGTTGGCGATGTAGCCCGAGGTGGTGATCGGGGAGCGCAGGGCGGCGGAGGCAAGGAGCTTTGCCTTTACGATGCAGTTCGCGTTCGGAATCATGGACATCAGAATGACGACGTCAATGAGCGTTGGGTGCGACGGACAGATGAGAAGCCCTGGCTCGGCGAGTTTTTCCCGGTTGTTGACGACGAGCTTTATGGGGCCCAGCAGTTCCATCAGCCAGAGGAAAAAGGCAAAGCTCAGCTGCACCACGCGCCGGGCCGCGAGCTCCTTGGTGCGCGGCTGGCGGCAGACGAGCGTCAGAAGGGGACAGGCGACAAAGCGAAAAAGGAGCCCCATGACGGTGAAGAGCAGAAATCCGAACCCGGTGGCGATGACGCGCCAGCCGTAGTCGATTTGCCGCATCACTTCTGCCATATCCAGCTCCTGCCGTCGCAGGCGTGTAGCCAGCAACGGGAATTGTCCAACAGAAAGACGAGGTCTTCGGGCGCGGAAAGCATGGCGACCGACGTGAGGTCGGGGGAGGCGTTGGGCTCGAGCGTGAAGCGGCCCTCGTCGCTATCGCGCACGAGGCGCATCGCCCACACGTAGGGGTAGGCCGGCGCTTGCGTGCCATGCGGATGCTGTGTCCAGAGGGCGGGCAGCGGTGCTTCGGCGCGCACGAAAACGACGCTTTCATGGGACTCCAGAAGGAGGCGGCATTCGGTGAGCCCCGCTTCCGTCGTGAAGTTGCCGGCGCTTACTGCTGGGCAGTCGGCATGATTCTTGAGCCAGATGCCCGCCGCGCCCGTCGTGGCGTTGTGCACGCTCGACGTGAAGCCCGCGGGGCTTACGTCGCCCGAGTCCGTCATTTCCTGCACTAGCGTCATGCTGCGCACGGAGTCGCCCCAGCTCGAGGCGACGACAAAGGGTTCTTCCTCCTTGACGCCTACGGCGTGGAGGGCGCTCACGACGAGTTTTCCCAAGGGCGTGAGGCGACGGCGCAGCATGACGGGCGCAGGGCACGCGGGAAGTTCGCCGTCTGAAGCGATGGAGGCGTCAGAGGCAATCGCCTGCTGGACGGCGTCCGTGCCGACAAAGCCCGGCAGCGCCGCATAGAGGTCTTGGTAATGAAACTGCATCATCACGAGGCGGGGCGGCAGATGAGAAGGGTGTGGGAGACGCCGAGGCGGTCTTCGACGCTTTCCACTTCGAGGCCGGCGCGGCGGATGATGTCGCGCAGTTCCGGCTCCGAGAAGAAGCGGGAGTTGCCGTTGGCCATCGCGGTGAAGTAGAGCGAGGTGCCCAGAAGGCTCAGGCGGGCGGCTTCGTAGGGTTGGCGGTCCCACAGGCATTCAAGGATGGCGATGCGGCCGTCAGGGGCAAGGAAGGGCGTCATGCGCTTTAAGATGCTCACGGCCTGATCGGGGGTGAAGCAGTCAAGGAACTGGCTCATCCAGATGATGTCAGCCTTTCCTTGCGCCGCAGGCGACGCCTCGGGATCCAGCCAGTTGACGCCCGCTGTCGAAAGCCGGTTCTTCACGTCAGCGAGGTCAGGATTGGCCTGGGCGAGCCGGCACTGCTGCGGCAGGTCAATGATCGTCACTTCTAGATCCGTCATTTCACGCAGGCAGACGCCGGCGAACTTGCCGGTGTTCCCGCCCACGTCAAAAAGACGCTTGGGGGCGACGTTCTTCTTGAGCCATCGGGCGCAGTCGCGGAAGGCGCCGTCGGAGTAGAAGTGGTCAAAGCCAAACCACGAGGCTTTCGCCTGGGGATCGAGTTCGGAAAGGTGAGGGTAGATCGTCTCCCAACCTTTTCCGAGTTCCTGCAGGCCTGCAGCCTTCCCGGTCACAAGGGCTTCCTGCAGATGATCCAGCCCGCGGTAGCAGACGTCCGCCGTGAAGTCGAGATTGACGGCGGTCATGCGGTCAAAGAGAAGGCAGTCGCCCGTCTTCGTGAGCGTAAGGCGGCCGTCGGTGTTATTGGTGACGCCTGCGGCGGTGAGCAACTCAGTCACCACTTGAACGGCGTAGGGCGTGAGGTGAAGCGCTTGGGCGACTTCCGTTACGGTGAGACCTTCGGCGTGCTCTGAGAGCGTTTTGAGGATGCCGAGGCGCTTCGCGGCGACCGTTGCTTGAAAGACAAACGGTGCGAACGCAATCTGCTGCGCAGCAAGGAGCGCTTCGATGATGGTGGTTTTCTTCTGAGGCATGGTTCTACTCCTTCCAGCGCTTGAAGATGAGCGACGTGTTGATGCCGCCGAAGGCGAAGTTGTTGCTCATGACGTAGTCGGTTTCAATTCGGCGTGGTTCGCCGCAGATGTAGTCAAGTTCGGCGCAGTCGTCGGCTTTTTGCGTGAAGTTGACGTTGGGA
>CAVACW010000011.1:0-36001 GCA_963587345.1 uncultured Oscillospiraceae bacterium | reverse complement strand
GTGCGAAAGATCTGGCGCATGGCGAGAGGGACGGCGGTGGAAAGCCGAGGATTATAGGTGCGATAGACTCCCGTCTTTGCTTCATCACGGACCGCTTGCCGCCATGCTCGTTCACCCGCAGTTTGATCCTGTCGCCCTTCATTTGGGCCCCGTCGCCGTGCATTGGTACGGCCTGATGTATCTCGTGGGCTTTGCGCTCTTTCTCGTTCTCGGGCGCCGCCGCGCCCGAGAGGACTGGCGCGGCATGACGGCTTCTGACGTGGAGGACCTCCTTTTTTACGGCGTGGTGGGCGTCATTCTCGGGGGACGCCTGGGGTTCTGCCTCTTTTATCAGCCCGAGTGGTATCTCTCGCACCCTTTGGATGTCTTCAAGGTGTGGCAGGGCGGCATGAGCGCCCACGGCGGCATGATCGGCTCGATTCTGGCGCTCGCGGCGTTTGCCCGCTTGAAGGGAAAGAGCTTCTGGACGGCGGCGGACTTCACGGCGCCGCTGGTGCCGCTGGGACTTTTCTTCGGACGTCTCGGCAACTTCATCAACGGGGAATTGTGGGGGCGCCTTGCGGATCCCTTGCTGCCTTGGGGTATGGTCTTTCCGCAGTCGGGCAGTCTGGCGCCGCGGCATCCGTCGCAGCTTTATGAAGCGGGGCTGGAAGGTCTTCTTCTCTTTGCGCTCTTGTGGTGGGCGTCCGTGAAGCCCCGCGGCCGCGGCCTTGTTTCGGCCCTCTTTTGCATCGGCTACGGCGTCGTGCGCTTTGTGGTGGAGTTCTTCCGTGAGCCGGACGCCTATCTGGGGCTGGGGCTTCTGGGACTTTCACGCGGCCAGTGGCTGTCGCTGCCGCTGATTCTCGTGGGCGCCGTGATTCTCGTTGTGGTGTGGCGCCCTGCCGTGAAGGCGAAGGCGGCGTAGATGGCGGACGATCGTCCGATCTCGTCCTCGCGAGGGGCGCTGGCGGCGGCAATTCTGGTGGGCGTGACGGCGCTCCTGCTTTTTTGCGTCGGCGTCTTTCTCTTGATGCGGGCGGTGGCTATTGCGACCGAGTCGCCCGCAGTGACGGCGCAGCGTCCGGCGGCGACCGTCACGGAGCGCTTGGTGGAGTCGCCGAAGAAGTTCTACACGCCCGAAGAGCGGCTCGCCGTCGTGAAGGAGCGGCTCGTGCGCTTTATCGCCGCGTCGCGGCGAAAGCCAGCGGAGGTGATGGCACCCATTGTGGAAGAGGCGGTGGCGCTCGGAAAGACCTATGACGTCAATCCGCTTCTCATTCTGGCGGTCATCACGGTGGAGTCGGGCTTTAACGAGCGGGCGGTGAGCTCGGCGGGCGCCAAGGGGTTGATGCAGGTGCACGTCAAGGTGCACGCCGACAAATTCGAGCCGCATGGCGGCACGGACGCGGTCTTTGACCGAACAGCCAACATGACGGTGGGGACGCAGATTCTCGCGAAGTACCGGGCGCAGCAGGGGACGACCGCGGGCGCCTTGAAGTTCTACGTGGGCGCGGGACGAAAGAAGAGCGATGGCGGCTATGGAAAGCGCGTTTTTCTGGAAGAAAGCCGGCTGGTGACGGCGGTGGAGCATTCGCCTGAGCGAGCGATGGCGCTTGCGCGAGCCAAGCAGGCGGGCTCGTCCTTTCGACTCCTGCCGGGGCAGACGGGTGACTGGAGCGACTTTCTGGGACTTGTGCGAAAGGCGCCGCTGTGAGCGGGCGGCTGTTTAGTACAATGCATTGAAGTGAACTGTTTTCCTTTTTTATCATGACGGACCGCATGCTGTTGGTTGGCGACAGCTCCTTTGAGAGCCTTCGCAAGCTGGGTGGGTACTACGTTGACAAGACGGCGTTCATCAAGCCGCTTTTTGACGACGGCAATCTGGTGTCGCTCGTCACCCGGCCGCGCCGTTTTGGCAAGACGCTGATGCAGCGCACGCTGCAGGCGTTCTTTGAGGAGCGTTCGCCGCAGGAGCACGAGGTGCAGGCCGCGCTTTTTTCAGGGCTCGCCGTGAGCGAGGACAAGGCGTTTTTTGAGACGCATTTCGGACGCTGGCCCGTGCTCTTTGTGAGCTTCAAGGAATTTAATGGGATCACCTTTGACCGTGGCATTGAATCGCTTGCGCGCATTGTCTCCGAGGTGGCGCAGATGCTTGCGTCCTTGCGCGAGGATCCCAAGCTGCCGGACTTCTTGCGCGAGGCGGTTCGTCGGCTCATCGATTTGCAGAATGTGCCGCTGCAAGCACAGCAAAAGCGCCTGCCCAACAGTCTCAAGACGCTGGTGACGGCCTTGTCGGAAGCCGCTGGCGGCCGACAGGTCATCGTGCTCATCGATGAGTATGACGTGCCGCTCAACCGAGCGAGGACGCAGGGCTATTACGCTGACTTGCTGCCCGTCATGCGGGAGATGCTCGAAGGCGCCTTGAAGGACAACTGCCGGCTGAGAAAAGGCATCGTGACCGGCTGCCTGCGCATCGCCAAGGAAAGCGTTTTTACGGGACTCAATCATTTTGGCTGTCACACGGTGTCGGACAATGCGCTCGCGGAGGCCATCGGCTTCACGCCTCGGGAGGCGGCGCAGGTTTTGGCGGATTTCGGGCTTTCCGAGCATGCGGAGGCTGTGCGCCGGCACTACGACGGGTATCGGTTTGGCGATCAGGAGATCTACTGCCCGTGGGACCTCATGAGCTTTTGTCGGGACGCCGCCGGCGCGTCTGACGTGGAGTATCGCAACTACTGGATCCACACGAGCGGCAACGACCTCATGACGGAGTTCCTGCACTATGCCGATGAGTCGCATCTTGTGAAGTTGAGAGAGCTGCTTGCGGGCGGCACGGTTGAAGCGCGGCTGGAGGAGGAATTGTCCTTTGCCGAAATCGATGCTTCGCATGACGCCGATCACCTGATGAGCCTTCTCTATTGCACAGGGTACCTCACCAAAGTGGGCCGCCTGGCGGATGGCAGCGCTTGCTTGAAGATTCCCAATGAAGAGGTGCGGGCGAGCTTTGAGCGGCAGACGGCAATCTACTTCAGCGACAAGGGACGCGACTATGTGAACGTTGGCCGGGACTTGGCGCGCTACTTGAAGGACGGCAACGGGCCCGGCGCCAATGAGGTGCTGCAGGAGTTTCTGGCGCGCTGCGCGAGCGTGCGGGATTTCACGTCGGAAAATTCGTACCACATGCTGATGCTGGGGCTTCTGGGCGGCGCGCTTCGGCGTTCTTTGGATTCCAATCGCGAGTCGGGCGACGGTTATTCGGACATCCGATTTCTGGACGCGGAGACGAACACCGCGGTCATTTTGGAACTAAAGCGCGCTGAGACGGAAAAGACGCTCACGACGGCGGCCCGCGCGGCGATTGAGCAAATCCACGAGCGGCGCTACTACGCCGACTATGAGCTCTCGGGCGTGAAGAAGATGCTGCTCTACGGCATGGCCTTTTGCGGAAAGCGCTGCTTCACGGTGATGGAAGTCCGTCAGCCGGGCGCGAGCCGCTGAGGCTCTGCTTCGCCGCTTGACTGCTGACGATCGCGGCGAGCCTACCCGAAGTCCCCGAGCCGGGTGTTCAAAAACACCGCGGCGGCGAGCCCCGCCGTTTCCGTGCGCAGCACGCGCGGCCCCAGCACGGCGCACTGCCAGCCAATTGATCGGGCGAGCGCCACTTCTTCTTCGGAAAATCCGCCTTCGGGGCCCACGGCAAAGGCTGCGCTCTGCACGGTGCCGGTGGCGAGCTGGGGCGCCGAGGCTTCGCCCGGGTGCATGAACCAGCGGACGTCTGCTGTGACGGTCGTAAGCGCTTTTTCTAGACTCGGGGCAGCGCAAACCTGCGGGAGCACGTTGCGCCCGCACTGCTCGCAGGCGCCCACGATGATGTCCTGCCAGCGCGCAAGCCGCTTTTCAAGCTTGTCGCCCGAGAGCTTCGTGATGCAGCGCGCGGCGGGCGCGAAGACGATGTCGGACACGCCGGTCTCCACGGCCTTTTCCACGATCCAGTCCGCCTTGTCGTTGTTCACCATGGATTGAATGAGCGTGAGGTGCACGGGGCTTTCGGTCTGCGGAGACTCCACTTTTTCTACGGTGATCCATGCGTCCTTGCCTTCAAAGGCGATGGGGCCCGTCGCCGCGTGGCCGGCGCCGTCAAAAAGGAGCACGGGGTCGCCTGCAACGGCGCGCAGCACGCGGCCGGCGTGATGCCGGGCGGCTTCCGAGAGGTAGGCGCGCTCGCCCACGTGGTAGGGGGCGGACTGCGGCGAATAAAAGCGGGCGACGGCGGGCATGACGGACTCCGAAAAAGGCATGCCGCGACTCTAGCGCAAAACGGCGCGCGGCACGGGAAAATGGCAGGGCGTCGCTTCGCCGAAACAGGGGAGGCCGCGCGTCGATCGTGTCGCCGCCCTTTGTTAGAATGGCGGCACGCCGGCGGAGGCCTTTTTTGGGGCGGGGGTGTCCTTGCCTCAAAGGCGTTCGTCTTCGGTGCACTTTTTCCTTACGTTCGTTACCCCTAGAGACTATGTCCGAACCCGTTTCCGCGCAGACGATGGCCAACGCCGTCCGTGCGCTTGCCATGGACGCTGTCCAGAAAGCCAAATCCGGTCACCCCGGCATGCCCATGGGCATGGCCGACATCGCCATCGCCCTCTGGTCGAAGCATCTGCGCCACAATCCCGCGAATCCGAAGTGGATCGGCCGAGACCGCTTCATCCTCTCGAACGGCCACGGCTCGATGCTGCAGTACGCGCTGCTGCACTTGACGGGCTACGACCTCTCGATGGAGGATCTCAAAAACTTCCGTCAGATGGGCAGCAAGACGCCGGGCCACCCCGAAGTGGGCGTGACGCCGGGCGTGGAGACGACGACGGGGCCTCTGGGGCAGGGCATTGCCAACGCCGTGGGCATGGCGCTTGCGGAAAAGATGCTCGCGGCGGAATTCAACCGCGACGGCTTCCCCGTGATCGACAACCGCACGTACTGCTTCTTGGGCGACGGCTGCCTCATGGAAGGCATCAGCCACGAAGTCTGCTCTCTGGCGGGCGTCTGGGGCTTGAATAAGCTCATCGCCTTTTACGACGACAACGGCATCTCAATTGACGGCAACGTCAAGGGGTGGTTCGCCGACGACACGAAAAAGCGCTTTGAAGCCTACAACTGGCACGTGGTCGGTCCCGTGGACGGCCACGACATTGAAGCGGTTGCCAAGGCAATCGAAGAAGCGAAGGCGCAGACCGAGAAGCCCACGCTCATCATCTGCAAGACGGTGATCGGCTTCGGGTCCCCCAACCGCGCGGGCACGGCGAAGGCCCACGGCGAAGCGCTCGGGGACGAAGAAATCGCCGCGTCGAAGGCGAAGCTCGGCTGGAACTACGGTCCCTTTGAAATTCCGGCGGAAGTCTATGCGGCGATGGATCACCGCGAGGCCGGAAAGGCGGACGAAGCCGCCTGGAACACGATCTGGGCGGGCTACGAGAAGGCCTATCCGGAGCTTGCCGCCGAATTGAAGCGCCGTCTCGCAGGCGACCTTCCCGCCACGTTTGATGACACCGTCTTTGAAGCGCTCTGCAGCGCTCAGGCGGCGGCCGAATCGGTGGCGACCCGCAAGGCAAGCCAGAAGGCCTTGAACGCCCTGGCGCCCGCCTTGCCCGAACTGCTGGGCGGCTCGGCCGATTTGACGGGCTCGAATCTCACGAACTGGACGGGCGTCGAGCGCTTGACGCACGACAACATGCTGGGGCGGCACATCAGCTACGGCGTGCGCGAATTCGGCATGGCGGCGATCCAGAACGGCATTGCGCTTTACGGCGGCTTCATTCCGTTCTCGGCGACGTTCCTCACGTTCTCTGACTACGCGCGAAACGCCCTGCGCATGGCCGCGCTGATGAAGCTTCGCTCCATCTTCGTCTTCACGCACGATTCGATCGGCTTGGGCGAAGACGGTCCGACGCACCAGTCGATTGAACACGTGGCGAGCCTGCGGCTTATTCCGGGCATGGACGTGTGGCGTCCGGCGGACACCGTGGAAGCGATCGCGGCGTGGGACGCGGCAATTGAGCGCCGCGACGGGCCGAGCTCCCTCATCTTCTCGCGCCAGACGGTGCCCTTCACGGAAGACCGTGACGAAGTGGACGCCGACGCCATCGCCAAGGGCGCCTACGTCGTTGCTGAAGCCCCGGCGGGCGAAGGCAAGGCCGAGTGCATCATTGCGGCGACGGGGTCGGAGCTGCCGCTCGCGACCGAGGCTCGGAAGCTTCTTGCGGCGCAGAACATTCAGGTGCGCGTCGTCTCCGTGCCGTGCGCCGACGTCTTTGACCGCCAGGACGCCGAGTATCGTCGCGCCGTCTTCCCCGAAGGCACGCCGATTCTCGCGATCGAAGCGGGCGTCACCGGCCTCTGGCACAAGTATTTCAGCGGCAAGGGCGACGTGATGGGCATCGACACCTTCGGCGAGTCCGCGCCCGCCAAGGTGCTGTGGCCGCATTTCGGCTTCACGGTGGAAAACGCCGTGGCGAAGGTCCGCCGTCTCACGGGCCGCGACTGATTCAAACTTCATAAGGAAAAGAACATGACGATTCGTGTTGCCATCAACGGGTTCGGCCGCATCGGCCGCAACGTGCTCCGCGCTCACTACGAGAGCGGCAAGAAGCGCGATCTCGAGATCGTGGCGATCAATGCGCCCGGAACGGTTGACATTCACGCTCACCTCCTGAAGTTTGACACGGTGCACGGGCGCTTTGACGCGGACGTGAAGACCGAAGGCACGGACTGGATGATCGTCAACGGCGACCGCATCCGCGTCTTCAACACCCGCGACCCGAAGGAAATTCCCTGGGGCGAATTGAACGTTGACGTGGTCTTGGAATGCACCGGCGCCTTCACGGCTCGCGACAAGGCCATGCTCCACGTCGCGCAAGGCGCCAAGAAGGTGCTCATCTCCGCGCCCGGCAAGGACTGCGACGCGACCGTGGTGTATGGCGTCAACGACAACGTCTTGACGAAGGACATGGTCATCGTCTCGAATGCCTCCTGCACGACGAACTGCCTTGCGCCCTTGGTGAAGCCTCTGCATGACGCGATCGGCATTGAGCGCGGCCTGATGACGACGGTCCATTCCTTCACGAACGACCAGAACGTGACGGACGTCTACCACAAGGACCTGCGCCGCGCCCGCGCGGCCGGCATGTCCCAGATTCCGACGAAGACGGGCGCGGCCAAAGCCGTGGGCCTCGTGCTTCCTGAATTGAACGGGCTCTTGGACGGCTTCGCCGTGCGCGTGCCGACGATCAACGTGTCGTTTGTGGATCTCACCTTCATTCCGAAGCGCGAAACGAGCGTGGAGGAAGTGAACGCCATCATGAAGGCGGCGGCTGAAGGCAATGGCCTCAAGGGCGTGCTGGGCTACAACGACCTGCCGCTCGTCTCAAGCGACTTCAACCATGATGCGCACTCCTCGATCTTTGATTCGACGCTCACCAAGGTTTCCGGCGGCCGCCTCGTGAAGGTCACGAGCTGGTACGACAACGAATGGGCCTTCTCCTGCCGCATGTTGGACAACGCCGTCGCGATGATGGCGGCGAAGTAATCGCAGGATGAAGTGAAGCGGAAAGGCGGTTCGGGCGGCACGTCCCGCCGCCTTTCTTCGTCAAATGAACACATTTTTTCTCAAGGTCAGTGACTCATGCAGGTTCTCACTCTCGAAGCTCTGGCAAAGGCCGGAAAGCTCAACGGACGCCGCGTCCTCATTCGCAGCGATCTCAACGTTCCCCGCGATGAAGAAGGCGGCATCACGAACGAAGCCCGTCTGGTGGCGAGCGTTCCCGCCGTGCGCCTTGCCCTGGACAGCGGCGCTGCGGTGCTCCTCATGAGCCACTTGGGCCGCCCGACCGAGGGCGAATGCCGTCCCGAGGATTCTCTGGCGGGGGTTGCCGTGCGCATGAGCCAGTTGGTGGGGGCGCCGATCCGTCTCGTGAAAAACTACCTTGACGGCGTCGAGGTGGCTCCAGGCGAAATCGTGATGCTCGAGAACTGCCGCTGCAACAAGGGCGAGAAGAAGAACGATCCGGAGCTCGCGAAGAAGTACGCCGCGCTCTGCGACGTCTTTGTCAACGACGCCTTCGGCACCGCGCACCGCGCGCAGGCTTCCACGGAAGGCGTGGCGCGTTTGGCGGAAGTCGCCTGCGCCGGCCCCTTGATGGCCGCGGAAATCGACGCCCTCACGAAGTCCGTGCAGGACGCCGAGCATCCCTTGATGGCGATCGTTGGCGGCAGCAAGGTGTCCACGAAGCTCACCATTTTGAACAACCTTGCGCAGAAGGTGGACCAGCTTATTGTGGGGGGCGGCATCGCCAATACGTTCCTTCTCGCGGCTGGAAAGAGAATCGGCAAGTCCCTGGCCGAGCCCGAACTCGTCGAAGAATGCAAGAAGGTGCTCGCCACCTTGGAAGCGAAGGGCGCCAATCTGCCGCTTCCCACCGACGTCGTCGTGGCGAAGGCCTTTGCGGCGGACGCCGAGCACCGCACGTGTTCCGTGGATGACGTCGCCGATGACGAAATGATTCTGGACGTGGGGCCCGAAACGGCGGCCGAGCTCGCGAAGCTCGTCGAAGCCTCAAAGACCATCGTCTGGAACGGTCCTGTGGGCGTTTTTGAAATGGAGCCCTACGCGGGCGGCACGAAGGCTCTGGCGGAAGCGATTGCTGCGGCGACGAGCGCCGGCGCCTTCTCCATCGCAGGGGGCGGCGACACGGTTTCCGCTGTGCACGCCTTTGGCGTTGCGGACAAGGTGAGCTACATCTCCACGGGCGGCGGCGCCTTCCTCGAGTTCCTCGAAGGAAAGACGCTGCCTGCGGTGGCCGTGCTTGAAGAAAAGGCGAAGTAATCCTGATTCGAAAGGAGAGAAGCCGTCGTTGGATGTGGAGTCCTTCGGCGGCTTCTTCGTGAGTGCCGGTGCGCTCGGTCAGTGGTTGTCGGAGGCGAGGATTTGCCAGCGGACGAATTTCCGTTCCCTCTCGGAATACACCAGAACGATGTCGACGAGGTTGTCGGGCAAAGGCGAGTCACGGAGTGACAGGATGCCGTCCTCGAGCAGTCGTCTGGCGTCTGCGTCGCGGTGAGGAGTGGCGGCGGAAAGAAAACGGAGCGTCAGGCGGAAGGACCGATTTTCGATGTCGATCTTGAGCTCGTGGCGAATCGCGTCAAGCCGTACGCTTCCGGATGGCATGGCAGCGCCGCCGATGAGGAGAATCAGCAGACAGCGAGCGACGTCGACGTTCGTGGCGGGACAAAATCGTCGAGTGTTGAGGTGCTCGAAGAAGGTGGTGATGAGGAAAATGGCGTCGGAAAGCTTGTCTTGCGACAGCAGGTGCGGAAGCTGGCACAGCGCTGTGAGCTGGATCGGGGACGCTGCAAAGAGCAGGTGGGCGAGCGCTCGGGCGATTGACTCCGTCATGGCTTCGTTGGGACGGCAGAGAAGGCAGAGGCCGTTGGGCATGATCGCAGGCCCGGTGAGAACGCCCGTTTGAGCGAAAAGCACCTGATGGCGACGAGAGCCGGCCTCTTGCACTCCGGTGAGTTGGGCGAGCGTGACGGCTTGAGGGGCATCGAAGAAGTCGATCGGCAGAGGATCATCGCCGGTGAGAAGCGGCAGCAGCGGCGTCGCAAGATCTTCCTGCTCGAAGACGTCTTCGGGATGGTTGAAAAAGCGCGGCACGGCGCTTGGAGATAGAAGGTGGAGTTCGTGGCGTGGAGAAAAGACAAAGCCCCCGCAGCGGTGCTCCATCAGGTCAAGGAGGCTCTCGGACGACAAGCCGAGCTGCTGGGCGGCTTCGGTGACGAAGGGCGCGAAATCGCGGGCGACCTCTTCGCGTGTGAAGCCGAGGAGATCGGCGGCCTCCGGCGCAAAGGTGAGGTCCGTGAGGTGATTGAGCTCGTCGGCGAGACCATAGTCTGGGAGTCGCGTGACGCCTGTCATGAAAAAGAAGCGCAGGCAGTTTTCGCTGTGCTTCAAGACGGCGTAGAGCTCGGACAGCCGGGCGCCGATGGCCGCAAGAAGGTTGGGCCGATTGAGGTGCGCCGCGAGCGGCGCGTCGTAGTCGTCGATGAGAACGACGAGCGAGGCGGCGGGCAGCGCATCAAGCCAGGAGGCGAGCTGATCGAGCGTCGAGGTGGGGCGGCTGGTGTCGGGGCAAAAGCCGGCGGACCAGAAGGCTTCGATGAGAAGCGAGTTAAGACGTTGCGCAAAACGCTCTTCGGAGCGTAAGTGGCGAAGTGGTCCAAAGCGAAGCGTGACGACGGGATAGGTCTTGTCTTTTCAGCGCGACGCGATGGCGAGGTCCTGAAATTCAGCGAGGCCTTGGCGAAAGAGTGACGCCAGCGTGTTGATGAGGAGTGACTTGCCGAACCGAGGCGGCCGCAGGAGGATGAAGCCGTCGCTGCGGTGAGCCAGGTGAAAGATCTGCGCGGTCTTGTCGACGTAGACCGCCTGACAACGAATTTTGGCAAAACCCGCGCCGCCCATTGGGCAGCGATTCAGAGGATCAGAAGTCATGTTTCGGTCGTTTTCAGAAGAGCTCGCCCTGTGGGGAATGCTTGCGGTGCTTGAGCGGAGGGCGTGTGGTGGCGAGGTCACGCTGAATCCACGCCATGAGAAGGTTCACGATGAGCATCACTTCGTCGTCTGTCAGGGGGCGGTTGCGAGGGATGTGGTGCCATTTCTCGAGGCACCCGCGGCAGCAGCACGCGCAAGCGTGCTGGGCGACGAAGACGGGGTGGCCTTTCATTGGCGTTTGCTTTCCGTCGTTAGGAATGACGGCGGGCGCAATCCGCGCTGTGATGAACCCTTGAGCGTGAACTCGTAAAATGGCGTCGCCCTTCTCGAGCGCATAGGCGCGGTCGGCGGCGGAGAGGTGAAATCGCGACCGAAACGGGGACTGCGAGAGTTTCGCCAAGGCGGCGTCAGTGTTGTTTTCCAACGGCGCGCCCAGCGTGCCACTGCCGCCAAACTTCAAGGATTCCATCATGATCAAGGCAAAAACGAACCAAAAGACCTGGGGCGAAGCGTCGCTTACGGGCCCCGATCGCTTGGAGGATTGTATTGCGGGCTACGATTTTCTGCCGTTTTTTAGAAACGAAGTGCCGGGATGGTCGGTGGAGGAGAAGACGCCGGCTCGCCTTTGGTTCACCGAAGAGTCAGGTCCGTGGGAATGGAAGGGGCCGGTGGCGCGGCAGGGGAACTTTCTCTACGGCAAGTTCTTTGAAAAGAAGGCGTGCTGGGTGGACCGCTCGGTTTTCGGACGCTTTGCGCAGGTCCGCCGCGCAATGCCTCGCAGCAAGAATGAAAGGACGCTCGCGCGTGAAGCGTGGCTCACGGAATTCATGAGCTACGGCGAAGCGGTGCTGAGCCCGGACCTGAAGGAAGCGTGGCAGGACGAATTCGGAACGCTTTCGGGATTGGATGCCGCGCTCACCAGCCTGCAGATGCGAACGGAGCTCGTGATTGCCGACTTTGAATACCGGCATGACAAGAACGGGCGCCCCTACGGCTGGGGGCTCGCGCGCTATGTGCGGCCCGAAGCCTTCATTGGCGAGGAGTTCCTTTCGGAGACCGCAGCGAGCCCCGAGGCGGCTTTGGAGGAGCTCACGGCCATGCTTTCGGCGAAGCTTCCAGAAGCCGATCCCGATTTGCTGCGCCGGCTGCTGGCGGGAACACGAAAGTAGTCCGCACCTCATCGAGGCAAAGAAAAAGCCCGGCCGCTTTTGGCGGAAACCGGGCTTTTTGCTGCCGGCCCTTGCCCGGGCCGGCTAAAGAAGGAAGTTAGAGCTTCGCAGGTTCGGTCGGCGCTTCTTCGCCTTCGACGAAGGGTTCCTTGCCGAGTTCGCCTTCCATGCGGGTCACCATCAGGGCGGTGGTGGAGTCGCCCACGACGTTGATCGACGTACGGATCATGTCGAGGATGCGGTCTACGCCGGCGAGAAGGCCGACGACTTCGAGCGGAATGCCGATCTGCGTGAAGACGAGCGTGGACATGATGAGGCCTGCGCCCGGGACGCCAGCCGTGCCGATGGCGGCGAGAACGCCCGTGAGAACCACGATGACCTGATCAGAGAAGGTGAGCGGGATGCCGTAGATCTGGGCGGCGAACACCGTGGTGACGCCCATGTAGACGGCCGTGCCGTTCATGTTGATCGTGTTGCCCAGAGGCACAGCAAAGGAGGCGATGGCCTTCGAGGCGCCCAGACGACGGGAGGCGACGAGGTTGGCGGCCATGGCTGCAGCCGACGAGCAGGTCGTGAAGGCGATGAGCCAGGGTTCGAAGATGCCCTTGAAGTAGGTCGCGACCGGGAGCTTGATCAAGAACTTAACCCAGGGCACGTAGATCACGAGCACCAGAAGCGACGTCGCGATGAAGGAAGCGAGGATGAGCTTGCCCAAGGGAAGCAGCACCGCGAGGCCGTGCTGACTCACCACGACGGCGATCAAGGCGAAGACGCCGATCGGAGCGTAGTACATGACGACGTTCGTCATGCGAATCATCACGTTGCCGATGGTGTCAAAGAAGTTCGTCACCGGACGACCCTTTTCGCCCAGCCAGTTGAGGCAGAACCCGAACATGATGGCAAAGAAGATGATCTGCAGGATGGAGCCCTTCGAGAAGGATTCCATCGGGTTCATCGGGACGATGTCAAGAAGGGTCTTCACAAAGCTCGGCGCCTTCACCTGAGCGGCCTTCAAGCCTTCCGTGGAGAGCGTGAGCCCCAGCCCCGGATCGATCATGTTGGCGATCACGAGGCCGAAGATTACGGCGATGGCGGACGTCAGCATGAAGAGGATCAGGGTCTTCACCGCGACGCGGCCAAGCTTAGAGATGTCAGAGATGCCGGCTGCGCCCGCCACCAGCGTGGCGAACACGAGGGGAACCACCACCATGCGGATCAACCGGATGAAGAGGTCGCCCAAGGGCTTCAGATAAGTCACGGCGAAGTCCGAGGAAACGAACATGCCGACGATAACGCCTAGCGCGAGGCCCAGCATCATTTGCATTGGCAATCCCAGCCATTGAGATTTCTTTGCCATTTGCGCTCTCCTAAAAGTTGGAAATCCAGCCTTCGACAAATTGAACAAAATCAATCGTTTGCCGAAATGAAACATAATGTTTCGATTACATTTACTCTACACTGCTTCTGTAAAGAATGTCACTCCGTAGTAACCATGAGATTTGCGTTGCGTCAAGAGATTAACAATTTTGCAGGACGCAAAGCGCCGCGGTCCGATCGTCTGAGCGCGGCGCCAAGAAACGCGCGGTGAAGACGGAAGGTCCTCACCGCGCGAGCGAAAGCTTCTTAAAGGGCTTTGATCGGAAAGCCCTCAGGCGTTTTTTTAGTGACGGATTAGAAGAATCGGCACGTCGCCCTGCGCCGCCACGCGGGTGGCGGTGGAGCCCATCACGGCGCTCTTGAAGCGGCCGTAGCCGTGGCTGCCCATGACCACAACGTCGAGCTTCTTCTTTTTCGCGAATGCGGCGATTTCGTCGCCCGGGTTGCCGACGAGGCAGACTTCCTTCGCGGTGATGCCGGCCTTGGTGAGCAGTGGACGGATCGGATCGACGGCTTCGTCAAATTCCTTCTTCTGCAGCTCAATCACTTCGGATTCGGAGAGGGCGGGCAACGCCATGCCGGCCATGTCGGGCATCACAGCGCCCGCGTAGTCGCTCGTCACGTTGATGAGGAAGTAGGAGGCGCCGTCACCGAAGAGCTCCTTGTGCTTCAAGGCGTACTTGATCGCAGCGGTGCCGAACTTCGAGCCGTCCACCGCAACGCCGATGCGCATCGCGTCGCCTTCGGGGGCGGGCTTGTTGCGGAGAATGAGAATCGGGTTCTTCGTGCGGGCGAGAACGCCGTTCGTGACGGAGCCAAGGAAGAGGCCTGCGAGCGCCGTGCGGCCGCGGCTGCCCATGATGATGAGGTCGGCGGGAAGCTTTGCGGCTTCTTCCGCGATCTTTTCCGCGGGGTCGCCCACGATGAAGGCTTCGGTGACTTCAACGCCCTTGGACTTCAAGAACTTGCGGGCGGGCTTGAAGATCTTTTCGGCCTCATCCTCGTAGTAGCGCATGAGCGAATCCTTGCTCACGAGGCGCGCGGCGCGGGTGGGCAGGGGGCTCAGAACGACGAGAAGCTCGATTTCCGGATTCTTGCCCAGGAGCGTGGCGCGGGAAGCGACGAAAGCGAGCGAATTTTCACTGTAGGAGCTGCCGTCGATGGGAACGAGGATTTTCATGGTAGTACCTCTTAGAGTTTTGCGGGGCGCCGCTTGGGCGGATCAAAGCCCGAACGGCCGCTTGATGATTCCATCTTACCCCCGGAAAGCGCTGTCCGGCGCTCACCGGAGGCAATTCTTTTTAGTTGCGCACGATGAGAAGCGGGATCGTGGACTGCGAGGCGATGCGAAGCGCCGTGGAGCCCAGAAGGAGCGAGCGGATGCGGCCGTAGCCGCGGCTGCCCATCACGAGGAATCCCGCCGCCTTTGAGTTTGCGTAGGCCGCCACGGCGTCGCCAGGCGTGCCGGTCAAGGGAGCGTCCTCGGGGACGATTCCAACGGCGGCAAAGAGAGGCCGCACCTTGTCGGCGCACGCTTCAAACTCCTTCTCGCCCGAGGCTTCGGCGACATCGGCGCCAGCGGAGACCGTGGTGGGGCTCACGTGAGCGAGGATGAAGTGCGGATGGGCGCCAAAGAGCGCACGATGCTCCAAGGCAAACTTCACGGCCGCGTGGCATTCGTCCGAGCCGTCGATGCAGAAGACGACCTTGACGCCCTCGTCGGCGGGCGCCGGCGTGTTGCGCAGAATGAGCATCGGGGTCTTGCTCTTGGCGAGCACGCCCATGGTGACGGAGCCGAAAAGAAGCTCCGTCATGTTGCTCATGCCGTGGCTGCCCATGACGATGAGGTCGGCGTTGCGGTTCACCGCCTCTTCGGCGATGACGTCGGCGGGATGCCCCACCAACGACGTGCGCGTTGCGCGAGCGTCGGAGGGAACGGGGCCGGCGGCCTCAAAGGCGCTCGCCGACTCTTCTTCGTAGTAGCCCGCGAGGGCATCTTCGCTCATGAGTGAGGCGGCGCGCGCTGGTAAGGGCGGCTGGACGTTCACGACGTCCAAGGCCGGATGCTCTGCGAGCAACGTCTTTCGCGAGGCGAGAAACTTCATCGTGCCCCGACTGTGGCCGCTGCCGTCAATAGGAAGGAGAATTTTCATTGAGCGGCCTCCTTACTGACGGATGATGAGAATTGGCACGTCGCCCTGGCTGGCGATGCGCATGGCTGTCGACCCCAGAATGGCGCTCTTGAAGCGCCCGTAGCCGTGGCTGCCCATCACGAGAAGGTCGAGCTTTTTCTTGGCGTAGGCGGCGATTTCGTCGCCAGCGTTGCCGACCAGGGGCACTTCCTTTGCTTCAATCTTCGCCTTTTCCAAAAGGGGCTTCACTGATTCGATGCTCTTGGTGAATTCTTCCTTCTGCAACTTCTTGATGTCTTCGGGCGAAAGCGTCGGAAGGCCGAATCCCAAGGGGGGCATCGCCGCGTTCTCAAATTCCTGCGAGACGGAGAGAAGGCTGTACTTGGCGGCGCGGCCGAAGAGCGACTTGTGGGCGACTGCGAATTTCACCGCCGCCTTGCCGTAGTCGGAGCCGTCCACGCAGATGCCCACCTTCAAAGCGTCGGACTCGGGCGCGGTGCGGCCGCGAAGCATCAGGATGGGGTGCTTCGTGCGAGCGAGAACGCCCGTGGTGACCGACCCCATGAAGAGGCCTTCGAAGGCGGTGCGGCCGCGGCTGCCCATGATGATGAGGTCGGCCTTGAAGCCGTCGGCTTCCTTTGCGATCACTTCGGCAGGATCGCCCTGCACGACGCGCTCTTCGGCGACGATGTGGTGCTTCTTCAAAAGCTTTCGAGCGGGCTTCAGAATCTTCTCGGCGGCATCATCAAAGTAGGCCTTCACGCCGTCGGGGGCGAGAAGCGTCGCAGCGCGGGAGGGCAGGGGCTCCAGAACGACGAGAAGCCGAATTTCGGGCTCGTTTCCGAGCAGTGTGGCGCGGGAGGCGACGAATTCAAGCGAATTGGTGCTGTAGGAGCTGCCGTCGTAAGGTACGAGAATCTTCATATTTCCCTCTTCAGTCAGATTGAACATCTGAGACGGCTCACGTTTGTTTTTCGGCTTGTGTTGAAGACTTATTTCAGAAATCTTCAGTGAGCCGTTTCTCTACTGACGTTATAGCGCAACTTGATGAAAAAAGACAGTAAAAACGTAGTACGTCTTCGTTTTTTGTCAAAGTGTTGGACTGCGGCAACAGGTGGAAAAGGCTGGTAAAGAAAAGGCCGCCCGAGGCGGACGGCCGTGAGTGTGATGATTCTTTGGAAAAATCAGAAGCGGCGGGCGACGACGCGAAGGTCGAGCCGCCCCTCAAGCTCCTCGACAGCGTCCACGAAGAGCGACTCAAAGGCAAGGCGCTCGGCAGGCGTGAGGTCGGCTTCGTCCCAGCCGATGAGGTCCACCGTGAGCGTGTCCTCCCGATCGGTGAGAAGGTCATAGAGGGCGTCAAGATTGGCGCCGAACCAGTCTTCAGCTTCAAGGCCCACGGCAAAGGCCTTGAAAAGACCGTCTTTGTTCAAGCCGCGGCAGTCAATGGAAAGGATGCTGGAAAAAGCGGGCTGCATGATTTACTTCTCCACGATGCGACGGAAGGACTTGTAGTGATCGGCGGTGTACCAGTATTCGCCGGAGGTGGCGGGGTCGCCCGTCGCTCCTTTGCCAGCCACGATGCGCTTGGGACCGCGGTTCCTGAGGCCCGGCGTCGCCACGGTGTATTCGGTGTAGTAGCCGCGCTTTTGCTTGGGGAGCGCTCGCTCGTAGTTGCCGAAGACCGTGCCGTCCTTGGCGTAGGGGAAGGGGCCGCCCGACTTGATGAGGGCGAGGGTCTTCTGAGCTTCCTGGGGAAGTGATGCGACAGCGATGGTGTCGCCGCTTTCCTGAAAGAAGGAGAAGGCGTTCGCGGTGGAGGGGAAAAGGATGGCGGCGCTAGCAAGAAGCGTGACTGCGGCGGCAAGCCCTGCAAAGCGCGTCAGGAGAGACTGGAAGAAGCGGTGCATAAGTTTTTGAAATCAATAGATAACAAAAACGCCGCAAAGTGCGGCGCTGATGCATGGCGTCCCCATGGGGATTCGAACCCCAGTTCTAACCGTGAGAGGGTCATGTCCTAGGCCTCTAGACGATGGGGACAGAGGCTTTCTGAAAGACCGTCATTGTATCGGACGGTCTTTCAGAAAGCAAACGATTTTTGAAAAAAATCGGCTCAGCCGGCCTGAGTCTCGGTTTTGGCTTCCGACTTGGGCGTGCGCTTCATGGAGCCCGCGACGAGATCAAACCTGAAGAAGCGGCATTCCAGGGGGCCGTTCATGAGCGGAATCTTGCGGGATTCGGAGAGGCGCATCTGGCGCGGCAGCAGCCGGTCGCTCGTGAGAAGCCAGGCAGACCACCCCGCAAACTGATGCTTCAGGTTGTCGGCGACGTCTTTCATCATGGCGGCGACTGACGCGGACTTCGGATTGGACTGCTCGCCGTAGGGCGGGTTCGAAATGAGGAGCCCCCCTTCGGCGCAAGGCGAGGCCTTGCGCGCATCGCACTGCGTGAAGGTGAGGCGGCCGTCGTCCAAAAGGGCGCCGAGCCCCGCCTTGCGGGCGTTTTCTCGCGCTTTCTCCACGACAATCGAGCTGATGTCGCTTGCAGCGATCGTCACGTTGGCCGAGCGGTTCACGGCGGCGAGCGCGTCGTCCTTGATGTCCTGCCAGAGCGCCTTGTCAAAGTCCGCGAAGTTTTCAAAGAGAAAGCGCCGCTTCAAGCCCGGCGCCATGCCGCAGGCGATCTGAGCGGCTTCGATGGCGATCGTGCCCGACCCGCAGAACGTGTCCTGAAGGGGCTTCTCGGGTGTCCAGCCCGCAAGCGTCAGGAGCGCCGCCGCGAGGTTTTCCTTCAAGGGCGCTTCGCCCTTTTCTTCGCGCCAGCCGCGCTTGAAGAGCGCCTCGCCGCAAAGGTCAAGATAGAACGTGCAGAATCGTTCGCTCACGTACGCAAAGACGCGGATGTCGGGGTGCGCACGCTCCACGTCCGGGCGCTTCTCAAAGAAATGCACGAAGCGGTCGCAGATGCCGTCCTTGATGCGCAGGAGGGCGAAGTCAAGGCTTTGCAGCGGCGAGCGGCGGGCGTTGATGTCAACGCGGAACGTTTGCGAAGCGTCAAAGTAGTTCTCCCACTTCGTGCGGCACGCAAAGTTGTAGATGTCTTCGGCGTCGCGGTAGTCCGAGGACGCGAGACGCATCAGGATGCGGCTCGCGAGCCGGCTCGTGAGGCAGGCGCGCATCGCGCAGGCCATGTCGCCGTCAAAGGCGACGCCGCCGCGCTCCGTCTTGTAGATCGTGCCGCCCGCGGCCGTGAGCTCCGCGGCGAGCATCTCTTCGAGCCCCAGCGGGCACACGGCGTAAAAAGAAAGAGGTTTTGCCATAAGGATTAGTGACGGCACTCGCCGTTTCCAAGAACAATGTATTTGAGGCTTGTGAGACCTTCAAGGCCCACGGGGCCGCGCGCATGCAGCTTTCCGGTGCTGATGCCGATTTCGGCTCCAAGACCGTACACAAAGCCGTCCGCAAGACGCGTGGAGCAGTTCACCATGACGCTGCCAGAATCCACCGAGCGCAGGAATCGGTCCGCCGCCGCGCGGGAGTCGGTGATGATGGCGTCGGTGTGGTGCGAGCCGTGGGTTTCAATATGATCGATCGCGGCGTCAAGGTCCTTCACGACAGCAATCGAAAGGATGGGGGCGTTGTATTCGGTGTCCCAGTCGGCGTCTGCGGCTGGAACGGCAGGAAGGTCCGCCGTCTTCAAAATGGCGAGCGACGCCGCGTCGCAACGCATCTCCACGGCTTTTTGAGCATAGACGGCGCCGATTCTCGGAAGAAAGTCCGCGGCCACGGCTTCGTGCACAAGCAGCGTCTCCATCGCGTTGCAGGGCGCGTAGCGCTGGGTCTTTGCGTTGTCGCAGACCGTGACGGCCATCGCGAGATCCGCGTCCTTGTCCACGTAGGTGTGGCAGATGCCGTCCAAGTGACGGATCATGGGGACGGTCGCTTCTTTTTCGAGCCGTGCGATGAGCCCCTTGCCGCCGCGGGGGATGATGACGTCCACGTACTTCTGAGCGGTGATGAGGGCGCCCACGAACGCCCGGTCGGCGGTGGGCGCCACCTGCACGGCGTTCTCGGGGAGCTCCGCCTCAGAAAGCGCCGCCTGCACGAGGCGGCCCAAGACGGCGTTCGTGCGGATCGCTTCGGAGCCGCCCCGGAGGATGGCGGCGTTGCCGGACTTCAAGGCGAGCGCCGCCGCGTCCACCGTGACGTTGGGCCGGGCTTCGTAAATGATGCCCGCAACGCCCAGCGGCACGCGCATGCGGCCCACACGGATGCCTGAGGGCTGAGGCTTCACGTCCGTGATCTCGCCCACGGGATCGGGAAGCGCGGCGATGTCGCGGCAACCTTGGGCCATCTGGTTGAGGATGGCGTCCGTCACCGTGAGGCGGTCCAAAAAGGCGGGCTTTAGGCCTGCCTTCTGAGCCGCAACGACGTCTTCGGCGTTGGCGGCGAGAATTTCGTCGCGGTGCGAGAGAAGCTGTTCTGAGAGTTTTATTAGCGCCGCATTCTTGGCGGCCGTTGTGGCGGCGGCAAGCTGCCGGGAGGCGGCGCGCGCCTGGCGGCCGGCTGTTTCCATCAGAGAATCCATGTCGCTCACGGAAGACTCCTAGTGTTTGGGATTGGCAAGGAACGTGGTGAGGGAAGCCATCTCAAGCCACGGATCGCTGTCGCGCTCCTTCACTGTGAGCCCCTTGCCCAGACGCTCGATGTCGGCGCAGAGCATGAGGGCGGCTTCAAGGCGGGGGCGTGAATTGCGCTGCGCGCAGGCGCGGATGCGCGCGGCTTTGTCGGGACCGCGGACGCCCGCTTCAAAAAGGGCGTCGCGGGCTGTTTTGCCGGCATCGATGAAGGTGCGCGTTAAAAGCGCAAGCCGCACTTCGTCCGTGACCTGCCAGAGAATGGCGGGGATGGCTTCTCCTTCGCTTTCGAGGTTTTCAAGGACGCGAAGCGCTCGGCCGGCGTCGCCTGTGAGCGCGGCGTCCAGAAGCTTTTCCGTGTCAAAGCGCGCGACGTCCAAAACCCCTGATTTCACCATGTCGCCCGTGATGCGCGTCCCTTTTTCGTATTGGTACGCAAGCTTCAAGACTTCCTGCGAGGCGGCGAGAAGGTTGCCTTCGCAGCGCTGGGTGAGGAGGTCGATCGCCTCGGCGTCGGCGGAAAGCTCGTGGCGCGCGAGGCGCTCGCGAAGCCACAGGGGAAGGTCCGAAGCGGAGACGGGGGCGCACTCCACGACCTGCGCCGCGGCCGTGAGCTTCTTGTACCACGCGAGCTTCTTCACGGACCAGTCCGAGGGCATGGAGAGGATGACCACGACGCCTTCCAAGGGTTCAGCTGCGAGCGCCGTCAGGGCTTCTGCGCCCTTCGTGCCCACGCGAAACGAGGCAAGCCGCACCTCCACGATGCGCTTTTCGGCAAAAAGGCTCATGGCGCGGCAGGCGTCAAAGACCTGCGACCAGTCCCAGTTGGCGCGGGCGTCCAGAATCTGGCGCTCCGTGCAGCCTGATTCCCGCGCGGCGGCGCGAATGGCGTCGCACGCTTCAATCATGAGAAGCGGCTCTTCGCCCGTGACAAGCCACAGGGGCGCGACGCCATGGGAAAGCTGCCTGGCGAGTTCCTTAAAGCGCATGAGAGGCGTCCGTTACTCCGCGGCCTTCGCCGGGAGGGGCTTGGCGGCTTCGATGCGGCGCAGGATCTGATTGGCGGCGTCCGAATGCATTTCCTGATAGACGAGCGCTTCAGAATTCTGGCGGCTCAGGTATTCGTCATCGCTATAGGAGACGGAGCGCGCGGCGTTTACGACGGATTCGGGGAAGTACTCGCGGCCGTCAGGGGCCGCGAGCTTGAAGCGCACGGCGAGCTTTAACTCGTACTCGGCCGCGTCGCCCTTTGTGTTGTAGGAGAGCACGTCGCGGGACTGCGAGACAGAGGTCACCTTGAGGATCGCTTCGGCGTCGGTGGCGGAGTCCGTGAGCTTCACGGAGGAGCCGGACGTCAAAAGACGCACGAGGCGCGCTCGAAAGGCCGAGTTCTCGTCCATGTCGACGTAGAGCGTCTTAAAGGGGAGCGAGAAGCTGCCGCGCAGGTGAAAGCCGCATCCGGTGAGCGAGAGAAGGGCGGCGGAGCCCAGAAGCTGCCGGCGGGAGATGGTCATAACGAAACCTCTAAAAAAATCGTTCGACCATTATAAAGAGCCGAGCCCTGAGCTAAACTCAACCGATTGCATTTCCATCGGACGGTGTGACGCATGTTGGTCGTAGGCTTTGTCGGTTCGTCGGGCGCCGGAAAAACGACGCTCATGGAAAAGGTTCTGGCGGCCTTGGTCGCCCGGGGGCAACGCGTTTCTGCGGTGAAAAGCACGCATCACGACACCGACGTGGACAAGCCGGGAAAGGACAGCTGGCGGTTTCGAGAGGCGGGCGCTTCTGAAGTGATTCTCGCGGGACGAGAGCGCTGGGCGCTGATGCGGGAGACGCCGGAAGGCGAAGCGTCGCTCTCGGAGCTTCTCTCGCGTCTTGCGCCCGTTGACATCGTCTTGGTCGAGGGCTTCAAGAGCGAAGAAGGCATTCCACGCATCGGCGTGGCCCGCAAGGCGTTTGGAAAGCCCCTGCCGCCATCAAGCGACTACGTGGCGGTGGCGACCGACGATGAAATGCTCGAATTGCCCGCCCTCGCTCGAAGGCTCCCCGTGGACGAGCCTGAGGCGGTGGCGGATTTCGTGGAAGAACTGAAGAAAACGATCGAGGTTCAGAAGTGATCACCTACAACGAAGCGCTGGAACGGCTTTTAAAGGCCGCCGTGCCGGTGAATCGCACGGAAACGGTGCCCACCCTCTATGCGGAGGGCCGCATTCTGGCGGCCGCCGTGAAGAGCACGGTGGACGTGCCGCCTTGGGACAATTCTCAGATGGACGGCTACTGCCTTCGGGCGGCGGACATTGCGGGCGCTGCGGAAGCGAGTCCCGTGCGGCTTCCGGTAAGCCAGCGCATCCCGGCGGGAAGCTTGGGGACGGCGCTCGCAGCCCGAACTTGCGCTCGCATCTTCACTGGGGCGCCGATGCCGCCAGCCGCTGACACCGTGGTGGCGCAGGAGGATGTGGAGCGCGACGGGGATGAAGTGATCTTCAAGGCGCCCGCCCAAGATGGCACCTTCGTGCGTCGTCGCGCGGGGGACGTGGCGGCAGGGGACGTCGTGGCCGAGGCGGGCGAGAAGTTGACGCCCGGCGTGCTGGGACTCATTGCGAGCGTGGGGGCTGCGTACGTGACGGTCGTGAAGCCTCTGCGCGTCGCGGTCTTCTTTTCGGGGAGCGAACTTGCCATGCCCGGCGACCCGTTGCCCGCGGGCGGCATCTACAACTCCAACCGCTACACGATTCGCGCGCTTTTAAAGGGGCTGGGCTGCGAAGTCTATGACTTGGGCACCGTGCCGGACTCCTTTGAAAAGACGCAGGAGGCGCTTGCGAAAGCTTCCCGCGAGACGGACCTCATCATCACGTCGGGCGGCATGAGCGTCGGGGAAGAAGACCACATCAAGCCCGCGGTTGAGAGCTTGGGCAAGATCGACATGTGGCGCGTGTGCTTGAAGCCCGGCAAGCCCGTCGCCTTCGGTGAAGTGAAGGGCGTTCCCTTCATCGGGCTTCCCGGCAATCCTGTCTCAAGCTTTGTGACGTTTCTGATGCTGGCCCGCGCCTTCATCCTGCGCCGTCAGGGCATGAAGAACGTGCGCGTGATGCCGCTTGCGGTGCGCGCCGACTTCACGAAGAAGGCGGACGCTCGGGAAGAATTTGTGCGCGTGCGCCGTAATGAGCAGGGCGGGCTCGACCTTTACTGTACGCAGAATTCGCAGATTCTTGCGAGCTGCGCCTGGGCCGACGGCCTCGCGGACATCCCGGCGGGCGCCGAGGTGAAGCCCGGCGACATGGTTTCCTACTATCCATTCCGGGATCTTTTCCTGTAAGACTAAGAAAATGCAGATCAAAGTGAAGTATTTCGCGCTGCTGCGCGAAGCCCTCGGCCGAGACGAGGAAGTGGTGGCGCTGCCTGAGGCCGTGCGCACGGCGGGCGGCCTGAAGGCGCATCTTGCGGGGCTCGATGCGGTTCATGCCGAAGCCTTTGCCACCGTGAAGCGCATCCGCGCTGCGGTGAACGGCACCATGGTGCCGGAAGGCGCTGAGCTTAACGAAGGCGACGAAGTGGCGTTCTTTCCGCCCGTGACGGGGGGCTAGCTCATGGCCTACACGAAGGTCGTGGTTCAGGCAGAGGACTTTGACACGGCGGCGGAGTCGGCGGCGCTTTTGGCGGGCGACACTGTCAACGGTGCGCTCGTCTCCTTCACGGGGCTCGTGCGAGGCGGCGACGTCAAGGCGATGGAGCTTGAGCACTATCCTCTGATGACGGAAAAGTCCCTCAAGGAAATCGTGGCGGACGCTCGCCGGCGCTGGCCGGTGCTGGGAGGCGTCACGATCATTCACCGCATCGGAAAGCTCTTGCCGGGAGATCAGATCGTTCTGGTGCTGGTCGCCAGTCCCCATCGCGCCGCGGCGTTTGAAGCGGCCGAATTCATGATGGACTGGCTCAAGACGGAAGCGCCCTTCTGGAAGAAGGAATACCTCGCTGACGGCTCGGCGCACTGGGTGGACGCCCGCGAGACGGATGAGAAGGCGAAGGAGCGCTGGCAGCAATGATCGCAACGCGTGACGGCAGCCTTTTGACGGTGCTCTTGGCCGTTGGGCTTGGGGCCGCCTGCGGAGCGATTCTGCGCTGGGCGCTCTCTTGCTGGTTCAACCGCGCGTGGGATGTGATGCCGGCAGGCACGCTCGTCGCAAACCTTCTGGGCGCTTTTTTGATCGGCGGCGTGACGGCGTACCTTGCCCTGCATCCGGGCATTCCAGCGTGGTTTCGTCTCTTTGCGGTGACGGGGCTTCTGGGCGGCTTGACGACGTTTTCCACCTTTTCGATGGAGAACGTCTCGATGCTGATGGCGGGTGTCTACGGGCGCGCCTTTTGTCATGCCGTCGTGCATCTTTTGGGATCCTTGGTGATGACGGGGGCGGGCTTTGCGCTCGTCAAGACCTTTTTCAAGGCGTGATTTTTTCATGAAGAAGATTCTTTTCGCAGCGGCGGCTGTGCTCGCGTCGGCCCCCGCCTTGGCGCAGGAAGCGGCGACGGCAACGTGCTTTAACAAGGCGGCGACGGAGGTGGAGTACGCGGCGTGCTTGAAGGACGAGCTCGCCGAACTCACGAAGAAGTACGACAACGTGGTGGAGCAGGTGATGTCGCAGATGCGCGCCGCGGACCGCGTGCAGAAGAACAAGAAGTCCACGCAGGCCTTCACGGATGCCAACAAGGCGTTTCAGGGTTATGTGAAGGACGAGTGCGACCTCGTGGAGCTTGTTTCGGGCGCAGGCAACGGCGCCGGCATGAGCGCGGCGGGCCTGTCTTGCCGCATCAACCTCACGCGCCTGCGTCTTGGGGCGCTGCAGCACCAGTTTTTGCGGGCGCCGTAGCAGGCAGTGAGAACTTTCTGTCGCTTATAATCCAGCATAAATCATTGAATTTGCATGAATAATTTACCCCCCCCCTCGAGTAGCAGCTTCTGCTGAAAGGCAGTCCAACTTTGAGCTTTTGCGGATTCTCGCAATGCTCATGATCGTGGCGCATCATTTCGCCATTCATTCCGGGCTGCCGATCTGGAGCGGGAGCGGGGGCAATGTTTTTTTTGCGCAGTTTCTCTGCATGCAGGGCAAAGTCGGGGTGGACCTCTTCGTGCTCATCACCGGCTACTTCCTGGTCGCCAAGCCTGGGCGCGTCACGAGCGTCGTGAACCTCATCCTGCAGACGACACTCTATGGGTGCGTGCTCTATCTTCTCTTTGTGGCAGCCGGCAAAGAACCTTTGGATCTGATCCGGCTTGCCAAGGCGCCGCGAGAGTACTGGTTCATCACCTGCTACATCGCGCTTTTTGTGATCAGTCCTTTTCTTGGGCGGATGCTGCAGGCCTTGAACGAGGAGCAGTACCGCTGGCTTCTGATTGTCTCGGTGATCTATACAGCCACCAGCTTTTTTCCGGTGCTTCCTGGATCGAGCTGCTACCGTTGGCCGTTCGTCACGTTTGTCGTGCTCTTTGCGATCGGCGGCTACTTCCGACGTTTTGGTCTGGCGGACCGATTCGGTTGGGCGGCGCCAGTGCTCCTCACGGCAGCGTCAGCACTGTTTCTGCTTAGCTTTGCGGGGCTCATGGACTTCATCGGGCGCCCCAAGCTCTTTTTCGCCTTTTCCGGGATGGACAAACCGCCGACGATAGCCATTTCCGTGGGCCTCTTCTGGCTTTTTGCCAAGCTTTCCATCGGGAATTCGGTCTTCATCAATCGCGTGGCGGCCTGCATGCTGGGTGTCTACCTCATCCATGACAATGCCTACGTTCGCCCATGGCTCTGGCATCAGGCGATCCATGTCGCAAAGCACGTGACGTCAGGGAGTTTCATTGTCTGGTCGATCGCGATGGTTTTGCTGGTGTTTGCGGCGTGCACAGCGGTGGAGTACGCGCGGCAGCGCGCGATGGCGCCGTTGATGAAGCGGTTGCTAAAGCCCTTGCAGCCGCTGGATGAGGCGGTGAAGAAACGGTTTTGACCGGAGAATTCAGGCGGCCTTCAATCTCGCATGAAAAAAACGCGGTCCCTCCGAAGAAAGACCGCGTTTTCTGACTCAGTGCGTCAAGATCACTTGGCGACGATGTTCACGAGCTTGCCGGGAACAATGATCACCTTGCGAACCGTAGCGTCGCCCACAAAGCGCTTCACGTCGGCGTTGGCGAGCGCTTCGGCTTCGATCGCCTCGCGCGTGGCGTCGGCAGGGACGAGGATTTGGCCGCGCAGCTTGCCGTTCACCTGAATGACGAGCTTGAGCTCATCGGCGACGAGCGCCTTGGCGTCCACTTCGGGCCACGGAGCGTCGATCAGCGCGCAGTCAAACGCCTTGTCAAAGCCGAGCTCCGACCACATCGCCGTCGTGATGTGCGGGGCGAGCGGGTAGAGGACGCGCAGCAGAAGAGACGCGCACTCTTCGAGCGCAGCACGGCCGAGATCGTCTTCCGGACGGAAGGCTTCAAGGCTGTTCAACATCTTCATCGCGGCGGACACGACTGTGTTGTACTGCATGCGGTCGAAGTCGGCCTCGGCCTGCTTCAAGGTCGTGTAGATGTCGCGGCGGAAGTCCTTCACGGACTTCGAGGCGGTCGAGTAGTCCTCAGCCGCCTTGCGGCCGATCAGGTCGGCCTGATGCGCGTAGCCCCAGCTCCAGAGACGGCGAAGGAAGCGGTACGTGCCTTCGGCGCCGGAGTTGGACCACGCGGCGGACTGATCGGGGGGACCGGCGAACATCACGAAGGTGCGGGCCGTGTCGGCACCGAACTGCTTGATGATGTCGCGAGGCTCCACGACGTTGTTCTTGCTCTTGCTCATCTTCTCGATGCCGCCTGAGACGACGGGAAGGCCGTCATCCTTCGCGGTCACCTTCGAGGGACGCCCCTTCTCGTCGTATTCGACGTTGATTTCGTAGGGGTAGTACCAGCGCTTGTGGCCGTCGGGAAGCTCGCGGTAGAAGCATTCGGCGGTGAGCATGCCCTGCGTGAAGAGGCGCGTGAAGGGTTCGTCAAACTTGACGAGGCCCAGGTCGCGCATCACCTTCGTCCAGAAGCGGGCGTAGAGAAGGTGCAGCACGGCGTGCTCGATGCCGCCGATGTACTGGTCCATCGGGCCCCAGTAGTCATTGCGCTCGTCCACCATCGCCTTCGTGGCGTCCGGCGAGCAGTAGCGCATGTAGTACCAGGAGCTGTCCACGAACGTGTCCATCGTGTCCGTTTCGCGCTGGGCGTCGCCGCCGCACTTCGGGCACTTCACGTTGAGGAACTCGGGGCACTTGTTCAAGGGGTTGCCGGAGCCGTCCGGAATGAGGTTCTCGGGGAGAACCACCGGCAGATCCTTTTCCGGCACGGGCACGGGGCCGCACTTGGGGCAGTTGATGATCGGAATCGGGGTGCCCCAGTAGCGCTGGCGCGAGATGCCCCAGTCTCTGAGACGGAACTGCGTCTGCTTGTCCCCCAGGCCCAGATCCTTCAGGTCGGAGGCCACGGCGTCGATCGCTTCATGGAGATGAAGGCCGTCGTACTTGCCGGAATTGACGCAGTAGGGATTGAGCGTCTTGTCGCCGTACCAGTCCTGCCAGGCGTCTTCCGAGAAGGTCTTTCCTTCGACCGCGACGGACTGCACGATCGGAATGCCGAACTTCTTCGCAAACGCAAAGTCGCGTTCGTCGTGCGCGGGCACGCCCATCACGGCGCCTTCGCCGTAAGTCATGAGGACGTAGTTGCCGATCCAGACTTCAACCTGACGGCCGTTCAAGGGATGCGTCACGAAAAAGCCCGTGGGGACGCCCTTCTTCTCCATCGTCGCCATGTCGGCTTCGGAGACGGAGCCCTTGGCGCATTCGGCGATGAAGGCCTGAAGCTCGGGCTTGTCCTGAGCGAGGCGCTTCGCGAGCGGGTGCTCCGCGGCGATCGCCACGAAGGTGACGCCCATGATCGTGTCGGCGCGGGTCGTGTAGACGCGCAGCTTCTTGTCTTCGCCGTCAATCGTGTAGGGGAACGCGAAGTTCACGCCCACGGACTTGCCGATCCAGTGCTCCTGCATGCGGCGCACCTGCTCGGGCCAGCCCTGAAGCTTTGCGAGGTCGTCCAAGAGCTCCTGCGCGTACTGCGTGATGCCGAAGTAGTAGCCCGGAATCTCGCGCTTTTCCACCTTGGCGCCCGAGCGCCAGCCGCAGCCGTCGATCACCTGCTCGTTGGCGAGCACGGTCTTGTCTACGGGGTCCCAGTTCACGATCTGGGTCTTGCGGTAGCAGATGCCCTTTTCGAGCATCTTGAGGAACATCCACTGGTTCCAGCGGTAGTACTCGGGCTTGCAGGTCGTCACTTCGCGCGACCAGTCAAAGGCGAGGCCCAGGGGGCGCATCTGCTCCTTCATGTCGGCGATGTTCTGGTACGTCCACTGCGCGGGCGCCACCTTCTTGCTCAGGGCGGCGTTTTCCGCCGGCAGACCGAAGGAGTCCCAGCCCATGGGGGTCATCACGTTGTAGCCCTTCATGCGGCGGTAGCGGTAAAGCACGTCGTTTAGGGTGTAGTTTCTCACGTGACCCATGTGCAGCTTCCCGGAGGGGTAGGGCAGCATGGAGCAGACGTAGTACTTCGGCTTTTCTTTGCCGTTCTTGTCCAGAGCGTGCTCTTTGGCACGGTAGACCTCGTCCTTGATCCAGCGGGACTGGACTTCAGACTCGATTTCCTGAGGAGAATAGGTGTCGCGCATGGGCGCCTGGCCTTTTCGTAGTGGTGAATGCAGTCCGAGGGGGACTGCGGGAAAACATAGGAACCGAAAAGTATACCGCTTTTGAGGCCTTGATTCGGGCGCCGATGACCGCGCGGCTGCCGGCGCAATGACTTGACTTAAGGCGGAAAGACGGTAGCATTTTGCGCCCGCCCGGCCCTTGGCGGGCTTTTTGTTCTCAACCTTCTACAGACGACGGAAAAAAGACATGCAGAATCTGACGGATCTCGTGGCGAGCCTCAATCCCATGCAGCGCGCGGCGGTGGAGCTTCCCGCCGAGCATGCGCTCATTCTGGCGGGCGCGGGCTCCGGAAAGACTCGGGTTTTGACGACGCGCATCGCCTGGATCATTGCGCAGGGCATGGCGCGCCCCTCGCAGATTCTGGCCGTCACGTTCACGAACAAGGCCGCCAAGGAAATGCAGGCGCGCCTTGAAGCCATGGTGACGGCGGACATGCGCTCGATGTGGGTGGGAACGTTTCACGGCATCGCGCACAAGCTCCTGCGCCTTCACGCCGAGGAGGCGGGGCTGCCGAAGACCTTTCAGATCATTGACTCGTCGGACCAGCTCTCCTTCATCAAGCGCCTCATGAAGGAAGCGGGGATTGACGTTGAGGTGAACGAGCCCAAGGACTTTCAGTCGCGCATCAACCGCTTCAAGGAGGCGGGCCTGCGCGCTTCGGATGTGGCGGCGAACGAGGAGTCGGGGAACCCCGGCTTTTATCGCCTTTACGAAAGCCGCTGCCAGAAGGACGGGCTCGTGGATTTTGCAGAACTTCTTTTGCGAAGCACTGAGCTCCTTGAAAGAAACGCCATCCTTCGGGATCACTACGCCGCGCGCTTCAAGTTCATTCTTGTGGATGAGTTTCAGGACACGAACGCGCTGCAGTTTCGCTGGATCAAGGCGCTGGCGTCGCCGAAGTCGCCCGAGAACTCCGTCTTCTGTGTGGGCGATGATGACCAGTCGATCTACGCCTTCCGCGGTGCGCGCGTGGGGAACATGGCGGACTTCATCAGCGACTATGGCGTGAAGCACATCGTCAAGCTGGAGCAGAACTACCGCTCGACGTCGCACATTCTCGATGCGGCGAACGCCGTCATCGCCAACAACGAAAACCGCATGGGCAAAAACCTCTGGACGGACGCAGGCGCGGGCGAGCGCATCACGATCTATGAAGCCTCTGACGATCGCGATGAAGCTCGAAGCCTCACGCAGGAAGTGATGAACGAGCATCGCTCGGGCCGCCCCTGGAAGGACTTTGCGGTGCTCTACCGCAACAACGCGCAGTCGCGCCTGATCGAGCAGTACCTCACCGCGAACGCCGTCCCCTACCGCATCTACGGAGGGCTGCGCTTTTTTGACCGCGCCGAAGTGCGCGACGTGACGGCGTACCTGCGCCTGCTCACGAACCCCGAAGACACGTCGGTGCTCCGAGTTATCAACCAGCCGCCCCGCGGCATCGGGGCTACGACGATTGAGCGCCTCACAACCGAGGCGCAGTCGCGCGGCGAGACCATTTGGGAGTGCCTTGTCAACTGGCAGGACGATCCCGCGCTGGTGCGCCGCGCTGGCGCCTTCGTGACGCTTGTCAACGAAATGAAGGCGGCGTGCGAGGGGATGAATCTTGCGGACTGCATCGGCGTTGTGATCGAGAAGTCGGGGTTGAAGGCGTTTTACGATGGCAAGGCGGACAAGGACATTCGTCTTGAGAACATGGGCGAAGTCGTCAACGCGGCGACGGGGTGGTACCGCGAAAACGGGCTGGAAGAAGACGCGCCGGCGCTGGAAGTGTGCGAAGAGACCGGCATGACGCCTTTGGACGGGTTCCTCTCGCAGGCGGCGCTTGAAGCCGACGACAAGAACGAAGGCGAAGTGCGCGACTGCGTGCAGATGATGACGGTTCACGCCTCCAAGGGCCTCGAATTCCCCGTGGTCTTTCTCTGCGGCTTGGAAGAGGGGCTCTTCCCGCACGGCGCCCGCGACGGCGAGGATGAAGCGAAGGCCTTGGGGGAAGAGCGGCGCCTGATGTACGTCGCCATGACTCGCGCGCGGCAGAAGCTTCGCATCAGCTGGTGCGGCCAGCGCATGCTCTACGGGAAGACGCATGAGGGGCAGGGATCGTGCTTTCTGGACGAGATCCCGGCCGAGCACGTGCAGACGATTGCCTCCCCCTTGAAGGAAAGGGATGCCTTCACCAATTATCGCAGCGGCGGTCGTTCGGGAAATAACTATGGCGGCGGCTACGGCGGCCGCGGCTATGACCGCTCGGGGAGCAGCTGGAGCCGTCAAGATTCGAGCGCCGCGGGGAGCGCGGGCTGGCAAAGAAACAAGACCCCTGGCTGGCAGAACGGCAAGGTGGGGCGCGCGAGCGACTATCTCGCGAGCCAGCAGAAGGCGGCCTCGGGGCTTAACGCCGGGGCTGGCGTAGGCTTTCGCAAGAAGAAGGAGGTGGAGCCCGAGAACCCGTGGGGGCTTCACACGGGGGATCGCGTTTCGCATCCCACGTTCGGCGTGGGGACGATCCTGGCCCTCAAGAACGTGAAAAGCGAAGCGAGCGCCGCGGCGCGCGTGAAGTTTGACACAGCGGGCGAGAAGGAGCTTGCGCTGAGCTACGCGAAGCTCGCCAAGATCTGACGCTGACGCACGCCTGGGGCGGGTGCGGCGCAAAAAAGAAGCCTCCGTCGGAATGGTCCTTCGGAGGCTTTCTTTTCGAGTGTCGCCGCCAGACTCGCCGAAGGGAGCCGTGCGGCGACCGCGCAGGGCATCAATTACTTGATGCGGCTGCGGTATTCGCCCGTGCGGGTGTCGATTTCGATCTTGTCGCCGGTGTTGACGAACGCGGGAACGTCGAGGATGTAGCCGGTGGCGAGCTTGGCGGGCTTCATGACCTTGCCGGAGGTGTCACCCTTCACGGCGGGTTCCGTGTAGACCACTTCGCGAACGAGCATGGTCGGCAGTTCGATGCCGATCACGCGGCCTTCGTAGAACACGGCTTCGGCTTCGAGACCGTCTTCGAGGTACTTCTTCGCTTCTTCCATCGTGTCGGAGTCGACTTCGTACTGGTTGTACTCTTCGTCCATCCACACATAGTGCGGATCAGCGAAGTAGGAGTACGTGACGGGCTTGCGTTCAAGGATGATGTCTTCGAACTTGTCGTCAGCGCGATACACGGTTTCCGTGACGGCGCCGTTCAAGAGGTTCTTCATCTTCATCTTGACGGTGGAAGCGCCGCGGCCGCCCTTGGAGTATTCGGCCTTGAGCACAACCATGGGATCCTTGCCGACCATAAAGACGTTGCCGGCCCGCAGTTCCTGAGCGGTTTTCATTTGATGTCTGTCCTTTATTTGAGGATTATTCAGCCGAGCGATCCGTCAAGGAGCCCTGACCGAGGTTTTTCACAGTAACTCAATATTGTAGCGGCATGCGGGCGATTCGTGCAACCGTTTGCGCGACGGTGGGCTGGGAGAGAAGGTGATTTCGCCAGCTTCTGGCGCCCGCGGCTAGCGCGGAAAGCTCATTTTTCCAGGCTGTCCACTGGGCGGCGGTGATGCCGCCCGCGTTCAACCCCTCTTGCATCGCAAGCCAGGCTTGCCGCGCGGCGGGCGACAAGTGCGGGCCGTAGACGCGAGCAAAGGCGCGCATTTTAACGAGGTGCGTTTCTTCGCTCTGGGGATAGAGGGTCCAAAGAAGCGGCACGCCCGAAAGTTGCGCGCGTAGCGTGGAGTCTTCGCCGCGGACAAGCGCGGCGTCCGCGGCGAGCAGCACGTCGTCAAAATCCGCTTGCGGCAGCATCGGCATTCTCACGGTCGTGACGTGAGCGGGGTGGCCGAGATCGGCGAGCGCGGCCTCAAACTGCCGCGAGGCTTCGCCTGGCGCCAGGAGCACCTGCACGGGGTCGCCCGCGTCGGTCATGGCCTTCGCGAGGCTTGCCACGGGGTTCACCGGGTAGGTGAAGAGAAAGAGCGTGAAGGGCGCTTGGGGGTCGGCGCCGTGACGCGCGAGAAACGCCTGCCGGGCTTCTCGCGTGAAGGCGTCGCGCCGGCTTCCAGCGTCCGCTTCGCGCACGACGCCCGCAGTCTTTTCGGAAAATCCCGGAAAAAGGAAGGTCTTGGGGTAGCCCCAGCGCGGGTGGCGGCTCACGAGGCCGTTTGAAGCCTCGGCGTACGCTTCCGCCGTAAGGTAGTCCACCGCAAAGACGGCGGTCGGGGTGCCGGCGTCAAAGCGCCGGGCGATCGCCTCTTCCACCGCGTCGGGAAGCCGGCAGCTGAAGGTCTCCACCGTGACGTCAGGGACGTCGGCCGCTTCCGCCGCGCCCGCGTCGTCCGTCCAGCGGCGCACGTCAATGCCGAGAACGCTGGCTTTTTGGGCGCTGGCGGGGCACTCCGGCACGAAGGCCGCAAGCGTCGCCGGCTCGTCGATCAAAAGCCGCACGCGCCAGTGAAACTCCTGCGATAAACTTTTCGCGAGGCGCCACGCAACGCCGGCGTCGCCGAAGTTGTCGATGACGCGGCACCAGAGGGTGCAAGAAACCGTGGATTCAGTCACAAAAGCGGATCCCCAAAGGAAAGAAGAAAGTCCCAAATGACGGACATCAGCATCACGAACTACCGCGAGCAGCTCGCCAGCCTCCCGACGCTTCCCGGGGTTTACCGCTACTTTGACAGCGAGGGCACGTGCCTTTACGTCGGCAAAGCCAAGAACCTGAAGCGCCGCGTGTCGTCCTACTTTCAGAAAAACGACCTGAGTCCGCGAATCGCCATTATGGTGGGAAAAATCGCGCGGATGGAAACAACCGTCGTGCGCACGGAGGCAGAGGCGCTGCTCTTGGAGAACAATCTCATCAAGACGCTGTCTCCCAAGTACAACATTCTTTTCCGGGACGACAAGAGCTACCCCTACGTGAAGCTTTCGGCGTCGCCCTTTCCCCGCGTGAGCTACTACCGCGGGGGCGTCGATAAGAAGAGCCGTTTTTTCGGGCCTTACCCCAACGCGGGCGCCGTGCGAGAGGCGATCGGCATTTTGCAGAAGGTGTTTCGACTGAGAACGTGCGAGGATGCGGTCTTCTCGAATCGCTCTCGGCCCTGCCTCATGGGGCAGATGGACCGCTGCTCCTGCCCTTGCGTAGGGAAGGTGACGGAGGCGGAGTACGCGGCGGATGTGGAAAACGCCTGCCGCTTCATGCGCGGCGAAACCGACGACGTGATGGCGGGGCTGCGGGACAAGATGATGACCGCGAGCGACGCGCTTCGCTTTGAAGAGGCGGCGGTCTTTCGAGACCGCATCGCCGCCTTGAACGACGTCATGCACCAGCAGGCCGTGGAGACGACGGGGGGCGACACCAACGCCGACATCATCGCGGTCGCCGTCATGGGGGGCGTCGCGTGCGTGAATCTTGCGATGGTGCGAGGCGGCCGCCATTTGGGGGACCACGCGGTCTTTCCCGACGTCGCTCGAGGAACCGGCGAGGCGCTCGCAGCGTCTGACGTTTTTGACGCCTTCATTGCGCAGCACTACCTCACGTCCGACGTGCCCGACGTTGTCATCAGCCAGGCGGCCTCGGACCGCGAAGCGGCGGCAGAAACGTTGTCGGATCTTGCCCAGAGGCGCGTTGTCTTTGTGCACGAGCCGCAGTCCCTGCGCCGAAAGTGGCTTGAAATGGCCGAGCAGGGCGCCCGCCTCGCCTTGGAGCGCCATTTGACGGAGACCGCGGGCGAAAAGCGGCGCGTGGAGGACCTCATTCGCGTTCTGGACCTGAAGCTCACCGACGAGCAGCGCGCGACGCTCACAATGGAGTGCTTTGACATTTCGCACACGGCGGGCGAGGCGACGCAGGCTTCCTGCGTGGTGTTTCGCGGACTTGGGATGGATTCCTCGCGCTACCGGCGCTTCAACATCACGGACGTCACCGCGGGCGACGACTACGCCGCCATGAAGGAAGTCTTGACGAGGCGCTACAGCCCCGTGGCGCGCGGCGAAGCGGAATTGCCTGACATTGTCTTCGTGGACGGCGGCCGGGGGCAGGTGCACATGGCTCGTGACGTCTTTACCGACTTGGGGCTCCCGCTTTCCGTCATCGTGGGGGTTGCCAAGGGTGAGGGACGCAAGACGGGGCTTGAGACGCTGGTGTTTGCGGACGGCCGCGAGCCGCTTGTCTTGGGCAGCGAAAGCCCTGCGCTGATGCTCGTTGCCATGATTCGTGACGAGGCGCACCGCTTTGCCATCACCGGCATGCGCGCCAAGCGCAGCAAGACGCGGCAGTCCAGCCGTTTGGAAGACATCGAGGGGATCGGCCCCAAGCGGCGCCAGAAGCTCTTGACGCACTTTGGCGGCTTGAAGGGCGTGAAGAATGCGGGGGCGGAAGATATCGCTAAAATTGACGGCATTTCGCGCAGTCTTGCGCAGAAGATTTACGATCAATTGCACGGTGTCGACAGTGGCAGTTCAACCTAAACGATTCAACATTCCGATGGCCCTCACCTGGGCCCGCATCGCCTTTATTCCGCTCATCGTCGGCATCTTTTACGTTCCGGACGTCATCGTTTCTCCCCACGTGAAGAACGTGCTCGCCTGCATCATGTTCGTGATCGCGGCGATCACGGATGCGCTGGACGGCTACATCGCCCGCAACTACAACATGGCAACCCAGATGGGGGCGTTTCTCGACTCCGTTGCGGACAAGCTCGTCGTCTGCTCGGCGATCGTGGTGCTGCTTGCCTTCGGTCGCGTCGACATGATCGTCGCCCTCATCATCGTGGGGCGCGAGATCGCCGTGACGGCTCTCCGGGAATGGATGGCGAAGATCGGCGCAGCAGCCGTCGTGAAGGTGAACTGGTTCGGAAAAATCAAGACCATCGCCCAGATGACGGCGATTCCGATGCTGCTTTACTTCGAGCCCGTGTTCGGCATCGACGTTGCGCTGATCGGCAAGGTGCTCATCTACATCGCGGCGATCCTGACGCTTTATTCCGCCTACGTCTACATGTCGGCTGCGTGGCCGCACATCGAGGCGCCGGACAAGACCAAGTAGGCTGGAGAAAGCAGGATCCGAGGCCTCGTCGGGCGCAGAGCAACGTCTTTGCGCGGGCGGGGCTTTTTTTTTGAAAGAACGGTCGGCGCATTCTTGCGACTTCAGTCGCGAGTCAAGCCGACCGGGCTTCGAAGAAGCCCTTCGTTGTAGAATCCAAGGCACAAGAACATAGCGTAGCCATGCAGATCCTCTCCACCTATTCTGCCAAGATAAAAGAATCGTCCGGCGCTTTCGAAGCGACGGCGGTTCAGTATCGTCTGGCGGTGGGCTACTTCGTAGACATCATGTTCAAGCATTGGGACGGGCTATTCGCCTCTCTGACCAATGTCACTTTCGTTGTGCGTACTGCTGAACTGTTGTGCTGGCCGACGAAAAAAAGGCCAGTGACGAAATACAACTTCGGTC